>CAYGMM010000140.1:0-5353 GCA_964351035.1 uncultured Actinomyces sp.
GGCCTCCGACACGCCAACTCACCGCCAGGCGGCAGGCGAACTCCGGTATCCCGTCGAGGCTTACCTGTTCGTTGGACACCGTCACCTTGGGGGCCGAGTACTTCGAGTAGACGTAGTCGGCTGTTGCCCATTCGGATAGCGACGTCGATGAGACGGCCGAGGTATACGCGACACGAACCTGACCGGCCGAAGGCCACAGGGAGTCCGGCGTATTCCATGTGGTCGAAGCCAGACCGGCGCACGGTGCACCCGGCTCACCGCCGACCCAGTTCCCCGACCAGGCGCCGCTAGCCAGGCGAGACTCGAAACGCCAGTGGCACGGGCTCCCGGTCGTTGCCTCGGCGCGCAGGGCCCCGTCGGGTGACCAGGCAAGCGACAGGGTGGGCGCTTCACCGGGTGTGTCCGGAGTGATCGGCCAAGTCAGCGTGGTGAACCCGGAGTAGGTCCAGATATTCGAGGTTGGGCTCCAACGTATGCGGATGCTTGTCGCTGCAGGGCCGACCTGAGCCGGTGTGATGGTCAAGGAGGTGGGGAGTGTCCCTGAGCCGCATACTGGGGGAACGGTCTGCTCCTGCTCGGGCGGCTTGCCGCCAGGGCGAAGGCCGGCGACCATGCCATGCTCCAGCGGGTCACCGGTATCCCATTCAATGGCCCAGACGCACACGGCGTTCGGGACGGGGTAGTCCAACGTGACAGTTACTGCACCGTCACCCGAGACTGAAGTGCTCACCGCGGGCAGCGGAAGATCCGGGTCGAGTTGCATTGGTTGGGCACGTGCGACTGGAGCGGAGAGGAGGTTGGCTGCCACGGCTGTGGTCGCCGCTACGGCGGATGCCGCTGTGAGCAGGCGTCGTCGGGCCATCATGTCCTCCCCGAGGGCTCATGCTGTCACGGGTGACGGTTGACGTCAGGCGTTTCGGGAGTGACCTTAGACATGCGAAAGGGGGCCGTCCCCCGGGTGACGGCCCCCTTTCGACTGAGTCGAACTAGACGCCGGCGGCCGTCGCCACCGCACGCTTGGTGAGCACCCGCGCGAGGTGCTCGCGGAACTCCGCCGATGCGTGGAGGTCACTCGTCGGCCGAGTGCCGTCCGCCGCACTGGCCGCAGCGGCTGCGATCGCGTCGGCCGAAGCCTCCGCGCCCGCGAGTGCCGCCTCGACACTCGACGCCCGAATGGGCGAGGGTCCCATGTTGGTCAGGGCCACTCGCGCCTCGGTGATGGTGCCGTTCTGACGCTTGACCGCGGCGGCAACACCGACCGTGGCCCACGCCTGAGCGGTGCGGTTGAACTTCTCGTAGTGGGTGCTCCACCCGTCGCCCATCTTCGGCACCTTCACCGCGACGACGATCTCGTCCGGCTCCAGTGCACTGGTGAAGTAGTCGACGAAGAAGTCCTTCGCGGGGATTTCACGACGACCGTTGGGGCCCGCCGCGACGACCGTGACATCGAGTGCCAGTGCCGCCGTGGGTAGGTCGCCGGCAGGGTCGGCGTGCGCCAGCGAACCACCGAGGGTGCCGCGGTGACGGATCTGCGGATCTGCCACCGTCGCCGCGGTCTGCGCGAGCAGCGGTGCGTGCTCCTTGACCATCGGATTGTTCATCACCTCGTGATGGGTGGTGTTCGAGCCGATGACCAGGTGGTCACCGCCGTCGCTCACCCCACTCATCTCCGCGATGCCACCGACATCAATCAACGACGTCGGTGCAGCCAGGCGTAGCCGGAGGACCGGCATGAGCGACTGGCCGCCGGAGATCACCTTGGCGTCCTCGCCGGCCGCGGCGAGGGCCGCCACAGCCTCGTCCACCGAACCGGGGCGGACGTAGTCGAAGGCAACGGGAATCACTGGGCACCTCCCTGGGCGGCCTGGATGGCTCGCCAAACGGTTTCGGGCGTAGCCGGCATCTTCACGTCGTTGACACCCATCGGACGCAGGGCGTCGACGATCGCATTGATGACCGCCGGCGGGGACGCGATCGCCCCGGCCTCGCCAACGCCCTTGGTGCCCAGCGGGTTCGTCGTCGACGGGGTGACGGTGCGATCGGTGGTGAAGCTCGGCAGATCGGCCGCGCTCGGGATGAGGTAGTCCGCCAGGCTCGCGGTGAGGATGTTGCCGTCCTCGTCGTACTCCACACCTTCGTAGAGCGCCTGGGCGATACCGCAGGCGAGACCGCCGTGCACCTGGCCCTCGACGATGAGCGGATTCACCTGAACGCCGACGTCATCGACGGCGACGTACGAGCGGATCGTGGACTTGCCGGTCTCGGTGTCGACCTCGATGGCACACAGGTGCGTGCCGTGCGGGTAGGAGAAGTCGTCCGGATCGACCGTCGCCTCGGCCTGCAGGGTCGGCTCGACGCCGTCCGGCAGGTTGTGCGCGGTGAACGCCTCGAACGCGACCGCGCCGAGCGGCTGCGCCTTGGCCGGATCCCCCTTGACCCGGAACTCGCCCTGGACGAACTCAAGGTCGTCGGGGGAGCACTCGAGTTGGTGGGCCGCGATGACCTTGGCCTTCTCCACCAGGCGCTCGGCCGCCTTCTTGATGGCCTGGCCACCGACCGCGAGCGAACGCGAGCCGTAGGTGTCCATGCCGTAGGGAGCGCGGCCGGTGTCACCATGCACGACCTCGATGTCGTCGACGTCGACGCCGAGGATGCTCGAGGCGATCTGGCTCCACGCGGTCTCGTGACCCTGCCCGTGCGGCGAGGTGCCGGTGATGAGCTCGATCTTGCCGGTGGGCAGTGCGCGAATCGTGCAGTGCTCCCAGCCGCCAGCGACGTACTTCAGGGCACCGAGGGTGCGGGACGGTGCCAGGCCGCACATCTCGGTGAAGGTCGAGATGCCGATGCCGAGCTGGACCGGATCACCCGAGGCGCGACGCTCGGCCTGCTCGGCCTTGAGTGCGTCGTAGCCGAAGAGCTCCATCGCCTTGGCGGTAGCCGCCTCGTAGTTGCCGGTGTCGTAGGTGAGCCCGGCGACGGTGGCGTAGGGGAACTCCTCGTGCTTGATCCAGTTCATCTCACGGAACTTCATCGGATCCATGCCGAGCTCGGCGGCGAGTTCGTCCATCATGCGCTCGATGGCGAAGGTTGACTCCGGGCGGCCGGCGCCGCGGATGGCGTCGGTCGGCGTGGTGTTCGTGAAGACACCGGTGCAGAAGAACTCGTACGCCGGCATCTTGTAGATGGCCGGGTACATGAACATGCCCAGCAGCGGGATGCCCGGGGTGATGATCTGCAGGTAGGCGCCCATGTTGGCGATGAGGTCCACCCGCATGCCGAGGAGCTTGCCGTCCTTCGTGGCCGCCAGGGTGATGTCCTGGATCTGATCGCGACCGTGGTGCGAGGAGACCATGTCCTCGCTGCGAGTCTCGGTCCACTTGACCGGCCGGCCGAGGTGGCGGGCGATCTGCACGGCGAGGACTTCCTCCCGGTACAACTGCAGCTTGCCGCCGAAGCCACCACCGACGTCGGGGGCGACGATGCGCAGCGAGTTCTCTGGCAGCCCGGTGACCAGGGCCAGCAGCACCCGCAGGATGTGCGGAATCTGAGTCGTTGCTCATGCCCATCGGCGAGGCAACGACGGAGCGGGGCTCCATGAAGCCGGCGATGATGCGGTTGTTGATGAGCCGACGCTTGATGACGACGGCGTCATCACCGGCTTCCTTGATCGCCGCGTCGAGGGAGCCCTCGCCGGTCGGCATCAGCGGGAAGTCGTAGCAGCGGTTCGTGCCCAGGCTGCCGTCCTCGGCGTCGTGCACGGACGGCGAACCCTCCACGAGGGCGGCCTCCATGTCGATCACCGCGGGCAGGGCCTCGTAGTCGACGACGATCGACTCGAGGGCGTCCGCAGCGGCGTACTTGTCGGTGGCCACGACGACGGCGACGCAGTCACCGACGTGGCGGACCTTGTCGACCGCGAGGGCGGGGAACGCCGGCATCTGGATGTCATCGGTGACCGGCCAGACGCAGGGGATCGAACCGTTGAGGTCGCCGAGCTCCTTGGCGCTGTAGGCGGCCACGACGTGCGGCTGCTCCAGGGCGGGGGAGACGTCGATATTGGTGATCTTGGCGTGGGCCATCGGGCTGCGCAGGATCGCCATGTGCAGGGTTCCGGGCAGCTGGATGTTGTCGGTCCAGTTGGTTTGGCCATGCAGCAGGCGCGCGTCTTCCTTACGGCGCAGCGGCCGGCCCATGGCAGTGGCCTGGGTGTCGAGGGTCTCGGTCACTTGGCACCTCCCATGATCTTCGCGGCCTCCTGGACCGACTTCACGATGTTGTGGTAGCCGGTGCACCGGCACAGGTTGCCCTCCAGTCCCTCGCGGATCTCTGCCTCGGAGGGGTTGGGGTTCTCGCTCAACAGATCGACGGTCGACATCACCATGCCGGGGGTGCAGTAGCCGCACTGCAGGCCGTGGCACTCCTTGAAGGCGGTCTGGACGGGGTGCCAGTTGTCCTCGCCTTCGGCGAGGCCCTGGATCGTTGTCACCGAGGCGCCATCGGCCTGGACAGCGAGGACGCTGCAGGACTTCACGCTTCGGCCGTTGAGCAGCACCGTGCAGGCGCCACAGTTGGAGGTGTCGCAGCCGACGACGGTGCCGACGCGACCGACATCTTCACGAAGGAAGTTGACGAGGAGACGGCGGGGTTCTACTTCTGCGTCGTACACCGTGCCGTCGACGGTGACGCTGATGGGCACATGAGTCATGTCGCTCCCGGGAGTTGTTCGCATTGCGCATGGCGCACCCACCCGTCGGTGGGTGCTGCCGACGTTAGGGGAGTCCGGGCGCTTGCGGGGGGCGTTTCACAAGGTTGCGATCTCTGGCGGCGAGCGGGGTCGCTCCCGCGCTCGGGAGTGGGTCCGCCGTACTGTTGCGGGGTGGCCAATGAGGAGACGGCGGAACAGCCCCCAACGGACAGTGAACCCACTCTGATGTCCGATTCCGTGGATGAGGCGACCGAGACCACGCTGCCCGAGGCGACGCAGCCCGAGGCGACGCAGCCCGAGGCGACGCAGCCCGAGACGACGCAGCCCGAGACGGAGACCAGCGAACCTTCCGCGGAAGATTCTGCGGCGGCGCCCGCGGCAGTGGAGTCAGATTCGTCCGAATCGGAGCCCGAGCCCGAGCCGGAGGCGAGCCAGGAGCCCGAGCCCGAGCCGGAGGCGAGCCAGGAGTCCGAGCCCGAGCCCGAGCCGACCGAATCTTCCGCGGAAGATTCCACGACGGTGCTCGCGGCGGTGGAGGCGGATACGTCGACCACGGGAGAGATACCCGCTGTGACAGATGCCGAGGAGCCGGACGCTGATCCGCCCACGGCCGTCATCGCCCCCGTGGTGGAGGCCGAGGCGCCGGCT
>CAYGMM010000141.1:0-5191 GCA_964351035.1 uncultured Actinomyces sp.
TGGGGACTACCGTAGACAGCGCCGGTTCAAGATGTGACAGGTCGGCAAGATCGTGACGTGGAGGCGAAGTGCGCATCGTCGTGGGAGTGAGCCCGGACGAGTCCGGGGAGGACGCGGTTGCCCTCGGTGCCGTCCTCTCCCGGCTCCTCGATGCGCAGATCACCCTGGCGTATGTTCACCCACCAACCATCGACTACCCGAGCATCGGCCACGTGGATGCTGAGTGGTCGGCCTTCCTCGAGGAACGTGCCGAGTCCACGCTCGGTGGCGCGGCGGCCTCGCTCGCCCTGGAGTGGGACATCACCGATACCGATCGCGTCGTTCTCGGCGCGGCCTCGGTGGGACACGGATTGCGCAAGATCGCGGAAGAGGCCTCCGCCTCCGTCGTGGTTCTCGGACCGGGCTCACGTGCGGTTGACGGACATATCGCCATGGGTCCGATCGCGCACTCCCTGCTGCATGGCGGCCCGTCCGCTGTCGCCCTTGCCCCGGAGGGCTACCGCGAGACGGCACCGGAGCGCTTCGCGCGTCTCGTCGTCGGTTTCCAGGACACCCCCGAAACCTCGGTGGCGGTGGCGGCAGCCGTGCAGGCAGCGCGTCCACGTTCCCTCCCGGTCCAGCTGCTCACGGTGGTGATCCGGGCGACGCGCATCGTGGGGTCGCGCCTCGGTCGCGATCCGGAGCGCCTCGTCATGGAGACGCTCGTCGAGCACGAGCAGGAGGCGCAGCGGCAGTTCATGGCCCGCACCGACTACCCGTTGACCGGCACCGTCGTTCAGGGCGACACCGCCGAGCGCGCCATGTCCCGATTCGATTGGGAAGACACGGACCTTTTCGTCCTCGCGTCCAGCCGGTTGGGTGCGGTTCGACGGGTGTTCCTCGGCGATCTGTCACATAAGTTGATCCGTGCCAGTGCCGTTCCCGCCATCGTGCTGCCTCGTGAAGTGGACAGTGACGATCTTGCGGAGGTGATCCATGGATAGTCGCGTCAGCGTCTACGCCGACGATGCCCTCGGTGGCGATGACGTCATGGAGTTGCTCCATCGGCTGGCGCGGCGCGAGGTGTCACCGATGGAACTGCGGGAGTCGGCCCGCGCTCGTGTCGCCGCTGCCAATGACACGCTCAACGCGGTCGTGTGCGAGGTCGATCTCGGTCCCGGGGCAGACGGACCCTTTCGGGGAATCCCCACCGCGGTGAAGGACAACCAGGACCTCACCGGCTACCCGACCCGGCATGGGTCGGCAGCCACGCCGAGCACAGCGGCGCTCCAGGACATGCCTTTCGTGGCGCACTTTCGCGGACTGGGCTTCGATCCACTGGTCAAGACAACGCTGCCCGAGTTCGGTCTCACCGCGACGACCGAGTCGACGACGTACGGCGCGACGCGCAACCCATGGCACGTCGGCCACTCGACCGGCGGATCGAGCGGCGGCTCGGCAGCATTGGTGGCCTCCGGAGCGCTCCCGATCGCCCATGCGAACGACGGAGGCGGATCGATCCGTATCCCGGCGGCGCTGTGCGGGCTCGTTGGCTTGAAGCCAACCCGCGGGCGGTTCCCGGACCGCGCCGAACTCGACACCTTGCCGATTCACATCATCAATCAGGGTGTGCTCACTCGCTCCGTGCGCGATACGGCGTACTTCTTCGCCGAGTCCGAGCGTCGGTTCGCGAACCCGGACTTGCCGCCGATCGGCATGGTGGTGCGGCCCGAACATGCTCGGCTCCGCGTCGCGGTCGTCACCGAAGGAGTTCCCGGGCTTGCGGTGGAGGAGGACACGCGGGCTGCGGTCCTGGCGACGGGACACGCACTTGAGGCCCTGGGCCACGAGGTGGAGCACATCCCGCCCCACCTCGATGAGCAGTTTGGGCGTGACTTCCTGCGCTACTGGGCCTTCCTGTCATTCATGATGCAAAAGACCGGATCTCGCGTATTCGGCAAGGGCTTTGACGGCAAGCAGACCGAGGCGCTGACCAAGGGCCTCAGCGCCATGTTCGTTCAGCAGGCTGAACGGGTTCCGGGCAGCATTCGACGACTCAAGCGGGTGGCGGCCGAGCCGGAGGGAATCTACGAGCACTTCGACGTCGTTGTGTCGCCGGTCGTGTCACACCCGGCCCCGCCGATTGGGTACCTGGGTCCGGAAGTACCCGTACGGGATCAACTCGTGCGCATCTTGCAGTTCGCCTCGTTCACTGCGTGGCAGAACGTCACCGGTGCGCCAGCCATCTCGCTTCCGCTATCGCGCACCGACGAAGGATTACCCATTGGCGTTCAGATTGGTGCGCCGCGGGGCGGTGAACGTCGACTCCTGTCGATCGCTCTCGAACTTGAGCAGGCCATGCCCTGGCCGATGAGGCCGGGTGCGTCCTGAGGATGCGGGCGTTTCTATCGCCTACGTCGTGACATGACGAACGGCGGGTCATGCAGCGCACTCGAAGTTCAAGCGCCGCATGACCCGCCGCTCGATCGTGGGTCAGGGGGTAGGGACTAGCGCAGGGCGCAGGCCTGATCCTTGATCTTGGCCGGGACGTCGGAACCGTCGGCGCAGATCGCGTCGAGCTGGTTCTCGGCCCACGTGGGGCCCTCGGCCTGGTAGACGAACGCGGTGGTCTGCTCGATGTCACCGGACTTGGTGATCGCGAAAACAATGGCCCAGCCACCGTCGCACTCGTAACTCTTGGTGTCGACGAGCTCGAGGCCAGCGGCCTTGGCGGAGGCCTCGGCGTTGCTCTCCATGACCTGCTCGGTGCACTCGGCGGACCCGCCGCCGATGGCGGAGTCGCTCGCCGAAGAGGAGCTGTCGCCGGAGTCGGAGGAGCCACCACAGGCGGCGAGGGCGAGGGAGCCAGCGGCCAGAGCGGCCGCGGCAGCGATTCGGAATGTCGTATTCATGTCGCAGATCCTACGTTTCGAGTGGGGGAGGTCTCCTGTTCGCCGCGCCCGCTCCCTCGATTTCCGACCGTCGTGGTGGGTTCTGGGCCCTTGGAAACAACCACCGCGGTCGGAAATCATGCGGTGAGTGTCGGTGCGCACCGTGGACCTCCCCGCCTTCAGCAGGATGATTTCCTGACTTTTGAGCGATCAGCCATTGATTGTCCTGATCAGCAATAGAATTTCCGCTATTCCCCCTCTTTAGGAGTGTCCATGCGTCCCCTCGTGCGTGTTCTCGTCGATGAGAGCCACCGGCAGGCTTGGTCGATCCGCCCGGAGATCGCCGCGGCCATGAGCCCGGCTAATCCGGCCGACTCGTCGTATGCCGTCGCGGCCGAGCGCTTGCGCGATGCCGGCTTCACGGTGCGTGCCCAGGTGGACGGTCCGCTCACCACCGAGGTCCTCGCGGACGTCGATGTGCTGGTCCTGCCGCACTGCTCGACCGACGAGTGGGAGGCGACGGTCGGTGCTGGTGACCCGACCTACGCCGACACTGAGATCGCCGCGATCGAGAACTTCGTGCGCGCGGGTGGCGGTCTGGTCATCCTCGCGGAAACCGAGCAGGCCAAGTACGGCAACAATCTCGCGGCCATCGCCCAGCGGTTCGGTATCGAGATCGCCAACTCCACGGTGCAGGACCCCACCCGCCGCTTCAATGACGTCTCCACCTGGCCACTCCTCGACTTCAGCCCGGCGAAGGGGAGTGATGTCTTCGCCGGGGTCGAGTCAGCGTGCGTCTACCGCGCAGGCCATCTGGTGACACCGGAGGAGGCGTTTGTCTTCGCCCGCACCTACGACAGCGCCTCGCCCGCTCACGCGGTCGTCATTGCCGGTGTGGATGCCGGAACCGGTCGCGTCGTCGTGGCCGCCGACTCGGACTTCGCGGGCGACGACTCCATCGAGGATCTAGACCACGCCCGACTGTGGCAGCAGCTCGTCACCTGGACCGCGGCCGGACCAGCCGCGCATCGAGCGGAGGCGCCGCGCAGCGCCATCACCGACCACGCCGCCTGGGCGTCCCTTGTCGATGCGGTCGAGGTCGTACGCGCCGAGCAGGCCAAGGATGGATCGGTCATCGGCGATCGTGCTGCCGTGGAGCAGTCGATCGCCCGGATCATCGAGGCGCTCGACGCACTCGCGCCACTCGTGCCGCATCAGGCGGCCTATCTCCAGGCGTGCGCCGATGACTTCCGCGCCTGGGTCGATGCCGGACTCGGCGTCCCGGACTTCTTGGACTCGCTGCAACTGTTCCGTCCCGAGGTTGACCGACGTGACGGAGTGGAGCACATCGCGGTGTTCCCGATGTACACGCAGAACGGCAATCCGAATCGTCAGGTCGAGGCCGTCGCCATCCGCACCGTCTGGCCGGAGTGGATTGCCGAACTCGAGCGCACGTCGTACGACAACGCGGCGTTCGTGCCCATCGAGTTCCTCGGCTTCACCTCCGGCTATGACACCCATTCCGCGGTGCTCTTCCCCGAGACCGTTGCCACGCGCGAGACCGTGCCGTTCAGTTGGGGCGGCATCTTCTGTGATCGTGAGGCCGCGCGATTCCGCCGCGTGTCGCGTGTCGCGGCGGATCGACTCCAACTGGCCCTTCCTCCCGAGGCCGAGATGCTGCTGCGTGATCAGCGACTCGCGCAGGAGACGTTCGTCCTGTGGGATCTGGTGCACGATCGCACCCACAGTCACGGTGATCTGCCCTTCGATCCGTTCATGATCAAGCAGCGAATGCCGTACTGGATGTACGCCCTGGAGGAGTTGCGCTGCGATCTCGCGACCTTCCGCGAGACCGAGCGGCTGGAGGAGTCCGGCGTCGTGCTCGCGCCCTACGTGCGCCTTGGCATCCTCTTCGATCGACTGTTCCGCTTCCCGACCACCGGCGAGCGCGTACGCAACTACGACGGGCTCGCGGGACAGATCGTCTTCGCTTGGCTGCACCGACATGGTGTGATCCGATGGACCGACAACACCTTGAAGGTGGACTGGCGACGCATCCAGTCGTCGATGAACGAACTGTGCGAGGAGGTGGAGCGCTTGTACCGCGAGGGAATCGATCGGTCCCGCCTCGGGCACTGGCTCGCCGCCTATGAGTTCGTGTCCTCTCTCGTGCCGCCGCACCCGCAGTCGACATGGGCGCGCGGCGCTCAGGCACTTCCCGAGGATCCCCGCGAGGCGGTCGACGCGGTCCTGCCCGATGAGTTCCCTCTCAACGTCTTCTACGAGTCGCTCCGCAAGGCGCTCGCTGACACGGTCGAGTC
>CAYGMM010000142.1:0-5190 GCA_964351035.1 uncultured Actinomyces sp.
TGTTGCAGTTGTTGAAGATTTGACGCTCGCCCGTGTGATTCGAAGTAGGACAAAGTCCATTGACTGCTTCACTCACCGCCCCTTGGCGATGGTCACCCGATTGGACTTCACACCGTCAATCGCGACGTAGGCCTTGTACTTAAACTTCGCGTTCGCCTTGAGGTCAGACTCGAAGTAGCCCACACCGAGACGATTGACCGAAACGGTCGTGGGGGACTGTGCCTTCCAGCGCTGACCGCGCTTGACCTTCTTCAGTGAAGGAGTGGCGATCGCGCCGTCAGCGATACCGGTGGTGCTCCCCATGATGCGGATCGTGCCCTTGGCCACGCGCGACCCGGAGATGACCACCACGATTTCCTCAGGGTCGGGATCAGGGCCCGGCCCCGGATCAGGTCCGGGATCGGGTGCCGGTCGCGGCGTATGCGTCGTCGTGTGACTCGTCAGTACGTACGGCGAAGCCGCACTCCACACCAGGGCAGCCGGACCGGCGGAGGGCACGGCCAGCGGCCACTGACCGGATCCGAGGTCAGTGGCCACCGACCAACCTCCACTGCCATAGCTGGCAGCGAAGACTGCAGGGTTGGTGCGATCGGAGGTCTGCCACGTCACGTTCGCCGTCAGAGCACCTGTACCCGGCCCTCCTAGATCGAGTCGGCGTACCAACGTCGGCTTCTCATCGGACAGCACGGCGTAGGCAGGGATTTCGCCGGTAGCCGGGATCGTCAAGCCCCAGACGCCGAAACTCTCCGAGGACGGCAGGTTGTTCGCCCGGCAGTAGCACGCGGCTACGGCCTGATCGGCGGACGAGTTCCACTCCACCTGCAGGTGGTCGACGCTGCGCGCAACGTACGGCGTGGCGCCACGCGTCGCGTCTATTGAGCCGCCGCGCATCGTCGCGGCCCCAATACGTCGGTCGCCCGCGATCTCCTCCCAGACGAGCATGCCGGTGGCGCCCGAGGCACTCGGTGTCTGCGATCCGGCCATGGATAGGTCGTACACCTTCTCGGCGAGAAGTTGCGGAGTCGACCAGGTCTGCGTGCGCAGATCGAAGAAGGCGATGTAGAGCTGCCACGGCGGCAGCGCGGCGAAGCCATCCTCCTGACCCCACACGTAGGCCAGATGATTGGGGCCGCTCGCGGCGAGATAGCCGTCGTTGATGTAGGTCACATCGGGGATTACCGGCAGCTCAGCGCCGGGATTAGCGCTGGTTGCGCGTGCGGGGATCCGGTAGATGAGCGGTTCGAAGTTCGCGGCGAGGGCATTGCCCGCGCGCTGATAGGCGACGTAGACATCCGTGCCGTTCTGGGCAATCGAGATGTTCTTCGTGACATAGATCGCCGAGCGGAAGACGCTGATCGATCCTGTCCACACACCGCCGCTCGTCTGCGTGTAGGCGATGCGCTGCTTGTCGAAGAGACCCTCTGTCGCTTGATGCAGCCACACCAGGGTGAGTTCACCGCTCTGAGTGACGAGGTGGATGTCGTCGACATCACCGGCGAGTTCGGCACTCACCGCGGTGACCGGCGTACCCCAGGAATTGCCCTGCGAACTCACCACCTTGATGGCACCGCCGTCGAGGTAGGCCATGTGTTCGACACCGGCGGCGTCAACCACGACGGAACCGGACGTACCGTTCAGGGCCAGATTCGTGCGTGGTTCGAGCAACTCATCGGATTGGGTGACGACTTGCTCGGTCCAGCCCTCAGCGGCGGCCACCGGTCCAAGTGCGGCGAGCGATCCGGCGAGCAATGTGCCGGCCGCCATCGAGATCGTCCACGCTCTCATCTACTTGCCCTCCCGTTTCCGACCGCTGGTTTGGCTCTTGGTCTTGGAAAGTCACCACATCGGTCGGGAAGTGGTGACTTCCTCGTCTATCGCGGGGTGCCGTGCCCCACGTGCTGGAAGTACGCCTGGGTGATGAGCACTCGTACGTTCCCATCGCTACCGGTGTCGAGGTCGAGTTGCTTGACGAGGCGTGAAACGGCCTTGGCCACTCCACGCTCGGTGAGTTGCAGCCGACGGCCGATCTCGGCGTTCGAGTGTCCCTCAGCGACCAGACGCATGATGTCGATCTGGTTGTCACTCAGACCAAGCGGCTGGGCGTAACCGTCACCCACGGCACTGTTGGTCTCTGCGCACGGGTGCTCCATGACCGTGGCCATGGCCTTCGGCAGAATCTCGTCATTGCCGACGGCTCTCTTGGTGAGGTAGATCGTGCCGACAGGGAGATCCTTAATCCCGCCCATCAGTCGCGGATCCTCGAACGACGTGAGCAGGATCAGCCCAATGTCGGGGTGGTGGCGGCGCAGGGCATGCCCGAGGTCGACGCCGTTGGGACCCTGGCCCAGATCGAGGTCCAAGATGCCCACGGTGGGGCGCTCAGCAGCTGCCGACCGCAAGGCCGAGGCCGCGCTGGCACAGGCCTCGACGTTGTCGAATCCGAACGAGGCAAGGGCGCGGATCAGCAGGAATCGGGTGAACTCATCGTCGTCCACGATGAGGACACGGGCTGCCGAGGACATGCCGGACACTATGGGCGGGTCGGCGAGGCAGGGCAAGCGTTTGCGCGCGGATGGGGTGCCAGTACCCCGTCGATCGCGCCCCAAGGCGTGGTTTCGGGCCAGACGTGCAAGGATCGGCGCATGGCTGATTCCTCCCTCCATGCCACCCTGCACACCTCGATGGGCGACATCAAGGTCGTCCTCTTCCCCGACCAGGCGCCCAAGACGGTGCGCAACTTCGTCGGGCTCGCCGAGGGCACCCAGGAGTGGACCGATCCCCAGGCCCGCAGCAAGACCACCCGGCCGCTGTATGACGGCACGATCTTCCACCGAGTGATCCCCGGCTTCATGATCCAAGGCGGCGACCCGCTCGGATCCGGCATGGGCGGTCCGGGCTACCGCTTCGCCGATGAGTTCCACCCCGAGCTTCAGTTCGACCGTCCCTACCTGCTCGCGATGGCGAACGCCGGTCCCAATACCAACGGCTCGCAGTTCTTCATCACCGTCGCACCGACGTCGTGGCTGAACTTCAAGCACACGATCTTCGGTGAGGTCGCCGATCAGGCGTCACGCGATGTGGTTGACGCGATCGCCGCGGTGCCGACGGCTGCGCAGGATCGTCCCGTGACCCCGGTAGAGATCACCGGGATCACCATCGACCGCGGGTGACCCAACCTCCCCCTGGATCTGACGGGCTCCCGGCTCGGCAGCCGCAAGGCTGCTACCGGCATCCCGACCGCGGCACGTACATCTCCTGCACGCGCTGTGAACGCCCCATCTGCACCGAGTGCATGCGTCCGGCGCCGGTTGGTTTTCAGTGCCCCGACTGTGTGGGTGAGGCCGCGCGTACCGTGCGGCAGCCGGTCACTGTCGGCGGTGGGGCGCTCATCACGCGGCCGTACGTCACCTACTCACTCATTGCGATCAACGTTGCACTCTTCGGCGTCTCGTTCCTGTTCGGTATCAATGAGTTGGCTGAGAGTTTCGGCATGTGGCCGTTCGGCATCGTGCTGTACGGTGAGTGGTGGCGGCTACTGACGGCGGCCTTCCTACATGGCGGCTTCCTGCATGTCGCCTTCAATATGTACGTGCTCTTCGCTCTTGGGCCGACCCTTGAGCGGGTCCTGGGGCATGTGCGCTTCGTCGTGCTCTATCTCGTGGCTGCCCTCGGTGGCAGCATCGCGTCCTACATGTTCTCCGATCCCCGGACCGTGTCGGTGGGAGCATCGGGGGCGATCTTCGGCCTGATGGGTGCGCTCATCGTGGCCGGCCGACGACTGAGGTGGGATATCCGACAGGTGCTCATCCTGCTGGCCGTCAATGTCGTGATCGGCTTCATCAGCCCCTCAGTGGACTGGCGGGCGCATTTCGGCGGCCTGGTGGTCGGTGGACTCGTCGCGGCGGTGTTCGTCTGGACCCCGGGCATCTTCCGGCGCAGCCGCATCCTGTGGCAGATCCTGGGCGTTCTGGCGATCTGCCTGGTTCTGGTGGCGTTGACGGTGTGGCGGACGGGTCAGGTGTGGGATCTGTTGGCGCCGCTGGGTGTGGGCTAGCCGGTATGCGCCGACTGGGTGTCCGTATTGGGGGATGTCCACAACCTTTTCCCCAGCTGGGGATGAACTACACGTCTGTCATTCACCATCCGGTCTCGGCCCGCTGTGATCAGCGTCCGGCGTGTGCCATGGACCATGGCGGTTACACGGCGGAGTGGGTGATCGCGCTGGTCCGCGCTGACCTAGGTACCCTGAACGGGTCCATCGTTTGATGGGGCCGATCGGCCTCAAGGAGGAACACCGTGCCGGAGTCCAAGCGTCGCAAGCGCGATGACTACACCCCGCCTCCCGACAAGACTGAGCGCAAGCCGGTCAAGCTCGGTTCGGAGCCGTGGGTGGCGCCGACCATGGTGGCGTTGTTCGTTATCGGCCTGGTGTGGATCGTCCTGTTCTACATCGCTGGGCCGGACATCCCGATCATGAAGGACCTCAGCGCCCTGGTGAATGTCCTCATCGGCTTTGCCTTCATCACCGCAGGATTCGTTGTCTCGACGCGCTGGCGGTAGGGACCGTGGCAACACCTCTGGGCGCTGTCGTGCGGGGGCGTGGGGAGGCCGCCGCGCTTAGTCGCGTTGTGGGCGTCCACTCGACTGTTCGGGTGACGTCGTGACCCGCATCCTGGTCATCGATAACTACGACTCGTTCGTGTTCAACATCGTGCAGTACCTCGCCCAACTCGGTGCGGATGTCGATGTGCGGCGCAACGACGAGGTCACGATCGAGCAAGTGCTGGAGTACGACGGTGTGCTGCTCTCCCCCGGTCCCGGTACCCCCGAGGACGCTGGCATCTGCATGGACGTTGTGCGTGAGTGCGCTGGGCAGATCCCGATCTTCGGCGTGTGCCTTGGCCACCAGGCCATTGCGGCGGCGTACGGCGGTGTCGTCGATCGCGCGCCGGAACTGCTGCACGGCAAGACATCGCAGGTCCACCACGAGGGCGTTGGCGTGCTTGAGGGCTTGCCCGAGCCATTCACCGCAACGCGCTACCACTCCCTCGCGGTGACGCCGCAGAGCGTGCCCGACGTACTCGAGGTGACCGGTCGAACCGAGACCGGCGTCATCATGGGCGTGCGCCACCGTGAACTCGCGGTGGAAGGCGTGCAGTTCCATCCTGAGTCGGTGCTGACCGAGGGTGG
>CAYGMM010000143.1:0-447 GCA_964351035.1 uncultured Actinomyces sp.
TCGGCGCCATTCTGGCGATCCTGGCCTCCCTGTTCGGCGGCATCGTGCTTGGCCCCGAGGTGGCGCTCGTCGCCACCGGCTCCGTGGTCGGCACGCTGTTCGCAAAGTGGTTCGGCTTCACCGATGCCAAGGATCAGAAGAGGGTCGTCGGCTTCGGCGCGCTGGGCGCCATCCTCGCTCTGTTCGTCGTCCCTCTCATCACCGGTGGCATGTCGATGGATGGACCCCCGCCGGCGATTGAGGTTGATCAGCTCGGTTGGGCGATCGTCGTCGCCGTCATCGCGACCGTAGCGATTGCACTCGCACGGCTGGTGGCGTCGCTCCTCGCGCGGGTCGCGGGCCCGAAGCCGCACCTCGGCATCCTCGTAGGTTCGGCCCTGGTCGTCGCTATTGCAGCGATCGTTATGCACTACGCGACGGGTGAGCCCGTCCTCCTGGTGGTGACGT
>CAYGMM010000143.1:457-5135 GCA_964351035.1 uncultured Actinomyces sp.
GGCCGGTCGCCTTGTTGGTGGCGGGGGGTGAGGAACCCAGGCCCGAGCTCGCCCTCCTGGCGGGCGCGGCCACCGTCGTCGCTGTGGTGGTCTTCAAGTCGATCGCGTATGCCGCGTCGCTCGGGTCAGGCTTCCGCGGCGGTCCGTTCTTCCCGGCCATGTTCATCGGTGCCGCGGCCGGCCTCCTCGTCGCCCTCGCGTTGCCCGATGGGCCGTCGGTGCAGGCGGCGATCGTGGTCGGCGTTGTTGCCTCGGTGATCGCGACGGCTCCTATGAAGTGGCCCATCGCGCTTGCGGTCGGTGCTGCAATCGGGTTGATCATGGGCACCTGGACACTGGTCCCTGCTGCACTCATCGGCGCGGCCGTTGCTCGCTTGATCCCGCGCTGGGGAGATCGGATAGTGTCCGCCGCTCAACATTGATGGCGGTGCGTTGCATCCGGTCGGTGAGCCTGAGACGGTGAAGGGCATGGTCCTTCGTGCGCTGGTCTTGCCCCTTGTCGCCGGTGGTGCACTGCTCGTTGCGCCCTCCACCGCAAGTGCTGCGTCGTACACGACAACACAGCCGCAGGTTTCGGTGAGTCACTGCTCGGCGTTCTGGGGCGAGTGTGACGTACAGATCCCCATGCCCGAACTGGTCGGGTACACCGGTCCAACACAGGGTGTGGACATGGACCTGCAGTTGACAATCTCCAACTCCAAGCGCCCGCTGAGCAAGCCGCTGCTACCGCAACAGCAACTCACCTACACCGTGCCGGTCCAGTACGGACCCGCCGTGCAATTGACGCTGGACGCCGGTACGTACTCGTTCACCTGGCAGGCACGCCTGTCTGCGAGTGAGCCGTGGGGGCCCGCATCGGGTGTCACGGAAGTCAAGATGGGTGGGATCTTCGGAGTGGAGGATCCGACGACCCCACCCGAAGGTTCCCTCGGAGAGATTCAGGCCACGGCCACCCGGGTCGACAAGCGGACGGTCCTGATTACGGGCCGAGTGACGGCAGCGGATGGAGTGTCGACCATCGGGGGGGACTCCGTCGTGATCAGGCATCGCGTCCGAGGCCAGAGCGGGTATCGCGCCGCCACGAAGGTTCCGGTGGATCGCAGTGGGTTCTTCCACTACACGATCAGCACGGGGAAGAAGGTGTACGTGAGCGTCAGCGGGGGCGATGTCACGGCTCCGCAACTCGTCTCCGGGCCCGCGCCGAGTGCTCCGGGCGCGGTCAGCGCATCGATCAACAGCGACCTGTCCCTTGTGGCATTTCCCGTGGGGTACTCCGGGGCCTTCGTCCAGTCGGTCGGGATCCAGATCGCGTCCACCAACGGGAGCGTTGTGACTGGCCCGGAGGTTCTCTACGTGGCGCAGCCAGGGATGGGATCCATCCCCATTGAGCCGATCAACTTCGCTACCGGTGAGATCAGCGGTTCGTGCATGCCGCATCCACAGTGGAGCAGCGAGATCACCGTCTTGCTCGCGGCTACCTGCACCTACTGGTCCGGATCCGGACCGACCACGATCGTGCCCGTGCGCCTTCCAACCATCAACCAGGATCTGGTCTAGTGACTTCCTAGCATGCGGTGCGGCTATTGCTTGATGAAGCACGCTCCGGGGCTGTTGCCCTTGGGCGCCTGGTATCGGAGTTTGAACGACTTGTTGAAGTTGAAGTTCTCGCAGCCGAATGAGCGGGCCCAACGATCGACGTTCATCCCGAGCGCCTTCTGCCGCTGCTTACCCTTGTACTTCTCGGTAAGGACGACGACCTGCATACCGGAGGGCTTGTTGAGAGCCACGCCGAATCGCTGCTGGATCGCTTGGAGTTGGTTCTTCAGATCCTTGCGAGCGGCGGCCGTCAGTTCCGTGAGCGAGGACATGCCCGCAGGTAGGTGAATCACCACGGCGGACCAATTCTTTGGCTTGTCGATGCTGGGCTTGACGGGGATCTCGTTCCATCCCCAGTAGTAGCGCTGCCCGTTTGCGTTGCTCGCTGCGTCAAGTCCCTTGGCCCAGTATTGATCAGGGACGTGGGGGACGAAGCCGTTCATCCACTTGTAGCGGTAGGCCCACAGCGCGTTTTGAAGCTTGCGCATGTCGATGAGGTTGTTGGTCCAGCAGCTGGACCAATCAAGTGCCCACATAGGGACTTTCCCGTACCAACCGCGGGTACCGGACGACGATGCAGACCAGAACGGTACGGACCGGTCGTTGCCGCCGGCGAAGTAGTTGTAGCCCAGCGGCGCCAGCTGAGATCCGGGATCGGGCTGCGGCTGAATCTCGGGATTGGCGTTGTTGAGCCACCACTTGACCCAGTCGCTCCAGGCATTACCTGACAACGCGGCCTCGCACTTGCACGCGTAGTTTTGCAGGAGCGACTCCGAACTCCCGGAGGGTCTCGCATCCAACTGCGATGGATGGCAGCCGCGGCCCTTGTAGTCCTTCGTGCCCGCGTCGTAGAAGCCGACGTAGATCGGGTTGCCGCTGGCGTCGAGTCCGGCGAACCCGCCGCGCTTGTCAGTGGCATTCGCGTCGGTGGGGTAGTACGTCTTGAGATCGAACGAGTCAACGTTCTTGATGGTGACGAGTCCGGCCGTGGCTCGCGTGAAAGAGTCCGGCGGATTGGGATTCCAAGACTGGTAGCAAAGGTCACGCTCAAAGTCGCCGGACGCGTAGCCCTGCTCGGTGTTGTATTGCCAGAACACATAGGTGGGCAGGACCTCGCCGCCACAGAGCGGGTTGTCCTGATACATCACAGTGGCGGCCCAAATGTCGTTGCGTGTCCACGAGGCCGGCACAGGGACCCCGGGATCTCGGTCATCTGGAAGTGCGCGCAGCCACACACCCTTGCCGCTCGATTGCAGCTGCTTGTTCAGTTTCTTTGTGAGTTTTGTCTGCTTTGCAGCACCCGCGTCCGCAGCGGGTTGCTTCTCGGACACCGTCATCGGGATGGGTGCCGCTGAAACATGCGGTGCGGCCAGGAGGAGAAAAGTCGCGCTGATTGCGGGGATGAGGGCCAGTGGGCGGCTGATCACGAGGGTGAACCTATCCAAAGTCGAGTCAGGATCGCGCTGAGGGGAACCTTACCTCGCCGGGCTGCGTCTTGGGGGAAAGTAAGTCGGACGCAGGCCGTGGAGGAGATCAGGATGAAGAAGTTCCTTCGTCCCGCCGTACTGGTTCCGGTGGGCATCGTCGTTGTCATCGCTCTCGCAGCGGGGATGTACCTGTTCCAGCCCTGGCGCCTGTTCACCAATGTTGAAGTCAACGAGGCCGCGCCGACGTCGATTAGCGACCTCGTGGACGAGGCTCCGACTCCGGATGTCACGGCTACTTCAGGTGCGTCAACGTCTGCGAGTGCGGACGATGCCGAGGCGCCGAGTGCTGACGCTTCGTCCTCCGCGCAGGAGGTGCCCGAAGAGCCAGCTGAGCCAGCTGAACCGGTCGTTCTCGCCAAGGGTGATTTCATCTCCCACGAGCACTCCACCTCGGGCAAGGTGAAGATCCTTGAGTTGGCAGACGGAACTCGAGTGCTGCGTATTGAGGGCTTGGAGACCAGCGATGGCCCCGACTTGAAGGTGTGGCTCACCGATCAGCCGGTCATTGATGGGGTGGATGGCTGGGGTGTCTTTGACGACGGTGAGTACGTCAACCTTGGTGACCTCAAGGGCAATATCGGCGATCAGAACTACAAGATCCCTGCCGACGTGGACCTCGCTGACCTGTCCTCGGTGTCCATTTGGTGTGCCCGCTTCGCTGTCTCCTTCGGAGCGGCCGAACTGGTGTAGCGGTTCCAGTTCGGCCGACACCGTCAGAGGTTGTTGCTCACCGGTTCGAGCTCGTACATGGTGAAAGTCTCGATGATGTCGGTCATGTCGGACTCGTCGCCGTGGGACGCCGCGCCCTCTTCGCTGGACAGCCAGTCGTAGAGATCCTTCTTGGTCTCGAACGTCGACCACACCACCACGGTGTTTCCGTCTTTGTCCGCAGACGTTTGACGACCGATGAGTCCGTCAATCTTGCCGTCCATTGCCTCGTTGGCCCCGCGCGCGAGTGCGACAAGATCGTCAAACCTGCCGGGCTTGGCGGTTGAGACACTGACGAAGGTGTATCCGGGTGCTGCCATGGGACTGCTCCTCACTCGTTCGATGGTGCTCTTCTAACTGGGCTGTGCGTTAAGGATGAGATCGACAATGCTGTGAACGCGTTCACGGGATCCGTCGTCGCCTGCCGATACGAGGCCGATGATTAGTTCGGCGTCGACATGTGGATCACCTCGGTAGGGCGAGCGACGCTGGCGCCTCATCGTCGACAAGATGTCGCTGAGCAGATTGACCGTCCGGGCGTGGTGAGCCTGAATCCCAGCGCGCGCGTCCGGTGGCAGAGCCGCGAGGAACTCGTGAATCCGGCCGCCGTGCCCTGCAGCGTCGATCATCATGTCCACCGCGCGATGGAGTTGCTCGCGCGGCTCGTCCCCATCGAGGACGGCTCGCCGGAACTCGGCGTCTGCCTCGGCTAGGCCATCGACTGAGGCCATCAGTACGGCGTCGAGGTCCGGGAAGTAGCGGTAGAGCGTCTGCCGTGAGATTCCGGCCTGATGGGCCAGGTTCGCCATCGTGAGTCCGGGCGTGCCTTCCTCCATGAGGATGGTCAAGGCTGAGGCCACGATCGAGCGACGCTGATCATCCTTGAA
>CAYGMM010000144.1:0-5120 GCA_964351035.1 uncultured Actinomyces sp.
TGCTGCCGGCACCGATCTTCCGCTTCACCGCCGACATTCAGTCCCGTCGGCGCCTCGGACTCACCGCGACGCTCATCCGCGAGGACGGCCGCGAAGGTGACGTGTTCACCCTCATCGGGCCTAAGCGATTTGATGCTCCGTGGAAGGAGGTCGAGGCGCAGGGCTGGATCGCGCCGGCGGACTGCGTCGAAGTTCGGGTGTCATTACCGAACGACGAACGCCTCGTCTACGCGACGGCCGAGCCTGATGACCGCTACCGGCTCTCCGCCACCACCCCGGCCAAGCATGGGATCGTCGAATCCATCGTGGCCAGTCACCCGGATGAGCAGATCCTCGTCATCGGCCAGTACCTCGATCAACTCGACGAGATCGCGGAGCACCTCGGCGCACCCACCATCACCGGCGAGACCAGTGCCAGCGAACGGCAGCGGCTCTTCGAGGCCTTTCGGCAGGGTGAGGTGCGCATACTCGTTGTGAGCAAGGTGGCGAACTTCTCCGTCGATCTGCCCGAGGCCTCGGTCGCCGTGCAGGTGAGCGGATCGTTTGGCTCCCGCCAGGAGGAGGCGCAACGGCTCGGTCGCCTGCTGCGCCCCAAGGCCGACGGCAAGACAGCCAGGTTCTACACCGTCGTCGCGCGTGACACGGTGGATGCCGACTTCGCGCAGCGTCGCCAGCGCTTCCTTGCCGAGCAGGGATACGCCTATCGGATCGTGGACGCCGAGGACCTCGACCGCGCCGAGGAGACCTAGGCCGGGGTCAGTTTTACGTTGCCGTCGATGGTGAACGTGATCGAGTTGATCCCGGACAACCCCGGGATGGGGATTTCGATGTCATCCATCGTCACGGTGCCGCCGAGTTGCAATTGACGTGGTGCGTCACCGGGCTGCGGCGTCGCATCGACCGACATGGGAACGTCGACCTGACCGGCTTTGGCATTGCCGGAGACCGCCCACGGCATCGCGGCGGCCGGACCCTCGGCATCGAAGATCAGCAGGTCGCCGTCGAAGCGCTTTACCAGCGCGCGAGCCGCTCCCTGCATGAGGAAGTTGGACGCCTTGAGTTTGGCCAACGACATCTCCAGTCGCAGGGCCACGGTCGACTGCACAACGTGCAGTCGACCCCCCGTCACCGGGGCCGTCACCTCCAGGGAGGAGATGCCGATCTTCTCGGTCTGCAAGGTGATGCGTGGTCCGGACTCCAGCGTCCAGGTGCCGGTCGGGTGCGTCATGGCGGCAAGCCTGCCATGTCACCGGCCCCCGCCGCGGTCCTTTGGCGGACACGTTCCATCCCGTGGCGCGGGAGGAGCGCGATGCTCAGCGCACCCGCGAGCGACCCGGGTCGTAGAAGGGCGCGAACTGACAGGTTGCGGGATAGCGCACGCCGTTGACGACGACCTCGAAACCGCCCTCGGCGAGCCGGTCGGCCGTCACTCCGTCAACGCAATCCACCTTGGCGAGGCCCACACTGCTGCCGAGCGTGTGACCAAACGCCCCCGCTTGGACGTAGCCGACCCAGACCCCGTCGCGCAGCACCGGCTCACCACCGTGCAGGAGCGGTTGGGGGTCATCGACGCGGATGGGCACGAGCCGCGTGGAGCGGTCCTCGCGCAACTCCTGAAGTGCCGCCTTGCCCCGGAACTCCGTCGGCTTGTCCCACGCCACAGCGAAGGACAATCCCGCGGACACGGGCGTATCCGTCACATCGATGTCGATGCCATAGTCGCGGTAGGCCTTTTCCAAGCGCAGGCCATGCATCGCGGCCAGTCCCACCGGGTGGAATCCAAGGTCATCGCCGACGTGCGCGAGCGTCTCCCACACCGAGACGGCCTGGTCACTCGGAATGAGTAGTTCAAAGCCGAGTTCACCGACGTACGTCACACGCAAAGCGACAACACGCGAGTAGCCCACCTCGATCGCACGCGCCGTCAGGTACGGGAACGCCTCTTCGCTGAGGTCGTCCGGACTCACCCGCTGCAGCAACTCCCGAGAGTTCGGTCCTTGAACCGAGAGTAGGCAGTACGCCGCGGTCATATCCGTCACGGTCGCGAATTCATCGTCGCGTCGTTCCTGACGCAGCATGCGATCCACCCGGCGGTGGATGACATCAGACGCGATGACAAGGAACTCTTCCTCACCAAGGCGCGTGACGGTGAGGTCCGCTTCGATGCCGCCCCGCTCGTTGCACCACTGGGTGTAGGTCACCTGCCCGATGGATCCGACCACCGCATTCGCACTGAGACGGTCGAGAATCGCCGCGGCCGACGGGCCCTGGACGAGGAACTTCGACATCATCGTCATGTCGAAGGCACCGACCTGCTCGCGCACGACCCGGTGCTCCTCCGCCACCCACGGCGTCCAAAATCCACGACCCCAGGTCTTGGGCACCTCCGGTTGGCGCTCCCCCGCGGGCACGAACCATTCAGGGAACTCCCACCCCGCGGCAACGGCGAAGTAGGCACCCTCGTCAGCCCACACCGAATGCAGTGGCGAGCGACGAATGCCACGGGCCGTGTGTGGATGGAAGGTCGGGTACGCGACATCGCCGAAGGAGACGCCGAGTTGTTCGGGTGTTCGCTCGGCACGGAACCGCTGGGAGTTCTCGTGCGGCAAGGCCCGCTCGACGGCGTAGCCGGCGTTGTCCACCGGGCACACGCCCTCGACCAGCCAGCGCGCGATGATGCTGCCCACGCCACCGCCGAAGAGGATCCCGAGCGAATTGAGTCCCGCGGCGATCCACAGTCCCGGCGCCTCGGGGGCGGGGCCGAGCAGCGGCGCAACGTCAGCGGTGAAGCTCTCCGGACCGCAGAAGAAGGTGCGCACACCCGCGTCAGCGAGCGAGGGAATACGTGCCATTGCCTTGTCGAGGTACGGCGTCATGCGTTCCCAGTCCGCCGGGATCGTGCCGAAGGCGAAGTCTTGCGGCGCACCCTCGGGATGCCAGGCGGCCCCAACCGGCTCGAAGAGGCCGACCAGCATGCCGCCACCCTCCTCACGGAAGTAGCCGTAGCAGTCGAGTTCCTCAATGATCGGCAGGTCCCGGTGAATACCCGGCATCGGCTCGGTGAGCAGGTAGTAGTGCTCCGCAGCCTGCAGGGGCGCGTCAACACCAGCCAGCGCGGCAAGCTGCCGCGTCCACAGCCCGGCGGACAGGATGACCGTCTCGGCGGCCACATCCCCGGAGGTGGTCTGCACGCCGACCACGCGATCTCCATCGCGAAGGAAGCCGGTGACGCTGACGCCCTCAATGATCGTGGCGCCGTGTGCCTTCGCACCCTTCGCCAGCGAGGTGGCCACTCCCACCGGATCGGCGCGACCCTCGTCACTCACGTAGGAGCCCCCGATCAGGTCATCCACACGTGCGAGGGGGAAGAGGGACGCAATCTCGTCCGGTGTGACGATCTCATTGGGAACGCCGAACCCGACCTGGAAATCCCGCTCACGGACGATGGTTTCCATGCGTTCGGGGGAAGCGGCGATGGACAGGTGACCTACGGGCCGGAAGCCGGTGGAGTGCCCGGTTTCCTCCTCAAGGCGTTCATAGAGGTCGCGGGAATAGCGTGACATCCACAGCGAGGTCTCGTCGTGGAAGCCGGCGCTCGTGATGAGGCCCGCAGCATGCCAGGTCGTGCCCGCCGTCAGCGCATCGCGCTCGATGAGGAGCACATCGCGGACACCAAGTTGCGTCAGGTGATACGCGATGGAGCAGCCAATGACTCCGCCTCCGACGATGACGACACTCGCCGACTTGGGTAGCTCAGTCATGCGTCTCCTTCGACGGCGGTGGATGGGGAACTCGTCGCATGCGGACGCAAACCCAGGGGCCGGCCGAGGTAGCCGCGCGCCACCATCGTGACGAACTGGTAGATCGCATCCTCGGCCGGTGACAGCGGTCCGGCCACCGCCAAGCCGCTGGACAACCCGCGCTGAACCGACTCACACGCAGCCCAATCCTCACGGTTGGTGATGTCCCAGAAGTCGACGGCGTAGGCCGGATCGAAGTCGGGACGTTCGGTCGATTCCCGCGGGAACGCCCAACTGCACTCGATCCACGTGCGCCCGGGAGACAGGGGAACCGCACGGTGCGTCATGACGTAGTCGGGATGCAGGCTGACCAGCAGGTTGGGGAAGATGCCGATGTAGTCGACGCGCCGCCGCTCGACGTCGCTGAGCCCGGGGATGAACGCGCCATCACTGTGTCCGTCCAGCGACATGGTGACCGCGTGGGGGCGCAGTTCCAGCCAGCCACCCACCCAGGCTCCGGTTGATGGAGCCCAGTTCTCACCGCTCTCCGGCGGGCTGACCTGGCAGAGTTCGGGATGGATCGATGAGCAGTGGTAGCACTCCTGGTAGTTCTCCGTGATCACCTTCCAGTTGGCCTCGACCACGTACTCATGTCGGGCAATGACGGTGAGGTCCTCCGGCGCATAGGGAGCGATGCGTTCCTCCAGTCCGGCGAGGTGATCCTGCAGCGGGCCGGCCGAGCCCGAGAGGTCCAGGAAGATCCAGCCGTGCCACTCATCGACGGTCAGTGTGCGGAGCGGGAAATCATTCATGGAGAAGTCCCCGAAGCCGCCGTACCCCGCGGCACTGAACAATTCACCATCGAGCCGGTAGGACCACGAGTGATACGGGCAGGTGATGGCACGAGCCTCGGTCATTCCGCCGCAGGGCAGGAGTTCATGGCCGCGATGGCGGCAGACATTGGCGAAGGCGCGTAGGACGCGGTCCTCACCCCTCACCAACAGAACGCTGGCGTCGCCGACCCTCTCGGCCCGTTGCATACCGGGCTGGGCGAGATCGTCGCTGCGACCGATGCACTGCCAGCCGCTGAAGAAGTGCGCGGTCTCCCAGGCGAAGACGTCCTCATCGGTGTACGCGGCGGGAGGCAGCATGCGACTGCTACCGAACGGCGCCAAACTCCGCTCGAGTTCGTGCGCCGGCAGCGGCACCTTCGTCGATAGCCGGACCATTGCCGAATCCTAGGCAACCGCCCTCGATCGCGTCGCCGCTACGCCAGGCCCGGATCCTCCGCGGGCCCGGCATGGTCGGCGAGCCAGTCCATGGCAGGCGTGATCGCCCGCCAGTCCTTCCGCACGGTGGTGAGGGCCTTAGCCGAGGCAA
>CAYGMM010000145.1:0-5057 GCA_964351035.1 uncultured Actinomyces sp.
CAAGTGACCAGGTCTTCATCGATGAGTTGGACGTGGTCCAGCCGGAGCACACGGCCTACGGCGCATGGCGGTGGATTTTCTAGCGGCAACTGCATAGCGGCGTGCTGCTAGTCGGACAAGACCTCACGGGGTAGTCCGCGCGTGAGTGGCAGGCCGACCAGCCCGATGATGAAGACGATCCCGAGTCCGGCGCGTAGCGCCTGAAGTTTGCTCTCGGCGTACTCATTGAGCACCAGGTCGGCCTGGTCCGCGGGCACTCCCTCGTCCTGCAGTAGCGCCCCCGCCTGATCAAGGGTGATGACGGGCACGCCGCTGGCCGTCGCCTCGGCGACAGCGACCTGCAACGCCGCGTCGACATCGTCGTTTTGGGATAGCCCTGTGCTGAACGTCGTCGCCAAGCCGATGAAGACCGCCGTGCCCGCGAGGGCTACACCGAGTGAGGAGCCGAGGTTCTGCGCGGTGCCCTGCAGTCCGCCAAGCTCGTTGCTTCGGGATTCGTCAGCGGCCGAGAGGTTGACGTTGCCGATCTGCGAGATCGCCAAGCCGACGCCGAGCCCGATGACTGCCATCGCGATCGCGAAGAGAAGTCCGCGTGCCTCAGGAGTGATCGCGGTCATGAGCAGCAGCAGTCCCACGCACGCGGTGAGAATCCCGACTCGGATGAGGGTGCGCGGCGAGAAGCGGGTCGCGAGTCGTGATCCGGCAACGGCCATGAGGAACAGGGCGATGGACAGCGGCAGCATGCGAATACCGGAGTCGAGTGCGTAAAGGCCCAGAAAAGTCCGCAGGTAAAGGGGTAGCACGAAGGATGATCCGGGGATGATGAAGTACAGGATCAATTGCGAGGCCAGTCCTGCGCGGAGGGTCGCGATCCCGAAGAGGTCGGGCCCGACCAACGGCGGACGTCCCACGGAGACGAGATGTCGTTCCCATGACAGAAAGCCCCAGCCGATGACCAGCCCGATCAGAACGATGGGAATGGTGGGCGAGAAGCCGAGGACTTCGAAGGGCGGCTTCATCGGCACGATGAAGCCCCAGGTGCTGGCCGACACCAGAGCAAGGACGACGATGCCCATGGACAGGGCAGACAGGATCACTCCGGTGTAGTCGAATCGCGCGGTCGTCTTGGCGACGTGAGGGTCTTTAACCTTGCCCGCTAGCGGGAGTACGGCGAGCACGATGATCAGAGTCTCCGCGACGAACACCCACCGCCAGGTGAACTGGCTCGTCACCCAACCACCGATGAGGGGGCCGGCCGCCGCGGCCGCTCCGGCCACGCCACCGAGCAGGGCGTAGGCGATCGCGCGATCCCGCCCGGAATAGTTGACCGCGGCCAGCGCTGCGATAGCCGGGATCACCATGGCGGCGCCGATGCCTTCGACGATGGACCAGCCGACGAAGAGCATGCCGAAGCCTGTCGCGAGGGCGGTGGTGAGAGACCCGATCGCGTAGATGATGACGCCGATGATGAAGGTACGGCGTCGCCCGATGCGATCGCCGAGGCCGGCGCCGGCCAACATGAGGGCCGCCATGGTCAATGTGAAGGTGGCGATGGCTAATTGCATTGAACTCACGGTGGTGTTCAAGTCGTTCACCACCGCGGTGATCGAGACGTTCATCACCGTGCCGTCGATGACCATGACGAACTGTGCGAGGCCGAGAACGACCATCGGCAGCCACTTCTTCACGGAGTCACCGTAGCGTTGACGGGGGGCTGTGGGACTCCGTACCTTCCAGTCGTGCACGCAGACACGGTGTTCATCGGTGGGTCTGTCTTCACCGCGGGCATGAACGCCTCGGCCCCGGGAGCAGTTGCAGTCGCGGGTGGCCGCATTGCTGCCGTTGGCGGTGACGAGGAGATGCTCGAACTCCGGGGACCGGAAACCGTTGTCGTTGAACTAGACGGTGGACTTCTGATCCCAGGGTTTCAGGATGCCCACGTCCACCCGGCGATGGCAGGCGTTGAACTCATGGGCTGCAGCGTCTCGCACTGTTCGTCGGCGGCAGAAGTGCTGGCGACGGTCGCAGCGTATGCGCAGGCGCATCCGGAACTGCCGTGGATCGTGGGATCCGGCTGGAGCATGGCGGACTTCCCCGGCGGTACGCCGACGCGCGGAATGCTCGACAGTGTCGTACCCGACCGGCCGGCGTTCCTGCCGAACACTGACGCGCACGGCGCGTGGGCCAACACAGCGGCCCTGCGCGCTGCAGGCATCACTGCGGAGACCCCTGACCCACCGGACGGTCGAATCGAGCGGGAACCCGATGGATTCCCGGCGGGGACACTGCACGAGGGGGCGGCCAGCCTGGTGAGTCGTCTCCTCCCCCAGACGACAATTACTGAGACATTGGCGGGACTGCGCCTTGCCCAAGAACATCTCCTGAGCCTCGGGATCACCGGATGGCAGGACGCCGCCGTCGGTGACGTCTTTGAGCAGGGCGACCTCCTTGAGACCTACCGCCAGCTGGCCCTCGGCGGTGGGCTCACCGCCCGAGTCGTGGGAGCCCTGTGGTGGGACCGCAACCGCAGTAGTGAGCAGATACCGGAACTCGTCCAACAGCGCGCTGATGGTGGTGTCGGGCGCTTTACGCCAAGCACGGTCAAGATCATGCTCGACGGTGTCGCGGAGAACTACACAGCCGCAATGCTCGAGCCCTACCTCGACGGGTGCGGTTGCCCGACCGACAACTCCGGCCTGGATTTTGTTGATCCGGTGGGGCTGAAGGAATACGTCACCGAGTTGGACCGACTCGGCTTCCAAGTGCACTTCCATGCGCTCGGAGATCGCGCCGTTCGTCAAGCCCTCGATGCCATCGAAGCTGCACGCGACGCGAACGGCCCGCATGGCGGTCGGCATCATCTCGCGCACCTTCAGGTGGTGCATCCCGATGACATCGGGCGCTTCGCCGCACTCGGCGCAACCGCCAACATGCAACCGCTATGGGCATGCAATGAACCGCAGATGACCGAACTCACCATTCCCTTCCTCGGGCAGCGGCGCGCAGGCTGGCAGTACCCCTGGGCCGACCTCGTGCGCGCCGGGGCGGCGTTGGCGGCCGGCAGTGACTGGTCGGTGAGCAGCCCGAACCCACTCGAGGGCATTCATGTCGCGGTCAACCGTCGCGCTCCGGGCGATGCCGATGCCGAGGTTTTTCTGCCGGAGCAGCGCATTAGCCTCGCGGATGCTGTGAGCGCGTATACCGCGGGATCCGCCCGCGTCAACGGGCGCGACCACGACACCGGCGCACTGGCGGTCGGGTACCTCGCCGATCTCGCCGTTATCGATCGCGACATCTTCACCTGGCCCGAGGAAGACATCGCCGGAGAACGAGATCGGTTCCTCCGGCCACAAATCCGCCATCGACCAAATCAACGCGCCCAACATCGACATGATACCAGCCAAGGCGACGAAGATGGTGCCCGGCAGGAAGAGCAGCTCGACCATCACCAGCACCGCCCCGAGCACAAAAAACAACGCTGGTTCGTGTCCGGAGAGCCCCGCAGTGTAATGGCCGAAAAAGACGATCATAAGCAGTATTCCGCCGCCGATGCCAAAGATGCCAAACCCGGGGGTCTTGAATTCGATGAACATGCCGAGCAGTCCGAGCCCGAGCAGAATGGGTGTCAGTCCATTGAGAAAGGCCGCGAGTTCTTCCGACCACGTGGTTTCCAGTTTCGTGATTTCATAACCACCTTCGCCAAAGCGGGCGACCAACAGGTCCTCGACCGAATCGTGGATTCCCGCGGCGAGCAACGGATGCGGCGGATCGCCGTAAGTCTCCGCCGCTTCGGTCGCGGTCAGCGAGAGCAGCTCACCCTTTTCCTTCAACACCTCGTCGCCGATCTTCAGCTCGTAGTCCGCGTCGATCATGGCCGAGATGACTTCGCCGCGATACGGGTGACCTTCGGAAATCGCGCGGATGCGCGCTTTCAGGTAGCTGACGATCTTCTGCTTCATCGACTCGTCGATTTCACCGCCGCCAGACATCACCGGAGCGGCTGCGCCGATCACGCCTTGGGGCGCGAAGTAAATGTCGTCGGTCATGGCGGAGATGAACGATCCGGCCGAAATCGCTTCGTCGTTCACATAGGTCGCCGTGGCACCGTCGAATTTGCCCAACGCTTCCAGAATCTCGAACGTCGCGCCCAAACTGCCGCCGGGCGTGTCCATATCAAGCACCACAAAATCCGCTTCGGATTCGATCGCATCCTTCAGCCCACGCCGGATGACGTAGAGGATCGGTTTTGCGATCTGATCACGGACCGGGATCACCACCACCTTGGCCGGAGCCGAACGCTGCTCCATGGCCGATGCCGGCTCGTCCACCGCAGCGGTTTCGCTTGCCGGATTCGAAGTCGCTGCCGATTCGGCGGCAACGTCGTCGGACTCTCCGGAGGAATCCTCCGGCGCCTCCTGCGCCACGAGCATAGCGGAAATGAGCCCGGCGAAGAGGACGAGTTGCAGGAATCTCAAGTAGGGGTTGGCCGAGAGGGTTAACATCGGAACTTTTGCACGCTGTTGGGTTTGCACCACAACCGCAAGTCCCCGCACCGCATTCGGCCTTACAATCCGGCACGTGGATTCTACGCTGCGAGCTTCGCCCGCGACGCTAATGAAGAACGAAGAGCAATGAATGATGAATCCCATCTGCCACCCAGCGTAGTGCGGTGCTTTAGCCCGCACCGTCCTGCCTCACCATATCCCAAACCACTCCAACGTGGTGCGAGCTAACGCACCGCACTACGAATTCCCCGATCTCAACTCTCGCAAACCGCCACCCGCATCCCGAACCTAGATTCCCGTATCGCGCATCCCGCATCCCGCATCCCGCCACGCGTCCCTCGTCCCACGCCACCCGTCCCGTTCAGTCTCTCGTCCGTTACCATGCAATCCATTCCCTACCTTGGTCACACCATCCGCCGCTGGCAGGTGGGCGACTCCACGTTCCTCGCCTGGCCCGAGGCCGGCGCGCGCCTGATGCATTGGAGCCACACGCGCGCAGACGGCTCCATTCGCGACATCGTGCATTGGCCGGAGATGACGGAACTCGATCAA
>CAYGMM010000146.1:0-5021 GCA_964351035.1 uncultured Actinomyces sp.
TCCTGATCGCCTCCGGTAGTCCCACGGCTATCGCGCTCGGTGTCGCCGTGATCATCATCCCCGTCATCGGGGCATGGCTGGTGTGGCGCGAGATCGATTTCGGCTACGCCATGCAGGCCATGGGGGCCGAACTTGCCGACAGAGGCGACCTGCCCGTGGATGACTTCGAGCGCATGCCCTCCGGGCGGATCACGTCGACAGACGCTCAGCGATTCCTGGCCGCCGAACGTGACCGCGTCGATGCGCAACCCCAGGATTGGTCATCCTGGTACCGGTTCGGCCTGGCACTTGACGCGGCACGTGACCGACGCCGGGCCAGAGCCGCCATGCGCGAAGCTCGCCGGCTGCGCGGCTAGACGGCTCGTTCAGCGCGTCTCGCGCCACCAGGTGCGCAACGCGGTCGCCGCTGTGTCCGCCGACTGCGGTCGCCCCCACAAATCCGGCGACGCCGTCGCAATGTGGGTGAGGACCGGCCCCTCCGGCGTACGCAGCAGCACCGTCGACCCCGCGACACTCACCGGCAATCCGAGCCATCGACTGCGGGGCAGCTCGTCGACCTCGACGACGTCGGCCCACGGGATGACCACCGTGGTGCGCAACCGCGAGACCTTGACCCCGGCATCGCTCACCGACGTACCCACCGCCCAGCCGCGGCCCAGCAGCAGTGCACTGCCGACGATCACGACCACGCTGATAAGGAGCCCGGGAATACTGGGTGAGGCCAGGAGGGCGCTGATCATCGCGGCGCCGCCGGTGATCAGCAGCGCGGTGCACGAAATGAGGAGCGCCAGCCGCCAGGGGCCACGCGGGGGTACGCGTCGCCAGGTCAGTTGCACCGCGTGAGCGTCCTGCGGGACCGCGCGTGCCGCCGGCCACAGGAATCCGAAGATCGGGCGCTGCGGCTTCAGGGCAGCCACCCAAGGGCGCGGACGCCGGCGGTGACCACAGCGGCGACGACGAGGACGACCAGGAAGGGCGCGCGCAGGAGCAGCGCGACGAGTGCGGCGAGGACGCCGGGGACTCGCGCGTCAAAGGTGATCTCCGAGCCGGACACCAGCGTCCACAGGCCGATGAGTGCGGAGAGGAGGGCGATCGGGATGAGCACGGTGATCCGGCGAGCCATCGGGGTGTCCAGCCACTTCTCCGGAACGACGTACCCGAGCAGTTTGAGTCCGTACGCCGCGCCGGACGCGATGAGGATCGTGGGCCACATCAGCGCTCGACCTCCGGCGCGCGCGCCCCGAGCACGAGACCGACTCCGATCCCTGCGGCGCCGGCAAGGAGCACGGGTAGCCCAGCACTGAGGAATGGCGCGAGGATGACCGCGGTCCCGAGCGAGACGATGGCCACCCAGCGCATCGGCCATGAGTTCAAGCGCGGCCAGATGAGGGCAAGGAACGCTGCGGGTGCGGCGGCATCGAGGCCGAACATGTTGGGGTCCTCGATGAATCCCGCCCCCACCGCGCCGAGCAGCGTGCCGAGGTTCCACAGGATGTAGATGGCGAGCGCGGTGGACCAGAAGGCCAGGCGGGCCGCGTCCCTGCGATCCTCGTGCCCCACGGCCATGCCGGTTGACTCGTCGATCGTCCACTGGGCGGCGAGAAGCCGGCGCAGCCCCCGCACGCGCAGGATCGGCGCCATGGCAACGGCGTAGAACGTGTTGCGCGTGCCGATCAAGGTCGCGGTGGAGATCGCCACGAGCGCGCTGCCACCGGAGGCGATGACGGCGATGAGGGCGAACTGCGAGGCACCCGTGAACATCAGCAGTGACAGTGCTTGCGTCTGCCACACGCTCAATCCCGAGGCGACCGCCAGGGCACCGAAGGAGATGCCGTAGGCACCGGTGCCGATGCCAATGGCGAGTGCGTCACCGATGATCGCGCGACGGGGATCGGTGCCCTTCATCGATGTGCTTCCACGATCTCCTCGACTCGCGCGCGGGCAGCGGCTGCCTGGGCCGGGATCGTGCTCAGGCGGGTACGACGTTCCATGACGTCCGCCACCGTAGTCGCTCCCTCGCACCGCACCGCGTGCACCACCTCGACGCCGAGGACCCCCACTCCGGGAGCCAGGGGATCGAGAAGGGTCGGGTCGGTGGCGCCGTAGGAAGTTACCCGGGCAGCCTCGGATCCGTAGCGGCGCACCAGGCGCGCGGGCACTCCGGCAGGAGCTGGTGTGCGACGTGGTTGGGCACCGAGCAGGGGCAGGGTCGCCGTCCGGCAGCGCCCCGGCAGGTCGGTCGCATCGAGGGCGTCCTGGGCCATCCGTCGATAGGTCGTGAGTTTGCCTCCGGACACGGTGATGACGCCGTCGGCCCGGCGCGTCACGCGATGACGACGCGAGATGTCCGCTGTGCTCGTCTCGGTGTCGGCGACGAGCGGTCGGAATCCGGCGTACGAGCCGATCGCGTCCTCCTGACTGAGCCCGCGAGCGAAGGCAGGGGAGAGGCGTTCCAGGATCCACTCGACGTCGTCGGAGGGTGCGGAGTCGAGGGTGACCGGTTGATCGGGGACGGACACGTCGGTGATGCCGGCCATCACCGGTCCGGCCGCGGTGGGCAGGGCGGAGACGTAGCGGCCGAGTTCCCCGGGGACGGGCACGGCCACGCCGGCGCGCGGGTATCCGAGGGAGGCCGGATCGAGCAGCACATGCGACCCGCGGGACAGCACGAGCGGGGTCTCGTCGTCCAGTTGCTCGGTCCAGATTCCCGCGGCGACGATGATCTGCCGGGCATGCAGCGTCAGGACGCCTTGAGCGGTGCGAACAGTGACAGTCGTCCCGGTGATGTCTTCGACTCTCGCGCCGGTGACGATCCGCGCGCCGTACGCCGCTGCGGTTCGCGTGACACTCACCACGAGTCGGGCGTCATCGATGAGTTGGCCATCCCAGTGCAGGGTTGCGCCGTGCAAGCCATCGGTGGCCAAGCCGGGTGCGAGATCAAGGGCCTGCGCCATCGACAGATGGCGGGGCCGACCGAGCGTGTGCCGGGACGTGCCCGCCGCGGCGCGCATGACATCCGCGGCACGCAATCCGATCGGCACCAGGATCCGGTCACGGCGGGCGCTGTCGGCGTAGAACGGCATCACGTGGGGGAGCGGACGGATCAGATGGGGGGCGATGGTCTCCATGAGCCGGCCACGTTCGACGGCGCTCTCCCAGGCCACGCCGACGTCACCATGGGCCAGATAGCGCAGGCCGCCGTGGGCCAGGCGGCTTGACCATCGCGATGTGCCGAAGGCGAGGTCCTCTGCCTCGAGCAAGCCGACGGAAAGGCCGCGGGTCGCGGCGTCCAGGGCGACACCCGCACCGGTAATCCCGCCGCCGACGACGATGACATCGGTGACGTCGCCGAGGAGGGCGTCGAGATCGCGACTCCGCTGCGTGGCGTTCAGGTCGCCTGGGGCATGGGGGTCAGCCGGGGACATGTGCCCAGGTTGCCACGCCCGCGGTGACAGACTGACCATGTGGGCCACGACGAGCACCTGACGACTTGGGGCACTCCCCGGCATCCGATGTCGCTCGACGGAGCGGCGGGAGCGTTCCTGCGCGACCAGGTGGGCTCGGCCAGCGCGTGGAGAGGCCAGCCCGCGCAACCGCTGGCGCCGCCGCGATTGAGCGCTGAGGACCTGACCCACTTCGCGACGATCGTGGGCGACGAGCACGTCGCCACCGACGATGCGGCGCGCCTGGCGGCGACCGGGGGCGCGAGCTATCTCGACTGGGTGCGACACCGTGCGGGCGATCGCAGTGACGCTCCCGATGCCGTCGTGCGACCCGGCAGCGCGGACGAGGTGGTCGCCATGCTCGCGATGGCGCAGGAACGACGGATCACCGTCGTACCCGTCGGGGGTGGCACCTCTGTCGTTGGCGGACTGCGTGAGGACCGCCCGCACGTGGCGCTCGTGCTCGACCGGCTCGGTGTCCTGCTCCGGGTCGATGAGGTGTCCCACCTGGCTGTCGTGGGTCCAGCGGCCACGGGGCCACGCCTTGAGCCGCTCCTCGCCGCTCGCGGCCTCACCCTCGGGCACATTCCTCAGTCATGGGCGCGAGCGAGCATCGGTGGCTACGTCGCCACACGTTCAGCCGGGCAGGCCTCCACCGGATACGGACGCATCGACGACATGGTCGAGGCGATCACCGTTGCTACTCCCAAGGGGCTACTACGACTCGGCCGTGGCCCCTCCAGCGCAGCCGGACCCGACCTCCGCTCACTCTTCATCGGCAGCGAGGGCACGCTCGGCGTCATCACGGACGTGACCCTCCGCGTGCGTCCACTACCGACTGAGCGACGATACGAGGCCGTCGTTTTCCCCAGTTTCGCCGCGGGGGTCGCGGCCTTCCGATCGATCGCTCAGGGGCGCGTGACCGCCGATGTGATGCGGTTGTCCGACGAGGCCGAGACGCGCACGACCCTTGCGCTTTCTGGACCGAGCGGGCCGGCAGCTGTCGCCCTCCGGCGCTACTTCCGTGCGCGCGGCATTGACATGGCCCAGGCATCGCTGGCGATCCTGGGTTGGGAGGGCACCGATGGTGCGTACGTCGTCGACCGGCGTCGCGCGACCTGGCGCATCCTGAAGGACCACGGTGCTGTGGCGCTAGGTCGCCGCGCGGGGGAGGCGTGGCGTCGCGGCCGACTGGATGGGCCGTTCCTACGCGATGCCCTGATGGATGCCGGCTACCTGGTCGAGACCCTGGAGACCGCGATCGACTGGCGGAGCTATCTGGATCTGCACGAAAACCTCACGCGCGCCATCGAGGACGCGCTCGACTCCGCCTATGTCATGTCGCACCTTTCGCACGTCTACGAGACCGGTGCCTCGCTCTACACGACCGTCATCGCCGTCGCGGACCAGAACGACCCATTCGGGCAGTGGCAGCGCGCGAAGAACGCCGCGATGGGAGTGCTCGTCGATACCGAGGCGACCGTGACGCACCATCACGGCGTCGGGCGTGACCACGCCCCTTGGCTCGCTGACGAGTGGGGTGGACTGGGGCTTGACGTGCTTGCCGCGGCCAAGCGG
>CAYGMM010000147.1:0-5006 GCA_964351035.1 uncultured Actinomyces sp.
CATCGTCGTCTTCGCCTTCTTCCTCGGCGTCGGTGGGGGCGTCACCCGCGACCTGCTTCTCGGCAACACTCCCCCGGTCGTGCTGCGCGAGCCGGCGTACATCGTCGCGGTGCTCGCTGCCGCACTGCTCGTCCTGATCGTCGGCCGCTGGATCGCCCGCGACGGCTGGATCTTCCTCGTCCTTGATGCGTTGGCGCTCGGTCTCTACGCCGTGATCGGCGCTCAGATGGCCATCGACTACGGGCTACCCGACATCGGCGCCATCATTGTCGGATTCCTCGCGAGCCTTGTCGGCGGCATCATTGTGGCCGTTCTGCGCGGGGATACACCGGAGATCCTCATGCCGGGTCAGCCGTATGCGCTGCTCTCCATCCTAGGCGCGACGATCTACGTGCTCACCGATCAGATCAACGCCACCATGGCGGCATTCCTATGCGTCGGCAGCGTCATCCTGCTGCGCGTCATCACCGTCCGTTGGAACGTGCGGACACCGAGCGTGCGCCCCATCGGCTCGACGAACGACCCGACGAGTTCCTAGCTCCCCACACAACCGACGCCCCGCCCAAAAAGTCAGCCCGACGCGACGGAGGCGGGACCGGGCGCATCGCCTCGGTCCCGCTTCTGCACGAAGTACTAGTTGACCGCTGCCTTGGGTTCGACGGAACCGCCCTTGTCGAACTCAGCGAGCTGACCGGCGATGGTGTCGCGCAGGGTGCTGCGGTAGTTGCGCTCGAACGTCCGCAGGTCGTTGACCTTCTTCTCCAACGTCGCGCGTTGCTCCTCGAGGTTGCCGGTGACCTTCTCCGCCTCGGTCTTCGCCTTTGTCACGATCTCGGTCGCCTCGATCTTGGCCGCATCAACGGTCTCATCGGCGGTCTTCTGCGCGGCCTCGAGCATGGCCAGTGCACGGGCGGGGATGTCGGCGCCCGCAGCAGGAGCGGCCGGTGCCGCAGCAGCCGGAGCCATCGCCGCGGCGGCCGCAGCGGCCACGGGAGCGGGTTCGACCGGCACCGCCGGCGCCGCGGCAGGTTCGGGTGTGGCCGGGCGGGCCGGAGCCTGTGTCGCCGTCGCGGTGCGCCGGGCCTCGATGAGCTTGGTATCGGCCGCCTTCTCCTTGGCCTCGGCCTCGGCCAGCTTCGCCTGTGCGCGGTCCAGCGCCGCCTTGGCGTCGGCCTCCTTCTTGGCAACCTCGGCCATCTTGCGATCGGCCTCGGCCTTGGCCGCATCAGCCGCCTTCTTCGCCAGATCAGCGTCGGCGAGCATGCGCTGCGCTTCGGCGTTGGTCACTGCCGGAGCCGGCTTGGACCCGGCCTGCGCCAGGCGCGCCTTGAGGTCGCCGTTCTCGGCGATCAACTCCCCGAGGGTCATCTCGATCTCATCGAGGAAGGCGTCGACCTCGTCCATGTCGTAGCCCGTGCGCATCTTGACGGTGCTGAACTGCTTGGTGTGCACGTCCTGCGGGGTGAGTGACATGTCGGCTCCTAGAGGTTGTGGCGCTATTCGTCTGTGTTGATCGGAAAGCTATGGCGTTCAGAAAGCTGGGGCGTTCAGCGCGTTGTGGAGATTAGAAGGCGAGGGCGATGTTGATGAGGATCTGTACGGCGATGATGAGGATGAGGAAGGCGAGATCGAACTGGACGCCGCCGAGTCGCAACGGCGGAATGATCCGGCGCAGGAGCTTCAGCGGCGGATCGGTGAGCGTGTAGATGAACTCCGCGAGGACGAGCAGGATGCCTCGCGGTGCCCAGGACCGAGCGAAGATCTGGACGAAGTCGAAGACCAGACGACCGATGAGGATCAGCCAGTAGAGCCACAGGAGCGCGGCGATTACTTGGCCGACCACCGCCACGGACCTGTCTCCTTCCTATGCCTAGCACGCGACGAGCGCGTATCAACTCTGATTGAAGAAGCCGGTCTGCGCGAGTTGGGCACGCGCCTCCGCGCCAACTTCGACGTTGGCCGGCGAGAGCAGGAAGACCTTGTTGGTCACGCGCTCGATCGTGCCGTGCAGACCGAAGACCAGGCCCGCGGCGAAGTCGACGATCCGCTTGGCGTCGCCGTCATCCATCTCGGTGAGGTTCATGATCACCGGGATGCCCTGGCGGAACTCCTCACCGATCCGACGGGCGTCGTTATAGGTGTGCGGGTGGATGGTCGTGATGCGATGCAGATCGACCGGCCCGACCGGCTCCGGCTCGTAATCGCGCTCGCGGGAGGCCGTGGGCATCGCCGAAACATTGGACGGCTCGTCGCGGTACAACCGGCGCGGTTCGCGCGGATCGACCACGGTGACCGTGCGCGGCTCGGCGCGGTCGACCCGCTCCATCCGCTCGGTGCGGTCGCGGTCGTAGCTGCTGCGTGAGGAGCGCTCGGTGGCACGGCTCGAGGACCGGCTCGCGCGACGGGTGGGGGCCGGCTCTTCGTACTCCCAGTCGTCTTCCTCGTCGAAGTAGCCGTCTACGTCGTCCCGGTCGTCTTCGACGAGGCCGAGGTAGACCGCCATCTTGCGCATCGCGCCCGCCATGGCTCTCCCCTTCGTGACGATCCGCGTGAGGCCGCGAACCGTGTGCCTAAGTTATCCGAGTGGTGGCCGCTCCCCGAGGATCGCGCTCCCCACGCGAAGGTGTGTCGCGCCGGCGGCCACCGCCTCTTCGAGGTCGCCAGACATCCCAGCGGACATGATTGTGGCCTCGGGGTGCGCAGCGAGCAGGTCGCGATGGATCTGGGCGAGACGGGCGAAAGCCGCCGCCGAGGCAGCCTTCTGGTCTCCCTCATCGAGCGGGGCAACACCCATCACACCACCTAAACGCAGGTGCGGCGCCTCCTCGATCGCCCGGGCCAGAGCCGGGACCTCGCTCGGCAGCGCTCCCCCACGTCCACGCCCCACACCCTCCTCGAGGTCGACCTGGATCAGGCAGGTCACCGTGCGGTCGGCGTGGCCGGCGCCCCGCTCGAGGGCCGCGACGAGTTCGGGGCGATCGACCGAGTGGATGACGTCGGCGTACCGGGTCACCGAGTTGGCCTTGTTGGTCTGCAGTTGCCCGATGAAGTGCCAGGTGAGGTCGAGGTCCGTCGTTTGCGCCGCCTTGGCCTTCGCCTCCTGGTCGCGGTTTTCGCCCATGTCGCGCACACCGAGATCGGCCAGGCGGCGTACGCCCGGAACGGGCCACGGCTTGGCCAGGACGCGGAGGTTCACGTCCGCGGCGCCGCGGCCAGCAGCGATGCAGGCGCGGGTGACGCGGTCATGCATGTGCGCCAGCGAGTCAGCGAGTTCGAGTTCGCGCGCGTCAGCCATCGCTGGCTCGCAGCACGATGAGGCCCATCTGCCGGCCCGTCACGCCGTCACGCCGGTAGGAGAACAGGTCGGGACTCTCATAGGTGCAGCCGCCCACGAGTTCGCCGACGATGCCGTGCTGACGAAGCTGGGCGAGCACTCCTGCGCGGACGTCGACCGCGGGGGTGCCCTGACGGGTCGTGGCCCAGGCCTCGGGAACGACGGCACAGATCTCATCCCGCACGGCCTCGCTCACCTCGTAGCAGCCGGGGCAGATCGCCGGGCCGATCCAGGCGTGCACGGGACCGGGCGCGGCCATCACCGCAAGGGCGGCACCCACGACGTCGGCAGCAACCCCACGCCATCCGGCGTGAACCGCCGCCACCTGACCGCCAACCAGATCAGCGAGGAGGATGGGGACGCAATCGGCGACCTGCGTGCCGAGGATGAGGTCGGGAGTGCGCGTCAGCGCGGCATCGGCCGACGGTGGCTCATCGGGGCAACCGTCGAGTTGAACGACGTCGCGACCATGCACCTGTCGCATCAGGGCGAGGGCATCACCGCCGAGGTACGCCGCCGCCGTCGCACGGTTGGCAGCAACGGCGGCTGGCGCGTCTTCGACAGAGGCGCCGAGGTTGAGCGAGGTGTAGACACCCTCGCTCACGCCCCCGTGCCGGTCAGTAAAGACCCACTCGGCGGCGTACGCGCCGTCGGCGATGCGGCCGCGGGCGAGGACACCCACGGCGTCGTTACTTCAGGAAGTCGGGGACGTCGAGGTCGTCGCCGGTGTCGTCGAAGACGATGGTGCGCGGTTGCTGTACCGGTCGCTTCGGCGGCTCGGGCGTGACGGGGATCTCCGCCTTGTCCTCGGACTCGGCCTGCTTGGTCGCCACGGCGGCGGCCAGTGGGGTCTCCTCGGAAATGCGCTTGGTCACCGGCTGGCTGCGTCGGGCCGGCGGCGTCCCACCATCGAAGCCCGCGGCGATCACGGTCACGCGCACCTCGTCGCCGAGGGTGTCATCGATCACCGCGCCGAAGATGATGTTGGCATCCGGATGGGCGGCGTCAGAAACCATGCGGGCCGCCTCGTTGATCTCGAACAGGCCGAGATCGGAGCCGCCGGAGACCGACAGCAGGACGCCGTGGGCGCCCTCGATGCTGGCCTCGAGCAGCGGGCTGGAGATGGCGGCGTTGGACGCCTCGACCGCGCGCTCTTCACCGCGCGCCGAACCGATGCCCATCAACGCCGAACCGGCCCCCTGCATGACCGACTTCACGTCGGCGAAGTCGAGGTTGATCAGGCCCGGTGTCGTGATCAGGTCGGTGATGCCGGAGACGCCCTGCAAGAGCACGTGGTCGGCCTGACGGAAGGCGTCGATGACGGAGATGTTGCGATCGGACAGCGAGAGCAGTCGATCGTTGGGAATGACGATGAGGGTGTCCACCTCGGCGCGCAGGGCGTCGACGCCGGAGTCGGCTTGGTTCTGACGGCGACGGCCCTCGAAGCCGAACGGCCGCGTGACCACACCGATGGTGAGGGCGCCGAGCGACTTGGCGATGCGGGCTACGACGGGCGCGCCACCGGTGCCGGTACCGCCACCTTCGCCGGCGGTGACGAACACCATGTCAGCACCGCGCAGGACCTCTTCGATCTCCTCGGAGTGATCCTCGGCGGCCTGACGGCCGACGTCGGGATCAGCACCGGCGCCGAGTCCGCGGGTGAGCTCACGAC
>CAYGMM010000148.1:0-4974 GCA_964351035.1 uncultured Actinomyces sp.
GAAGCATTCGCTGGCGGTGGTGAACACCCGCCGCGCCGCCCCGAACCCCTCCTGCGTCCGACCGCGCACCCAACCGGTCGCATCCCGCGCCCCGTCCGCCGCCCAAGAGTTTGAATGCGCGAACCGGTGACCGACCGCGGCGATCGCCCCCTCCACCTGACGGCGCACGGTGAGTAGGTCCAGCAGCGCATCCCCCAAGGCGGCTTCGGACAACTCCGAAGGGTCGATCCCGGCCAGGGCGTCAGCAGCGGCGCGCAGCACCGTGACCGACTCGGCCAGGCACGCATCCGATGACCGGCTATGGCCATCGGCCTCTCGATCCACGCGCGCACCCGCCGACCGTGCCGCTCGACCCGGACGGCCACCGCCACCGGGGAACGACTCAGGATCGGATGAATACCGCACGCAAACTCCCACAGGAATCGAAGTGACCCACGGTCACAAGGGAACTGAGGTGACCCCACATCTGAGGGCCGGCGCATTCGGGATGGAGTTCGAATCAATCCGGGACCTAACCCGAACCATGTCACTGTTCGAACACATGTACGATTCTAGGTGAGGGGTCCGACAGCGTCAACCCCAAAACCCCAGCAATACCAACAATTTTTCCCGATCTCCTACCGACCGACAGGCCGAGCTCTACCGACCGACAGACTGAGCTTTACCGACCGGCAGACTGAGCTCCCGGACGGACCGCACCGATCCCAGGCAGACCGAGATCTCCCGACACATCCACCCACGCGACAACGCGCGATCCGACCCACGCAACTACGCGAGTGTGCACTCCCGGACCGAAAATGCCCGCAATACGAGTCCGCCATCGCACACTCGCGAAAGATTTACCGGCCGTCCAGCACGGTGGACCAGGTGCCGAACTCGTCGAGCAGCGCCGGAATCGGATCGACACCGATCCCCGGACCGGTCGGCACGCGCAGCCGGCCGTCCTGCAACACAAACGGCTCGGTGATGTCGGTGGCGAAGTAGCGACTCGAGGCACTGGTATCCCCCGGCAGCGTGAAGCCGGGCAAGGCCGCGAGCGCGACGTTCGCCGCCCGTCCGATCCCCGTCTCGAGCATCCCCCCGCACCACACCGGAATGCCTCGATCGACACACAGGTCATGGATTGCCTTGGCCTCGAGGTAGCCACCCACGCGACCGGGCTTGATGTTGATGACCGAGGTAGCGCCGAAGGCAATCGCCGTGTCAGCGACGGCGGTGGAGATGATCGACTCATCCAGGCACACCGGTGTGCTGATCTGCTCGGCGAGCAGCGCGTGACCACGCAGGTCGTCCTCCGGCAACGGTTGTTCGACCAGCAGCAGATCGAGGGAATCCATGGCGCCGAGGAGCGCAGCGTCATCGCGCGTGTAGGCCTGGTTTGCGTCCGTCTGCAGCGGCATATCCGGCCACGCTTCGCGCACCGCGCGCACCGGCTCGAGGTCCCAACCGGGTTCGATCTTGAGTTTGATGCGCCGATAACCGGCATCGACGTACGACGAGACTTCACTCAAGAGCGCATCGATACTGGTCGGAATACCGACCGAGACACCGCAGTCGACCTCATCGCGAACCGCGCCGAGGTAGTCGGCGAGCGAGCGGCCCTGCTCGCGCAACCATGCGTCGAGGATGGCCGTCTCCAACGCGGACTTCGCCATCGGATGACCCATGAGGCGTGCGAGCCGCTCGTGGGCAAGCTGCGGATCGAGAATGCGATCAGAAAGAACCCGAGGGATCAGATGCTCGATAAGTACGTCCACCGCGCCGTCGACGTACTCGGCCGAATACCCGGGCCACTCCATCGCCGCGCACTCACCCCAGCCACTCACACCGTCCTCAGTAACTACCTCGACGATGAGGACATCGCGCGCGGTCTGGGTGCCGAACGAGGTGCGAAACGGCCGCACCAGCGGCATATCGATCCGGCGCAACCGCACCAACTCAATACGTCTCATGCCATCTCCCCTCGGTCGGTTCGAGCACGTAGGCACCGTCGGTCGTGACCATGGAGACGCGCAGTCCCACGTCGTACGCCGCGCGCAGAGCCTCGCGCACGGCAAACCTCCACCTCAGCGCGCGCTCCGGATCTGCCTTCCGAATGGCGACGACATCGGACGGCAGATGCACCAGCACCGTCTCGACCTCAGTCGGTGCCGTGTGCGTAACCGGTTCGCCGTCGATATCGGTCAGGAGGGCGCGCGCGACGTCAGTCAATGCCGTCGAACTCGGCGCCCGCAACTCGCCTGCGGCGGCCAGCGAGGCCTGCGGCGACGCCAGATCCCACCAGGCCACGAGCCGATCGGATCGATCCCCGGCGTTCACCGCATCGGTCATCACGCCGTAGAAGTCCTCGTGATAGGTCCGCACCTGTACGCCGAGGCGGACGACGTTGAAGAAGGCATTGCGGCGGACCAGCGGGTCAAAGGTCCAGGAGACGACCGGAATCTCCTCACCCATCGCCCACGCCCGCTGATGCAACTTCAGGGCGGTACCGATGTGCCGATCACGGGCGTCCACCCAGACACCGGCCATGTGACTGTGCAGGAAGACCCCGCCCGGCACCTCCTCCGATCGCCCCACAAGGCCGAGGGCGGCGCCGAGCGGTCGGCCGGTTGCGTGGTCGCGCGCGATCGAGCAGTAGGAGCCGGAGTGCACCAGAGCGCGCAGCAGGTTGGGCGTGACCTGGGTGCTCTCCCCCGGCCACACGTGGTCGAGCACCTCGCGGACCTGGGCCTGATCCGTGGCGCTCTCGGCCAGATCGATGACGACCGAGGCCTCGGCGTCGGCGGCCCGAGACGCTTCCCAGGCGCGAAGGACGGGGTCGAGGTCGGCGGCCATGATGCGACGCTAGCGGATGGATACGGCACGATGGTCCGATGCGCACCGTCGATCCCGTGGACCTCCTCACCCAAGCGCGCGCCCGCCAGGACGAGCTGGTGGGAGCCGTGGCCGACCTCGTGCAATTGGAGTCCCCGAGCGCCGACCTCGACTCCTGTCGCCGCTGCGTCGACCTCGCCGCCGCGCTCGTCGAGCGATGGCTCGGCTCATCGCCGCGCGTTCACGATCATGGGGGCCGCCCGGTCCTGCAGTGGGGCCCGGAGCGCCCCCGGGTCCTGCTCCTCGGCCACCTCGACACCGTGTGGCCCATCGGCACCCTGGAGCGTCTCCCGTGGCGCATCGAGGGCGATGCCATGCGCGGGCCGGGAGTCTTCGACATGAAGGTCGGCGTTGTGCAGGCGGTCGCGGCCGCGGCACTGCTCGACGCCGGGCCGGACGACGGCATAGGCCTGCTGCTCACCACCGATGAGGAGATCGGGTCCGGTACGTCGCGCGATCTGATCGAGCAGGTCGCCGCCGATGCGGACGCCGTCTTCGTCCTCGAAGCTTCGATCGACGGCGATCTCAAACTCGCCCGCAAAGGCACGTCCTGGTACATCGTGGAGATCCTCGGGCGCGCCGCGCATGCCGGCCTCGATCCCGAGCGTGGCATCAACGCGCTCGTCGAGGCCGCTGATCTCGTCACGCAGTGCACCGCCTGGGCCGATCCCGAGCACGGCACGACCGTGACGCCGACCACCGCCAAGGCGGGGGTCACCGACAACACCGTGCCCGACCGCGCCGTCATCGGCATCGACGTACGCGCGTGGACCGCCGATGAGCAGCGCCGCATCGACGACCTCATGCGCGGTTGGCAGCCGACCCACCCCGAGGCGGCCGTGGCGATCATCGGCGGCGGCATCAACCGGCCCGCCATGGAGGAGTCGGCCGGGCGCGACCTGGCCGCTCTTGCCGTCGGGTTGGCCTCCGCCATGGGCTTGAACGACCTGGGGGCACGCGCTGTGGGCGGCGCCAGCGACGGCAATTTCACCGCAGCCATCGGTACGCCCACCCTCGATGGCCTCGGGGCGGTCGGCGATGGCGCGCACGCCGATCACGAGTGGGCCAGCGTTACCGCACTCCCCGAGCGCACCGCACTCCTCGCCGCGCTCTGTCAGACCGTGCTCGAGCAGGGGACGCGGTGACCGACGGCCCGCTCATCGTCCAGAGCGACAAGACGCTCCTGCTCGAGGTCGATCATCCGGCCGCGGCCGACTGTCGTCGCGCCATCGCGCCCTTCGCCGAACTCGAGCGGGCTCCCGAGCATGTGCACACCTACCGGGTCACACCCCTCGCCCTATGGAATGCGCGCGCGGCCGGTCACGATGCCGAGCAGGTCGTGGACATCCTGCTCAACTACTCGCGGTACGCCGTACCCCACTCACTGCTCGTCGACATCGCCGAAACGATGGATCGCTATGGCCGGCTGACGATCGCGAAGCATCCCGCGCACGGACTGGTCCTGATCAGCACCGATCGGCCGGTGCTCGAAGAGGTCCTGCGCAGCAAGAAGGTGGCGCCGCTCGTTGGTGCCCGCATCGATGACGACACGGTCGTCGTCCACCCAAGTGAGCGCGGCCATCTCAAGCAGGTACTGCTCACCCTGGGTTGGCCCGCCGAAGATCACGCTGGCTACGTCGACGGTGAAGCACATCCCATCGCGCTATCCGAGGACACCTGGCATCTGCGCGACTACCAGCGCGATGCCGTCGAGAACTTCTGGGCTGGCGGCTCCGGGGTCGTCGTACTGCCCTGCGGTGCCGGCAAGACGATCGTTGGCGCGGCCGCCATGGCACAGGCGCAGGCAACCACGCTCATCCTCGTCACCAACACCGTGTCGGCGCGTCAGTGGAAGGCCGAACTCCTCGCCCGCACCACCCTCACCGAAGAGGAGATCGGCGAATACTCCGGTGCCCGCAAGGAGATTCGACCCGTCACCATCGCGACGTACCAGGTCATGACAACCAAGCGCAAAGGTGTCTTTCCTCATCTTGAGGTCTTCGACACCCGGGATTGGGGACTCATCATCTACGACGAGGTGCATCTGCTGCCGGCACCGATCTTCCGCTTCACCGCCGACATTCAGTCCCGTCGGCGCCT
>CAYGMM010000149.1:0-1691 GCA_964351035.1 uncultured Actinomyces sp.
AGCGAGACAGTGACCCCACGAACGGCTGTTCACCAGTCTCTGGCTCCAGCGTGGCCGTCAACGTAGAGACCGCAGAGCCGGTCACTGCCGTGTAGGAGGTCGGGCTCTTCGCAGTACCTACGACCACGCGCCAGAACCCGCTGCTCTGGGGGATGGGTGAGAAGGTGACCTTGCCCGAGAGGACACCAGCTGACACCACCTCACGCCATTTGAGACTGGCCGGATCAGCGGTCGAATTAAATGACGGGGCGAACTCCAGCGTTGCCTTGGTCGCGTCGGGAGCATCCCGGTACTGATTGTCGCTCCACAGCAACTTGACGGTCGCCGTGGCAGGCATGGCCACCTTGGGGGCGACCTCCCTGGGCAGGTTGAGTGAACCCACCTGGTAGGTGTCGGTCGCCGTGAGCTCGGTGAGTGTCGACGTCGTGGAATTGGTCGAACCCACCACCGTGCGCACCAGCCCGGTGCCGGTCATCGTGAACGTGTCTCGGTAACTACCCGCAGTAGTGAGGTACTTCGTGCTCACGACCGTGGTCCAGTTGGTGGAGCCTTGCGGTTGGAACTGCACCGAATAGCGGGTCGATGTCGTGGCGGGCCAATAGGAGTTGTCAGAGTACTGCTCCTGGATGGTGCCCGAGACAGTCACTGTCGAGCCCTTGACGGCGTACGCCGGCGAGAGGGTTGGCGCTCCCACGGTGTAGACCGACCGCGGCGAGATGGTCTCCACCGTGACCGGGTCGAAGTCGACTCCGCCCGCCTGGCATCGGTATTTGTAGTCGCTGGTGATCTCGAGGGCGGCCGAGCACGACGTGGCGGCCGTGGAGTATGAGGTGCTGTAAGTCAGAGCACGCTGAAGGATTCCATTGGCCGTCTCATGGGTGGTGACACCGTCACTCCACACACGACGAATGACTCCGCCAAAGGTCACGGACGTCCCCGAGGGCACCTTGGTGTACTGCGCCGAGTCCTGAGTGCAGGCGCCGGAGATCCCGGACGTGAGGCACGAGAGGGTGAGGTAGGAGGTGCTGCTCACCGATGCGATTGAGACCGTGCGAGCTGGTGTCGCGCTGACGCCTCCCTGCCATGACCCGCCGGTTGAGCAGCGGAAGCGCAGGACGAGTTCGTAGGCGCCGGGGTCCACATTGGATGTCCCGAAGACAGTTGCCGGCACGGTGTCATCGATGGGGGTCAGGACCAGGCCGCCATTGGTGATGGCGTAGTACGTGGAGTCTGCCGCCCGGAAGAGGTGCGGGAGCGTTTCGGGCACACCGGAGCTGCAACTCGTCGTGGTGGATACCTGATCGAGGAGCTCCTGGGAGACCTGCGCGGTTCCGTTGACCGACACGTCCACAGCGGCCGTGGATCGGACCGGAGCGGTGAGGTCACCGACGTACTCCCACCCGCCTGCGGGTGGGGCCGCCGAGGCCACCGAACTGCCAAACGGCACGAGGGCCATCACGAGTGCGATGCCCAGGACTTGCGCGATCCGATTCTTCATAGTTCCCCCGTTGTTCACCTACACCCTACGACGGCGGTCCAGTCGTCGCTGCTCGGCGAGCCAATTGCCAATTCGGGCAACGCGGACAGCCTTGCTCGATTGTCCTAGCGACTCCCGGATGTCTACTAGTGTCGGTTAGACCACCTGGCCTTCCGGCCAAGGAGTCGAACGGGGCAATGACAGTGGCGAGGTC
>CAYGMM010000149.1:1702-4135 GCA_964351035.1 uncultured Actinomyces sp.
ACGACGCTGCTCCCACACCAGCGATCGCCGATGTCCCCGGGCTCGTTGGCTCGGTCGGATATTCGGTCATGGAGGCCGCCGCTCCGGGGACCTACATGGCAATGTTCACGCGAACCCACCTCACTGCCGCAGTGGTCTCGCTACGTCCGGCATATGTAGGCCGACAGCTCGTGCTTCGGGTCTTCACGGGAATCTCCTACGCGCCGACCGGAGTTCTCACCGCTCAGGAGCCACTTTCCTTGGCTTGTGCTCCGCTCCAGTGGGTCGAGGGTTGCGGAATGCTCGGATTCGATGCTGAACACTGCGACATCATGCTCAACGCCGAGTTCCCCCTGATGACCGGCGTCAACCATGCGCTCATGCCCGGCGATGGGGCCTGGCGCATCGCCAACGTGATGGACATGAATCCCCAGGCATGCATGGGCATGCGCCACGGCGAGATCTTCCAACTGATGACGGGAATCGAGCCCATTCCCCTGCTCTCCATCGGCTACGAACTCCCCTGGACGGAATCGATTGGCCTCCACATTGGGCCTACCCTCCATGCCGTCCTCTTACTCACCGATCTGATGGTGGTAAACACCCATCTTCGTGAAGCGATCGGCGGAGTTCTTGCATTTGAGTAGACGCTAGTGGAGTTCGCTCTCAGATCCGACGGCAACTAGTGGCGGTCGCTCTTGCCGAGATTGCACGTCTGGCACAGGACCTGCAGGTTCTCTATCTCGGTCCTGCCACCCTTCGCCACCGGGTGAATGTGATCGACGTGAAGAGTCTCGCTCTCGGCGGTGGCGCCGCAACTGCGACATCGGAAGTTGTCGCGCTTGAGACCCTGATAGCGAAGGTCGGCCGTCATATTCTGCCGCTCCTGGGCACGTAGATAGCCCGCGGTTGATTGCTCGTCCCGCACTCGTCGCATCTCGGCGACCTCAAAGAGCAGTTGCCGAAAGTCCCAGGTGTAGGAGCGCGAGTAGGAGTTCTGCCCTTTGGGGCTGGTGTAGCGCACCGTGCAGGTCAGGCGTGCGACCTGCTGCGGCACCGGGAGCAACTCTCGCGAGAAGAGTTTCCGCTCGATGCGGTCAAAGGTCGTCTGAGACATCCCGACCGCCGTAGTTTGCTGGAGCAATCGAGTGGCGATGTCACTCGACGCCGCCTGATAGACCTCGTAGTCCATTGCGGCTGCAAGGATCGCGTCAACCTGTTCCTGCATTTCACCCTCGTGGGCGATCAATTGAGCGCGGAAGAATCGCGAGAGGTCGTACCGGTCGAACTTCGCCTTCGAATTGACCGTGTCCACCCAGTTATAGGCGATGGCGTGCGGGTAGTACTGAGTCGGCCGGTGCGCCCCATTGAGTGCTGTGAGTTCCGTCAGGGCCTGACTCTGCTCGCGTACAAGCCGCTTACGCTTCGTTGAGAGGAGGAGCCCGGCTAGTGCGGCACCCGCCCCCGCGAGGAGCAGGACCCCGACAATCACATAGCCGACTGTCTCGCTCACGCAATCCCCCGAACCTCTTGCTCTCTGTCACCAGGAGTCTACGAGTCCAGCCGGTCTCCCACCCTCCCGCGAGCACCTACACTGACGACAAATCGGGGAGTCGGGGGTCATGGATTTACGGGTTGTGCATGCGGGGGCCCAGGTCGAAGCCCGTTCGGACGCGCGGGTCCCCATCACGATTGGAGTCGTCGGTCATCGCGACATTCCGCGTGACACCGTTGATGACGTCGTAGCCAATCTTCGCGACGTCATCCAGTCCTATCGGACCCAGTGTCCGAACAGTCCCATCCTCCTCCTCAGCGCGCTAGCAACCGGCGCCGACCAGTTGGCCGTCCAAGCCTGCGAGGGAATCCCCGATGTGCGAATCATGGCGATGCTTCCGATGCCGCGTGAGGACTACGAAGACGATTTCGCGCCGCCGGGCGAGCGGGATCAGTTCCGCCGCTGCTTGGACAAAGCCTGGCGGGTGATCGAACTTCCCGGTGTTGAGAATGACCGCGATGCGTCCTACCAGGAGTGCGCTCGATTCATCTCGGGCAACTCCCACGTGCTGGTCGCCGTGTGGGATGGGCGTGCTCCCGAGGCGCGCGGCGGCACCGCGGACACGGTCTACTACCGCATCCCCGGGCTCCTTTCGCTCAACGGCAGTGGAGCCGCTCGCGGCGATGGTGGCTCCCGAGGGGGTCAGACGCTTCATCTGCCGAGTTCACGCTCCTCACATGGGGAAGCGCCGGTTGCCATTGACGGCATGCCCGCATCGGACGCGGTCATGGAGTGCTTGCCACGTGGGCACTGGCGCGCGTGGCCCGGGGCGGGTAGCGACAGGAGCGCGGTGGCCCTAGATCAACTCAACTGTGCGCTGTCCAGCGCCGACGAGCCAAGCCGCATAGCGGGACGCCCGAACCCCGTCACCCAGCATGTTCGCGACGTCTGCGACCAGT
>CAYGMM010000149.1:4145-4944 GCA_964351035.1 uncultured Actinomyces sp.
GGAAGGGATCAGCGATCATTCCGTCGCCTCGCCGCCAGTGTGCTCACGCTGGGCGCCGTCTCACTCATCCTCGTCGGTTGGCAGCAGAAGACCTCGAGCCTGTGGACACTGCTGTTCTTGGGGCTCACGATCGTGATCCTCGGCGGCTCCTGGTGGATCATGAGCCGCCTGCGGATCAAGCACCGGTTCCAAGAAGAACGCGTGATCGCCGAGGGCGCCCGCGTGCAGGACGTCTGGCTGCAGTGCGACATCGAGACCTACGCTTCGGAGCACTACCTTCAACACCAGTCGGATGTCGGCTGGATCCGTAACGCGCTCCAAGCCGCGTGGCTGCTCGATGCCACCGACCCCTTCCGCGTAGAAGCCCTTGCGCGCTCCGCAGGCTCATTCTCCGCGGTCGAGCCGGGCCGTGAATGGATCAACGGTCAGGTCGACTACTTCGCTGGCACCGCGAGTCGTAAGGGCGCTTTGCAGCGCAACGGCGGGCGCGCCCGCCTCTACTCAACACTCAGCGCCATTGGGCTAGGTGTCGCCTTGCTCACGCTGCTTCTCGAGGTCCTCCGCGCCGTCGGCGTTGAAGTAGGCGAAGGAATTACTGCGCTCGGCCAGTCAGGATGGGAGGTGGGACTCGCCCTAGCTGCCGCCTGCACGGCCTACGCGGAACTCATGGCCTTCCGAGAGGTCGGCCGGAGATACGGCCTGAGTTTGGCGCTCTTCCAGTCGGGGAAGGCACAACTCGCGGCAATTACGGCAGGCCCCTGTACTGAAGAAGTCATTCAGGAGGTTCGCTCCATTGTGA
>CAYGMM010000150.1:0-3872 GCA_964351035.1 uncultured Actinomyces sp.
GACCGAGTACGAGGCGCGGTTGCGCTGGGTGGATGTCGGCGGCAATTCCGAGGCACCTGATGCCGCAGGAGGATCGATCCTGCGTTTCCCCTATCTGCGTCATGACCCCGTGCCATCCCCGGACCTGTACCTGCAGAGCGCTCCGGTGTGGTCCGAGGCATCCGACGTCCTGGTGCTGCGCACGGCCAACTCCGCGGCCGACCATCGCAAGAGCACTCAACGTTGGATTGCACCGCCGAAGGCCGCCGCGTTCTTCTGCCTCACCCACGGCGTCTTTGATGACGACCAGGGCCGGCCGAGGGCGGGCATGTTCGGCACGATCGCCTCGCGCGAGAGCGAAGTCATTGCCACCGAGGTCGTTGCCGGCGACGTACACATCGTGCCCGCGGACCCAGGCGCGGTGCCCTATCTGCCGGACCCTTTGGCGGACGGACTGCTCATCCGGGGCGGCCCTAAGCAGGGCCGGACGTACGATGCCGAAGCCACTGTCGGATATCGCGGTGCCTGGCCGAATGTGCAGGTTGCGCAGATTGAAGCGAAGGCCGTGTCGACCGGCCGCAATCGCACCCGGACGGCCGGTGACAAGGTCACCGTGGAGTTGGAGCCGGGTCGGGTCGCGCACCTGCGCATGTCCCACTCGCTGACCGGCGATGGCCTGAGCCTGATGGATCTGTGGCGTCGGATCCGCGGCAACGGCAACGAGGCTCGGGCTCGCAAGGGCGCGTACTGGATGCTCACGCCGGACCGAGTGGTCACGGTTGTGCATGCCGTGCAACGCCCAGTGGCGGCTCCTGAGTTCGTGCGAGTGCCGAGGAACAAGCGTTGGAAGGCGGAGCGGTCGGCAGGTGACACGGCTGCCGCACTGTCGGGATTCCTCACCGTGGATGCCCCGTCAACTGACTCGGTCGACATGCATGGGTCGCGCACGTACGCCGTGGACGAAGGCCCCGGGACAGGGGCGCCGTACGTCGTCGTCAACGCGGACATGGGTGTGGTCGGCACCGACAGTGTTGAGGATCCGGCCCCCGGTGGCGGTGAAGCGACCGTCGCGCTGGATGTCCGCGCCGCGTTCGCCGACACCCGCCGTCAGCAGGTGACGCTGACGGCCGAGGCCAAGTCGCGCTTCGCCGAGTACTTCCGCAAGACGATCACCGCAGCGGCTGCCGCTGACGTCATCAGCCTCAACGCGGGTCGGCCGGTGGTTGAGGGCAGCGTGCGTGTGGCCTGGCGAACGTTCGACGTCAACGGTCAACCCACCGACGGCGCAGCGGTGGAAGGATCATTCCTCGTCAACGCGGAGTCCGGGACCGTGACGATCAACGACATGGCGCCTGCCGCCGATCGGATCCCGGAATCCGCGGTGCTCACGATCTCCTTCATTCCCGGACCGATCACCAGGTCGAGTACCGAATCAGCGGTACCGAGTAGCAAGCGCCGAGCCAGCGTCACTGTGCCGAGCAGTGCACGGCCGCTCGCTCCGCAGGCGGAGTGGATCCTGCCGGCGTTCGAGTGGTCGGGCCCCAGCGGCAATCGCCGCACGAGTACGCGAAGCGGTGGCCTGCTGCGCATCTACCTGGCCCGTCCGTGGTTCAGTTCCGGTATCGGCGAAGAACTCGCCATCGTGCTGGAACCGGCGAACGCGGGCGCTCGGAATCCGTCTCGCGACGCGCTCGTGACCCAGTGGGGCCTGGACCCGATTACGACGGGTGCGAACCTGCCGCGCAGTGGCGCTCCGCTGCAGCGGCACTTCACCAACACCAACCTGCGCGCGAGCAATGTCCGCCTCGCCGAGATGGATGCGCTCGTCGACATCGTGCGCTACCGCATCGGCAGTCACAACGCGCGCGGCGAGGTCTCCGGCTACGACGCTGATCGCGATATGTACTTCGTCGACATCGAGATGGATCACGGAGGTGCCTACCGACCGTTCGTGCGGCTTGCATTGGCTCGCTATCAGCCGTCCAGCGTCGGTGACCTGCAACTGTCACCGGTCACGATGGTCGATGTCGTTCAGCTTGAACCGGACCGCACCGCGAGTGTGGCGATCAGCGGCAGTGGTGTGAAGCAGACAGCGAGCGTCACCCTCACCGGCCCGTCGTACCGAGCGAACGAAGCCGGCGATGGTCCCGGTCTGGCACGCGCGATTCTCGAACGCTATGACGGCCCGACCGGACCCAAGGTCAATCCGGCCCTATCTGCGGCGTGGACGGCGCTGCAGACAGTGACGATGCGCGGCCAGATCAACGGCTCGGGCAGTGCGACGTGGACCGGACGAGTGACGGTGCCGAAGACTCGGCCGTCGGGCACATATCGGATCGTCATCGAGCAGTTCGAGGAGATCCGCACCGACGGTAATGCGGGCAATGCCGGCAAGACGGTGGGCGAGCGACTCGTGCACCAGGACATCATCGGGATCTGAGAGTGATGTCAAAGCAAGGGCGTTGGCGAAGGCTGGTGATGGTCAGCGCCGCCACAGCTGTGCTGGGCGCTGGCCTGTCCGCACCGGCGCTGGCAGCGAGCCCAATCACCGAGCAACACCGCGATTCCGCAGTTTCACGAGGAGAGCCAGGCTCGCCGGATGGCGAAGTGGTCCGGGGACTGATTCTCCGGCTTGCCCCGCAGGCCACGGCGAAAGGCCTGGCTGGCCAGGTGCGGCGAGCGCTTAAGTCGGCGGGGATTGAGGGGCAGGTTGGGCAGGCCAGCCCAATCACCGATCGACTCGTCGCATTCTCAGTCACCCCCGGACTGTCCGACGCCTAGGCACAGCAGGTGTCTGCGCTCATTGCGCGGAACAGTCGGGTCCTGTGGGTAGATGTGGAGCGTCTGGTGCCCCTCGTTCCACCAAGTCCGGGTGGCCCGCAACCTCCCGGCCCAGCGGAAGGGCGAGTGCTGCCCAGAGATCTCATGCAGTTCCCGGATCAGTGGTACTTGGGCGCCTGTGACGAGACGAAGTGCGGAGTCAATCTCGAACCGGTGCACGATGAGGGAATCATGGGTCGGGGGACCGTCGTCGCCGTCATCGACACGGGCACGACGACCCTTCCGAATTATCGAGATCAGTTGTTGCCCGGATACGACTTCATCTCGGAGCCCTGGCGGGCACGGGACCTAAACGGGTGGGATCCGAATCCCTTCGACGAGGGGGATGGTGTCAATCAGGCGCAGTATGACGCGGCACCGAGCGACTACGCCTGCTTACTCGACGACTCGACTCAGGCTCCGCGGCTGCGTACATCGACATGGCACGGCGACGGCGTCACGTCTCTCATCGTGGGCCAGGGCACGAGCGGGATTCAAGGCATCGCGCCGCTCGCCAAGGTGGTGCCCGTGCGAGCCCTGGGAATCTGTGGGGGATTGACGTCGGACATCGTCGCAGGAATCACCTGGGCTTCTGGCGGCTCGGTGCCCGGAGTGCCCGCGAATGCGAATCCGGCAGACACCATCAATCTCTCCATAGGTAGCGAGGAAACGTGCAGGCCTGCCTATGCGGTAGCGATCGCGGAAGCGCGTGCTCGTGGGGCTCTTCCCGTGGTCGCCGCTGGTAACGAGGGCAAGGCCGTGTCCGTGTCGCAGGGCTTAGCCTGCCGCGGAGCCCTTGTGGTCGGAGCCGTCTCCGAGCGCGGCTTCCTGACCAATTACACGAACTTCGGTGACGACACCTTCCCGCTCGCGATCATGGCCCCGGGGGGTCAGAAATACACCTCGACGGACGGTTGGCAGATCAGGGTTGATCGCAACACCAGTGACTACCTGGCATTTACGGGTCAGGGAACGACGGGGTTGACGACCGGCACGTCCTTTGCCACGCCCATCGTTTCTGCGGCAGCGGCACTCGTCGTTGGTGATCGTGGAGATCGCGGGCAGTCGACCTC
>CAYGMM010000150.1:3882-4939 GCA_964351035.1 uncultured Actinomyces sp.
ATTGTTAAGGCAGCGGGCGACCGCAAGAGTCGCGAGACTCCCTCGAATCACCTTCCCAGGGCATGCGATGCCGTCAAGTGCGGATTCGGCACGATTCAACTACCGGAACTCTTCGCCGAGGTGCGCAACGCTGAGCAAAGCGTTGCGACCCCTGAAGCGCTGGCGCCACCTCGCGTCGGCAAGTGGAAGACGAAGTGGCGCAAAGGAGTGAAACAGTATGCAGTCTCGTTGTCCTGGCTTGTTCCACAGGACGCCTATCGGGATTGTGGCGCGGTATGGAGCGTCGCTGCCAGCAAGACTTCAAGCAACTCTGTGTTGTCACTGCGCCCCAACGTCAACTGCAAGAAGTGGTACCGGCCGAGGATTTCGACGGTCTTTCGAGCGCTGCCCGGTGAGGAGTATGTCGTCTCCCTTCGCTACTCCCCAGGAGGCTACTCCCCAGGAGGTGAGCAGTGGGGGCCAAGCCCTTACAGCCTCGTGACGCTGAAGGCTCCCGGAGTAGCGGCGAACCGCGTGTCGCGTGAGGCAAGTAGCAATGAGTTGAACCGATGACACAACAGCAATCGCATACCAATCGCCGGCGCCTGGCGCTCCTCGCCATGACAGCGATCGCTTCCATGGTGGGAGCGCTGGTGGCACCCCCGGTCTCCGCGGCCTCCATCGAGCCCACCGATGGCCTATGGCAGATGACCGTCACGCAGACGGGGGCCAACGCCCTCTACGGCGCCGACGGCGCCTCCGTCGTGGAGTTCAGCAGTGGCGCAGTCCCCAAACTGACGGTATCCGCCGGCCCGACCGGGAGTTGGGAACTGCTCAAGACCGACCCGACCGGCGATACCTACTCCGGTGTGGCGCCGGGGTTTGGCACGGTGTGCGGGCTTGTCGTCGGAGTCGCACCTGCCCCGGTCTACATGTGCTCGCCAGCGACGGCACAACTGAGTCTGACCGCTGTCTCTGAGGAGCAACTGGTCGGCACGGCTACCGTGCTGTCGGAGCTGATTGCGGGCACGTTCCCGATCACCTTCGAGCGCGTGTCGTCACTGCGCGGGACTGCGTC
>CAYGMM010000151.1:0-4938 GCA_964351035.1 uncultured Actinomyces sp.
ATGTGCCCCTGGCCGAGCTTGCTGACCTGCCGGGCACGCTGGTGATGCTCGAAGACGTCGGCCTCATCTGAGGCCAGCGCACTTCCCATGTCAACCGTGGTGGCGCGATCGCGCCCGCGCCGAATTCAGGGACGCCCTCCGCGCGCCCTCATCGTCGCGGGCTTCGTCACCGCGGCCGTCTCCCTCATCCCGCTCGTCTACCTCATCGTTCGCGTCAGTGAGGCCGGCGTCGCGCGCATCATCGACGTCCTGATCCGTCCCCGCACACTGGAGACGGTTGCCACTTCGGTGTCCCTCGTCCTCGTCGTCGTCGTGGCGTGCCTGGTCATCGGGATTCCCGTGGCGTGGCTGCTCGCCCGCACCGACCTGCCCCTGCGCGGACTATGGGTCGTGCTGGCCGCACTGCCCTTGGCCATGCCGTCCTACGTCGCGGCGTACGCGTGGATCGCGCAATTCCCTGCGATGAGCGGCTTCTGGGCGGCCGCGCTCATCCTCACGCTCGTGTCATCGCCCTACGTCGTGCTGCCCGTCACCGCGTCGTTCCGCGGCAGCGACCCAGCGTTGGAGGAGGTCGCGCGTTCACTCGGGCGCGGCCCCTTCCGTGCCTTCGCAACAACAACCCTGCCGCAAGCCTGGCCCGCTGCAGCCGGGGGAGCGCTGCTCGTCGCGCTGTACACGCTGTCGGACTTTGGCGCGGTGGCGCTGCTGCGGGTCGATGCCTTCACGCGCGTGATTTACGCCTCCTACCGGGCGAGTTTCGACCGTGTCAGTGCAGCGGTCCTCGCGCTGGTCCTCGTGGCGCTCGCGGCCCTCCGCGTATACGGCGAACGTCGGATCCGCGGGCGGACACGCCGCTGGCGGGTTGCCACTGGCACCCAGCGCGCAGCCGCGCCGATCCAACTCTCGATGCCGGCAAAGATGACGGCCCTGATCGGATTGTCGGGACTCACCCTTCTGGCCCTCGGCGTACCGCTGGCATCGCTCATCCTGCGCATGCTGCAGAGCACGCGCAATGACCTCGACATCGCTGAATTGCTCAGTGCCGCCGCAACATCCCTGGGTGTTTCCCTTGCCGGTGCGGTGCTCGCGGTGCTACTCGCGCTGCCCGTCGGCATCCTCGCGGCGCGCTACCGCACTCGATCAGTTCGCACGATCGAAACCGTGTCGTACACCGGGCACGCCCTCCCCGCCGTCGTCGTCGGTCTCTCCCTGGTCTTCCTCACGCTCAACCTGGTGCCGTTCGTCTATCAGACCGTCTTCGTGTTGGCCTTCGCCTATGCCGTTCTGTTCCTGCCCAAGGCGATCGGTGCCACGCGCAGTGCTACCGCCGCGGTCTCTCCGGTCCTGGAGCAGACTGCGCGCACACTCGGCCGCGGACCGCTGCGCGCCTGGAGTGAGACCACCCTGCGGCTCACCCTGCCCGGCATCGCGGCTGGTGGTTTGCTCGTGCTGCTCACCGCGATGAAGGAACTCCCCGCCACGCTCATGCTCCGCCCCACCGGCCTCGACACCCTGGCCACGGAACTGTGGAGCCGAACCGAGATCGCGGCGTACGGCGCGGCCGCCCCCTACGCCATCGCACTGGTCGTCATCGCGGCTGTGCCCGCCTGGCTGCTCAGCCGCACGATGACGCGAACGTCGGAGCCGAGCGCCGACGTGGAGGACGTGTGATGCAGGCTGGTGCACTGTGACCAGCGTTGCGATCCGCGGCCTGACGGTCGGCTATGGCGGAGTGCCGGTACTCGAGGATCTCGACTTCACCGTGCCCTCGGGCGCATTTGCGGCCGTCCTCGGCCCGAGCGGGTCCGGCAAGACGACGCTGCTCCGCTCCCTGGCCGGATTCCTCAGGCCAACGACCGGCACCATTTCGTTCGGCGATCGACTCGTTGCGGGCGCAGGCCCGGGATTCCCACACGACTTCGTCCCACCGGAGAAGCGCCGCGTCGGGATCGTCCCCCAGGAGGGTGCGCTCTTCCCCCACCTTGACGTCTCCGCCAACGTCGCCTTCGGTCTGCCCCACTCCCGCTCCGCACGCGCCGAGACAGTGCGGCGCGTCACCGAGGTGCTCGACATGGTGGGCATGGCGGACTACGCCCACGCTCGTCCACATGAACTCTCCGGCGGTCAGCAGCAGCGGGTGGCCTTGGCCCGCGCCTTGGCGCCGCAACCTGACGTGGTCCTGCTCGACGAACCCTTCACCGCCCTGGACGCCGGCCTGCGTGCGCGACTCCGTGCGGAGGTGCGCGAACTCCTCACCGCCCTCGGCACCACGACCGTCCTCATCACGCACGATCAGGAGGAGGCCCTCTCGACGGCGGACCTCGTCGCCGTGATGCGTGCTGGCCGCATCGCGCAGGTGGGCACCCCCATCGAGTTGTACGACGTACCGGCGGATCTCGAGGTCGCCCGCTTCGTTGGTGATGCGGTCGAACTCGCGGGCGTCGCGGCCGACGGCGTCGCCTCGTGTGCCCTTGGTGACATCCCCGTTCGCGACTCGGAGTTCCGCGGCCCCACGACGGTTGTCCTGCGCCCTGAGCAACTCGTGCTGTCCGTCCCGGTCGATGCCGCGGTCGTCGTGCCCGGATCCGCCATCGTCCGCGAGACCTCCTACCACGGTCACGACTCGCTATTGCGCGTCGAACTCACGGACGGCACGTCGATCCCGGTTCGTGTCCCGGGTGGTACGCCGCCCCCGCAACCCGGCGATGACGTCGTGGTGACCGTGACCGGTGCCGGCCGCGCGTACCCGGCGTAGGGGCGGCGTCACTGTCTGACCCCCGACGTAGCGTCGTTGCATGACGGCGCACATCACCACCCTGCACACCACCACCCTGCACACCACCACTCTGCACACCACCACGCAGAACACCACGGATCCAACACCCACGGATCAGAACACCGCAGATCCGCAGGACCGCTGGGCCGACTCCGGCCTCGACCTCGACGGGTTGCGCGACCAGGTGGCGGGCCTATCCGGTCGCATCAATGCCGCCACCTGTCAGTGGCTCGGTCTCGTCGCCGAGGCCGACGAGCGCAAGGCGTGGCACGGCTTTGCCTCATGCGTAGCCTGGCTGAGTTGGCAGTGCGGCATCGGCCCGGGCACCGCCAGTGACCATGTCCGCGTGGCCCGAGCGCTGGCGGAGCTACCGCTGATCCGTCGGCACTTTGCCGCCGGTGCCCTGTCGTTCTCCCAGGTCCGCGCCATCACCCGGGCGCGCGGCATCCTCGACGAACAAACCCTGCTTGACCTGGCCCAGCACGCCACCGGTGCACAGTTGGAGCGACTTGTGCGCGGCCTGCGCAAGGCAGTGACCCCCAAGGATGAGGACGACGCCGCTCGCCGACAGGAAGTCACGTGGCGCGTGGAGCCCGACGGGTCCTTCATCCTGCGCGCCCGACTCACCGGTGAGGCCGCCGCGACGATGGCTGCCGCACTCGAGACGGCCCAGACGACCGGTGAGCCCTGCTCTCGCGCCGAGGCCCTCACCACCGTCGCGACGGCCGCACTTGACGCACTTTCGGCCGACTCGTCAAGAGATCAGCCGCCTGCCGACGTCACCCTCGTGGCGGACTTGGACGCTCTCGTCGAGGCCACCACTCCGGACCAGAGATCTTCCGCGGAAGATTCTGCCGTCAGTTGGGAGCCACATGGCGTACCCGCATCCACCCGCACTCTCGCCACCCTGCTGTGTGACCGCCAGATCAACCTCATCGCTCGACTCCGCGACGGCACACTCGTCGACCTCGGACGATCACGGCGCCGTCCCAACACCCGGATCTCGAAGGCTGTCCTTCGCAGGCATGACCATCGCTGTGCCGTCCCCACCTGCCGCAGTCGCCGGCATCTCCACCTTCACCACATCCGGCACTGGGCCCACGGCGGGTCCACCAGCATCGACAACCTGCTGCCCCTCTGCGGTCGCCATCACCGAGCCCTGCACGCTGGCGAACTCAGCATCACTCCGGAAGGCAACGGCTGGGCCTTCCACGACCGATTCGGCGCCCGGATCCGACCGATCGCCGCAACGCCGAAGGGTTCCGGCGTTGGGCTGCCGCACGACGCATGGCCAGCCGCCGACCTCGGTGGCCGTGGCATCTGCGAGATCACCAACAGAGCCGACCCGCTCCACCTCAACTACGCCGTGTCCGTGCTCCTACCCTCCGCCTAAACCGGCAAGGTCACGATTCGGACAATACGTTAGACATTTCGCCCCGTAGAGGATGCCAGCACGAGGGCTTCCCCCTAGGCTCACGTGATCCATGGACTCGGAGGTCATGTGAGTACCGCGATTCGGCTGTCCGGCCTACGCAAGACGTTTGGTGACGTTGTCGCCGTCGACAGTGTTGACCTGGAGGTCGCTGACGGCGAGTTCCTGACCCTCCTTGGCCCGTCCGGCTCCGGCAAGACGACCGTCCTGCGCATGATCGCCGGCTTCGAGCAGCCCACCGCTGGCACGATCGAGCTCGCGGGGGTCGATGTCACCGGTACACCCCCCTACAACCGTGACGTCAACACGGTCTTCCAGGATTACGCACTCTTCCCGCACATGGATGTCCTGTCCAACGTCGAATACGGACTTCGCGTCAAGAAAGTGCCCAAGGCCGAGCGCCGGAGTCGTGCACAGGAGGCTCTCGACGCCGTTCGACTTGGTGAGTACGGCGAGCGCAAGCCGAGCCAACTGTCCGGTGGCCAGCGGCAGCGTGTCGCCCTCGCTCGCGCGTTGGTCAACAAGCCGCAGGTCCTGCTGCTCGACGAGCCGCTCGGCGCACTCGATCTCAAACTGCGTGAGCAGATGCAGGTGGAGTTGAAGGAACTGCAGCGGGAGGTGGGTATCACCTTCGTCTTCGTCACGCATGACCAGGAGGAGGCGCTGACGATGTCGGACCGCATCGCCGTGATGTCCGGCGGCGCGATCCGGCAGGTTGGCGCCCCGAGGG
>CAYGMM010000152.1:0-4934 GCA_964351035.1 uncultured Actinomyces sp.
GGGCCGTTTCCCGCTCAGCCGCCCGGCGCCGGCAACGCGGGTATGCACCAAAATCGGACGCCGGGACAAAAAGTTGGGGGTCTAATACCCCATTTCGCCCATTGAGCGAGACATGGGTGGTTCTCGGGCCCTATGTTCCGGCCTCGTGGGCACGGATCTCGTTCGCTCGACGGACATCAGCCGCCGGGGTTTCCTCGGCGGCCTTGCTGCGGGTGCGGCCGTCCTCGCCATCTCCTCCCCGGCCCAGGCGCTCATGCCGCGAGCCGGTGAACCGCTCCCCACGATCGTCGTACGCCGCCGCGAGGATCTGCTGCGCCTAGTGATCACGCCCGTCGGTATGTCGATCAACAAGGCGACCGGTCGAGTGACCCCCACCGGGGAGACTGGTCTGCTGGTCGTGAACTTTGGCCCACAGTCGGTGGTCGAGAAGGCGTACGGCAGCAATCAGACTCCGCCTTCGGGTGCGACTCCCGCGCGCCTGGCCGGAGACAGTCAACTGAGCTTCCTCGTCGACGGCCCGGTGGGTCTGTCGCTGGCCGGACTGCTCGCCTGGGCCGAGCACGATCCCTATCTCAGTGAGTTGGGACGCTACCTCGATGGCGAGGTGATGCCCTCGAACCTCAATGTGGGCAAGCCGCCGAACCCCAACGTCACCATGCTGGAAATGCCGTGGTGGCTGGTGCTGTCTCCCAATCGGCTGAGCGCGTGGACCGAGCAGGTGCGCCCGAAGACCGACGACGGACGCTCGGAGGTCTTCCACACCCGTCTCGCGTCGTACCTGCCCGGTGATGGCATCACCGAAGATCCGGCGTTCCGCACCCTGCGCGGCATTTGGATCAAGGACCCCAACGCCACGTCGCTGCTGGGCAACCCCAACCGCGAGGTCGCGGAGGGCCAGACCGGTCATCCGTGGACGATGATTCCGACGCCACGTGACCGAGCGGACATCGTCAACCTCACGACGCGCACCGGTGCCATGCAGCCAGGTGGCAAGGCGCGCGCGGTCAAGGCGCGCGTCGCTCTGTCGCCGCTCGGCGGCCAACTCGTCGCCGAAGGCACCTGGGATGAGGCCGGCGTCTCGTCCATGATGGCGTGGCAACACCGCATCTGGCAGGGGCGCGACACCTACGCCAAGGTCGTGCGCCGTGGCTTCCTCTATCCGTGGGGCTTCAAGGCCGCGCAGATTGAAGAGGGAGTGCGCGTCTTCCGCGCCGATGCCCGTGGCGCCATTCGCGCGGTCTGGGAGAAGCGCCTGTCCATCGCCCTGGTCGATCCCGATGTCGATCTTGGGAGTACGTCGACCGCCACGGGCGCGGGTAAGCGTGCCGCACTCTTCAGCGCCGTGACCTGCAAGACGCTGCAGACACCGCCGCTGGTGCTCCCCCGAGACGCGACACCGATGGGTGATGAGTGGGCCGGCGTGCGCGTGTATACGCCCAAGGTTGCGACGCGCAACGGAAGCGAGGCATTCAAGTTCGACCTGGTCGGCATCGATCCTGATGGCAACGAGGTTCCGTTCAGTCAGGCCCTGCTCTTTGCTGCGCAGAAGGTCGCCGATCCGTCGACTGCTAACGCCGCGGCTCGCCGCCGACCGGATGGTCGATTCAACGTGGGCGACCTCACCGACCCGAACTTCACCGAAGAGGGTTCTGCTCAGCTACGCCGCTACTACGACGACAACGTGCCGTACGGCGACAAGGTCGCGGAGTTCGGTGGCACAGCAATCGCGTACACCGAGAACTTCGCCAACTCGGTCACCTCGGACGACGGAGAGGTACTCTCCGAGGCGATCGCATCGTCCAACACTCTGCAGTCCACCAAGGAGATTGTCTTCGGTATCGCCAACCAGATCGACGACGAACTCCGGCTCATCCAGGGCGACATCGAGGATCTGCTTGAGGAGTTCCACCCCAACAACTTCCCCATCATCAAGGAAGCCAAGGTCTTCCTCGAAGACACCGCGCGCATCGCACAGGAGACCGTAGAGGCGGCGCTGAACTACCCGCGTGAGTACCTCGAGAATGCGCTGGATGAGGCGACCAACGTCGGCCAGATGTATCTGCAAAAGGCGGAGGACGCGGCCAACGAACTCCTGATGGACGCGGCCAAGGCGGGCGGTGTTGTCGCACCGAACCTCACGGTCGGAGGTCTCAGCCGCAAGATCGGCAACGTCTACGGCGATGTGCAGTCCGTCCGCGCGATGGCCGCGGATGGACGTGTGACACCGGGCGAGGCCTTTGCTGCCATGGAGTTGCTTGGCGGTGTGTCTCTCGCGGACATCCTGCCCAACGACTACGCCGCGGTCGATGAGAACGGCGAGCCGACCGGGATGGCGCTGTCCATCGATTCGACGTTCGTCGACACCGGGCTCGATAGCGAGCGGGCCGTTGTCACCATGGCGATGACGATCGACTCGAATTCCGACGTCCTGCAGAGCAACGGTCTGCTCACCGTCGACAATGCGCGCTTAGCGATCAAGCTCATCTCCGAGATCCCCACGGTGTCGGGCAGTGCGACCTGGTCGGCCCGCGGTGAGTTCAGTGACTTCATCGTCCATCTCGTGCCGATTGACGGGCTTGAGTTCGTCAACGTCGATGTCGCGCGCATCGTGTTCACTGCCGGCAGCGGCAAGAGCGCCGATGTCGACGTCAAGGTCCGTGAGGTCGACTTCAGCGGCTTGCTGACGCTGGTCAAGAAGCTTGCCTCCCTGCTGCCCTTCGGTGACCTGCTCGTCATTGACGTGAGTTCCGCGGGTGTCAAGGCCGGCTTCTTCTATGAACTCCCCACCCTGGCATTCGGCGCCTTCTCCATCTCCGGCCTAGGCGTCGGTGCTCAACTGGCGATTCCCTTCGAGTCTCGGCCCGTGCGCTTCGGCTTCTTGATGTCCATGCCGGACAACCCGTTCTCCCTGACGGTGACGGGTCTCGGCGGTGGTGGGTGGCTGGAGAATGCCCTGGGGCTCAACGGCATCGAGCGGCTCAACATCGCCGGCTTCGTTGCGGCCGAGGCCAAGGTCGACTTCGGTGTCGCCGGTGGTGGTGTCTCGCTGCGCGCCGGCTTCCAATTCCAGATCGGCGCCTTGGAGCCCCCGGTCGACGGTGTTGATGAAGGGCTCGCGCTCACCGCCTTCGCCAGCCTTAACGGCTACGTCGATGTCCTCGGCATTGCCAGTGCGAGCATCGACGTCTACGTCGGTTTGTCGGTGATCGTGCCGGCCAATCTGCCGGACTACGTGAAGCTGCACGGCATTGCCACGTGCACCCTGCGCGTGAGCGTCGCCTTCTTCTCCAAGTCCGTGACCTTCGAGGTTCAGCGCTCGCTCAACGCGACCTACCTCGAGCCGCCCACGCTGCCGGGTCGCTCCGGCCGCCGTGCCCTTGATGCTCGCGCGGGTGGCGAGATGGATCCGGCGACCTTCGCCGACGCTTGGGACGAGCGAGCCTGGGCCGACTTCTGCGGAGCGTTCGGATGATTCTCGAGACGATCCTCTTCACCGCTCTGCCCACCCGGCGCGAGGGCGACGTCCTGTTCGCGTCGGTTCTCATCTCGCCGCAACTCGGCGGCGAGGAAGGCAATCCGCGTCGATTGCCCCTCTCGCGCTATCAGGATTTCCGCGACGGAGCCTGGGCCGACATCGTCAACGGAATCGATTGGCAGTTGACCCTCCGCTGGAGTGTCGATGATCGCCAGGAGGACTACCTCGACGCGGTCCGCATCTCACCGGATGCAAACCGCGAACTCTTCGCGACCCTCTTCCCCGATGACATGCCGGTGGACCCGTTCGCCTTCCGCAATATCGGTGACGCCCGCCTGCTGAGTTATCCCGCGGCCCGGGTCGACGAGGATCTGGATGCGCTGCAGCGAGCGGTTGCGGGCGCATCACCGGAGATCCGGCCCCGCACGCGGCAACTGGTGTCCGAGAGCGGCGGCTACGGCAAACTGCCCATGGACGGATTCATCCTCAATCAGCAGCGTCGTACCCAGGCGACGGCGACGATCGACGCGATGCTGGCCGAAGCCGGGGTCGTGACGACGCCGTCCGGTGGGCAAGAGGCGACAGCCACATCGCTCGCGATGTTGGAGCGAGTCCTGCAACCCAGTGCACTGGCCGGACAAGCGCGCAAGGTGCGCTGGCCGGAGTTGGACTTCCACGCGGTGGTCTCGCTGTTGCAGTCGCATCCCAACCTGCTTCGTCGGCTTGGCCTTCTGGTCGATCTGCGCATTCCGATCACGCGAATCCGTCGCAACACCGGTGAGCCGCGGGTGTACGCCATGATCGACTGGCCCCCGCCCTACAACCCGGATCAGCTCGGGCTGGACATCACCACGATGTTCCCCCGGGTGCGGACCACCCTGGGCGAGAAGTACTTCCGGCCAAAGCCGGCGACGAACGACCTTGATGACAAGGGATTCGTGCGACTGAACGACGCGCGCGCCATCACGAGCACCCTGGAGAGCGAGGCCATCGCCACGCAGGCCACGGCGACCGGCCTGGATCGCGTCTTCCAGCAGGGACGCGAAACCTTCGGTACGCCGGATCGCAGTGGCATCCCGGCACGTCACTCCGCCGGCGTCGAGATCGTCCGTCCTGACGAAGCCGAGCGTTGGAAGAGCCGCATGCAGCGGGCCAACAATCTCGACGACTCACTCCGAGCACTTGACGACATCCTCCTCGATGCCGAGGACGTCGTCATGGGCTACCGACTCGACGTCCGCAAGGTCGGTGAGCGCACGTGGCACAGCCTGCATCGCCGACACGGTCTGCTGACGCCGTACGTCGGCCGGAGTGCCGGCAAGGGTGTCGACCTCGGCGATGACGAGGGTTGGGCGGAGGCCGCCGCGACCGGCAATCCCGAAGATGAAGGAGCGCTGGAGGACCAGGAGTTCCGCATGCGCGAGACGCTCGTGCAGTGGGACGGCTGGAGCCTGTCGAT
>CAYGMM010000153.1:0-2281 GCA_964351035.1 uncultured Actinomyces sp.
AGAAGGCCAGGTTGGCTCTGACCGGACCCGGGTTCGATTCCCGGCACCTCCACAATGCAAACGACCCAGGGTTGATCCCCTGGGTCGTTTGCATTGTTTGGGGTGATGCTGTCGGGAATCGGGAGGAGGGTCTCCGTCAGTGACCCAACGGATCCCGGCACCTCCACAATGGGGGTTTCGTAAAACTTTCGGGGTTGGATTCGTAAAACTCCGAGGGGTTACGGACCTCAAGATTGAGAGGGGGCTGGCACCTAGGTGCCAGCCCCCTCTGCTGTCCGTCCCGACTCACGCGGCGAAGTCGCCTTGGTTCGCGGTGGCCGCGAAATTGCGAACGAATCTGGCCTCGTCCGCGCTCCCGTGCCAACATGGGCAACCGGGGAGGCGCGATGAAGCACATGCCCATGCTGGTGGGGACTCTCGCTGTGCTGCTCGCATCGGGCGCGATCGCAGCCCCCACCGCCCAGGCGCAGACCATGCAGGTCGATCCGAACTTGCCGCTACCGGTGGTGAGTACGACGGTGGCGGCGGATGGCACGGCCACGGTCACTCTCGATTCTCCCGCCGCGGATGACGTGTGCGTGTGGGGGATCGAATGGGACACCGGCGACCCGCTCGAGCATGGATCCGCCGCAGGGTTGCGACCCGATGGGCAACGACCGTCTCAGGGCGGGACTGTGCCGCCGGTGTGTGGGACCGGGACGCTGTCGACGTCTATCACTTTGAGCCCGGCTCAGGTGGGACCGGCGGCAACGTCGATCCGCGTCCTGTGGGCACCGATCAGCAACGTGTGGACGCAGTCGGCCTACACAACTTTGGCGTGGCCCCTTAGCCCTGATGCTCCGGGATCCGCCCCGACACTGTCGCTGGCGTGGTCGCCTGCAGGGGACCTGCGCGCCTCTGCCACCACGCCGAGTCCCTGCCACTGGCGCTTCGAGTACCGACTGGGACCTGGCCCCTGGTCCGGTGAGTGGGTTGGTGGATCTCCCGGGGAGCCGTGCGCGGGTACGGCGTCCACCGTGTGGAAAGTCCCCGATGACCTTTGGGCTTCAACTGGGCAGATACGCGCCGCATACACATCGTCCCCTTCAGCCACGTCGCTATCCGAATGGGCGACGGCCGATTACGGCTATTCGACGTACTCGGCTCCGAAGGTCATGGTGGTCAAGCAGCAGGTGACCATGGACGGGACGCCGGAATTCGCCTGCCGCGTGGCGGTGAGTTGGTATGTCGGTGGCCAGTGGACAACTGCGAGCCCTGTGCCCGCGAAGGGCTGCGGGCTGCCCGGAGTTGCCGGTGTCGCGCCCGTGGCATTTTCCGATGCCCCGGATGGGGCGAAGCAACTGCGGATCGCCTATCTGAGCACTCCGGCGATGACTTCTCTCGGCGCCTGGACGGCCCCCATCTCACTCACCGGGCTCCTGCCCGCCGAGGATGCCAGCGCCACCGAACAGCCCGACGGGTCCATTGACGTCACTTTCATCGACCCCAACCCCGTGGGTGACGTGTGCGTGTGGCGATGGGAATTGCGACGTGAGGGCGAGAAGAACATCTTCGGCGCGGGATCGAAGCCGTTGTCGCCGACAAAGAAGTCCTCGTGCACGGCGGAGGTTTCGGTTCCGGCGAGCCTGGACGATCCGAGCAATATCGATCTGGTGATGTGGCCCGATGCCGACGGAACCAACGACCCCGCAGTTGAAGCCCCCGAGGTTTACGTGTCCTTGCCGGACGTCAATCTGTCTGACCCGGTCGCTACCGGCAAGGGCGACAAGCCAAGCCTGACGGTGGAGTGGTGGACATCGCAACAGATCACCCGCTCGGTCCCACGGGCCAAGGTCGCCGCGCCCGACAGCAAGAAGGGGACCTGCTCCTACCGCCTGCAGTGGACAGCTGCCGGGGTAGCGCCGCGCGGATCATGGACCACCGGTCCCTGCTCGGGGATGTGGGTCGAGTTGCCCCAGTTGGACATGGGTTGGTCCTCGACATGGAAGATCCGTGCTGCCTGGGCCGCCAACGGAGCGGGCACGAAGGCAAAGAAGTACTCCGCCTTCAGCGGTCGCACCTGGGATACGGACAACGTCAATTCGGCTGCGATCGCGATGACCACATCTGGGGGAGGGGTCCAGTGGTACGCCGATGGTCCTCCGATTGAGGCGTGCAACGCGCAGGTGCAGGTGCTCTCTACGACCGATCCAGCCACCTGGCAGATCATGTCCGACTCCTACGCATCTCCACTGGGGCTGTGCAACGACCTATGGACCGGACATCTGGTGGCGACGACCAA
>CAYGMM010000153.1:2291-4931 GCA_964351035.1 uncultured Actinomyces sp.
CAAACGCCGCTGCCATCCGAGTGAGCATGACCGCATCAACCGGGCAGACCCCGAGCGGTTTCTGGCAGTACGCGGCACTCGCCAAGCCGACACCACCGACTGACATGGTGGTGCGCTGGAACGACGCCGGCACTCCGGTCCTTTCCTTCACCGACCCCACCCCCGCTGGCGCCGTCTGCTTCTGGCAGGTGCGGGTCGCGTCAAAGACATTTGACGACGTGATTGTCGAGCCCGATGGCTCCACCACATGTTCGCCGTCCACCACGTTCACCCTGAGCGGTGATATCGACTGGTCCAAGGTCACCGATATCGACGTGGCGGGGCCTGCCCTGCCCCAGATCACACCCATCGGTGCTTGGGGCCTGGCGTCGTGGACGAGTGTGTCGTACTCCCCGCGCATCGCCACCGGTCAGGGACCAGCACCCACCGCGACGTTGCAGGTGGATCAGTACGGCTACCCGGAGGTGCGCGTCACCGGTGATTCATGTCGCTACGTCGCCCAATGGCGACCTGTGGGTGAGGCCTTGTGGCGCACCGAGCCGTTTGACACCGCCCAAGCCTGCTCAAGTGTGCTGCGCCTGAACTCTGCTGGCCCGACAGCGCAACTGATCGACGTGCGAGCGGCGGCGGCCACGATCAGTGGTCCCCTGGCCACCGTGGGGACCTGGTCGAGCATCGCCACCACGGTCGATCCGCTCCCCACACCACAGGTGGCGCTCTACCCGAACAGCTACCGCGTACGCGTGCAGAACCAACCCGCCTCCGCGTGCGGCACGGTTTTCGAGGTGCGACGCAACGGAGTCGTGCTGAGCAGTGGACTCGTGCGGGAAAAGAGCGCGACCGGTCCGTTGGAGTGTGGGCCATGGGCGGTGGAGACGATCATCATTCCCACCAGTGACACCGGCTGGCCCCTCGTTGCCGGGGATGAGGTTCGCTACGCGTTCGCTCGCGGGCTCGGTAACAGCCAGGTGCTGGGGCCGTGGACATCCTGGTTGAGTTGGCCGACGCAGGATGCCCAAGATCCCACCATCACGATCACCGGGCCGATCAATGGCTCGGCAGTCAGCGGCGCTGTCACATCGTCGGTGACCGCGACGGACAATCTCGGCGTTGAACGAGTCGAGATCCGGTCCGGCACGCGACTACTAGGCACGGCGATGGTGCCGAAGTCCGGGGATGCCTGGACGGTTCCCTGGGATTCCTGGGTCCTGCCCAATGGCCCAATCACGTACACCGCCACGGCTTTCGATACATCGGGCAACTCGGCCAGTGTCGAGGGTCGGGTCTTTATCGAGAACCCTCCCGCCGTACAGAAGGCCTCCGCCAAGGACGCCGAGCCCGTTGTCGTGACCGACGCTCCTTCGGCCAAGGCCACGAAGGCCCCTGCGATCAACGTGCCCCGGGGTGAGGCGGTGCGGCTGCGGGTGAAGGACAAGGCATTCACGAAGGCGGTGGTGTATGTGCGTGTCAATACCTCCTGGGAATCCTTCGGCACGATCGACAGCAAGGGCTGGCTACCCGCGTGGCGGGTGAACGGCCCTGGCCCGTATCTCGTGCGGCTTGTCCCTAAGAAGGGCAAGGCCGGGTTCCTCACCATGATGCCGGTGTAGGTCGGGACCGGCGGGTCGCCCCGGCTGACCGTCCAGGAGTTGATTCCTACGCTACCGTAAGTTACGCTCGCGTAGGTTACTGACTGGTAGGAGACTCCATGGCGCTGGAACGTCGCTTCGTCGAACTCGGTGGGCTGCAGATGTCCTACGTCGACTCCGCAGGGCAGGGCATTCCGCTCCTGCTGGTGCACGGTGTCGGCTCCAGCATTGACTCCTGGGGTGAGCTTGCCGAGTCACTCGCCGGCACCGGCCGACGCGTCGTCGCGATGGATCTCATCGGCCACGGGGAGACCGGCGCCGGCAACGGTGACCACAGCCTTGGCGCTAACGCCTCGGCGCTGCGCGATCTCCTGGACCATCTCGGCATCGGCCGAGTGCATCTCATCGGCCACTCGTACGGCGGTGGCGTGAGCATGCAGTTCACCTACCAATTCCCCGAGCGCGTCGAGTCCCTCGTGCTCATTTCCAGCGGTGGTCTGGGTTCTGACGTTCACTTCGGTCTACGCGCGGCCAGCCTGCCGGGTTCGGAAGCCGTGCTGCGAGCCGTCGTACGACCCAAGGTTGTCGACGCACTCACCTGGACGCGGAGTGCGCTGGGCGCGCTAGGGCTGCGGCACCGTGGTGTGAGCGAACGCACGATCGCCAAGTTCGAGCGGCTGCAAGATGAGCAGCGACTGAATGGCTTCGTCACCACCGTCCGCGGTGTCATCGGGCCGGAGGGTCAGCGGGTTCAGGCCCTCGATCGACTTGCCCGCCTTGGCCCGGAGCACGTGCTGATCATCTGGGGTGATGCCGATTCCATGCTGCCCATCGCGCACGGCCGCGAGGCGCACGAGCGCGTGCCCGGTAGCCACTTCGTCGCCATCGCCGACGCCGGCCACCATCCCCACGACGATGCACCGGATCGGGTGTTCCTCGAAGTCCTCGGCCACCTGCGTCGGGCGGAGTCCACGACCGCCCAGTCCGTCACGCCGCAGCGTTAGGTCCAGATAGCGACGACCGCCATGAGGGCCAATCCTGCTGCGGCCCA
>CAYGMM010000154.1:0-4920 GCA_964351035.1 uncultured Actinomyces sp.
CGCTACGGCCTGCTGGCCAACCCGCAACTGCGTATCTACAAGCCATGGCTCGACGCAGACTTCGTCAGCGAACTCGGCGGTCGCACTGAGATGTCGCAGTGGCTGAGCGAGCACAACCTGCCCTACCGCGAGTCGGTCGAGAAGGCGTACTCGACTGACGCAAACAGCTGGGGCGCGACGCACGAAGCGAAGCAACTCGAGCACCTCGATGTGTCGATCGGGATCGTGGAACCGAGCTTGGGCGCTCGGTTTTGGGATCCGGCCGTGGAGATCCCGACTGAGGACGTCACCATCGAGTTCCATCAGGGTCGACCGGTGCGCATCAACGGCCGCGAGTTCGCGAACGCCGTCGAGTTGGTCCGCGAAGCCAACGCCATCGGCGGTCGACACGGCCTGGGCATGGCCGATCAGATCGAGAACCGCATCATCGAGGCCAAGAGCCGTGGCATCTACGAGGCGCCCGGCATGGCGTTGCTGTTCGCCGCCTACGAGCGCCTGCTCAGCGCGATTCACAACGAAGACACCATCGCCAACTACCACGCGGAGGGGCGTCGCCTCGGCCGCCTGCTCTATGAGGGGCGCTGGCTCGATCCGCAGTCGCTCATGTTGCGCGAATCACTGCAGAAGTGGGTGGCATCAGCGATCACCGGCTCGGTCACGCTGCGCCTGCGTCGCGGCGACGACTACTCGATCCTCGACACCCGCGGACCGGCGCTGAGCTACCACCCGGACAAGCTCTCCATGGAGCGCACCGAGGACGCAGCGTTCGGGCCCACCGATCGCATCGGCCAACTCACCATGCGCAATCTCGATATCGCCGACACCCGGACCAAGCTCGAGATGTACGCCGGACAGGGCCAGCTGGGCTCCGGCCACGTTGATCTCGTGGGCCACCTCGACGCCGGAGGTGCAGCGGCGATCGCTGCTCCGTCAGAGCCGGTGGCCGATGAGGAGATGCTCGACCGCGCCGCGATGGAGTTCGGCACCGACTAGGAGTGCGTATGGATCTGCCCGCCACGATGACCGCCATGGTCCTCGTCGGTCACGGCGGACCCGAGCAACTCGTCCTGCGCGACGACGTCCCGCTCCCGCATCCGCGGGCCGGTGAGGTGCTCATCGAGGTCGGCGCCAGCGCGGTCAACAACACCGACATCAACACGCGGGTGGGCTGGTATTCGCGCAGTGAGTCCGACACCGGCTGGTCCGGGGCTGGGCTGAACTTCCCGCTCATCCAGGGGGCGGATTGCTGTGGCCGGATCGTTCTCGTGGGCGCGGCGGTGGATCCCAGTCGAATCGGAGAGCGTGTGCTCGTGCGCACGATGCAGGATCCGCGGGTGGTGGATGGCGTGCAGGTCCCGACCACGCTCGGGTCGGAGATCGACGGGGCGTTTGCGGAGTACGTCGTCGTCCGGTCGAGTGAGGCCTTCGCCATTGCCAGCGATCTCAGCGACGTCGAGCTGGCGACGTTCCCGTGCTCGTATTCAACGGCGGAGGGGTTGCTGCACCGTGCGGATGTCGTCGAAGGGGAGCGGGTCCTGGTGACCGGCGCCTCCGGCGGTGTGGGATCCGCAGTCGTGCAGCTGGCGAAGGCTCGCGGCGCTGAGGTCGTGGCCGTGACGAGCAAGCCCGAGGAGTTGCAGCCGCTTGGCGCGGACGAGGTCAGCGATCGTGATCTGACGGGTCTTGATGAAGACAGAGTCGATGTCGTGATTGCTCTCGTGGGCGGGGAGGGCGTTGGCCGACTGCTGCAGATCCTGCGGGGCGGTGGCCGGTACGCCGTCTCCGGTGCGGTGGGTGGGGCGCACGTCGACCTGGATCTGCGAGATCTCTACCTCAAAGACCTCACGCTGTTGGGCTGCACGTTCCACCCGCGTGAGATCTTCGCATCGCTCATTGAACGCATTGAATCGGGGCAGGTGCGTCCCCTGGTGGCCGCGACGTATCCGCTCGCGGGGTTGGTGCAGGCCCAGGAGCACTTTGCGCGCAAGGACTTCGTCGGCAAGATCGCGATCGCGGTGCGCTCCACGTAATAGGGGGTCGCGCACGCTTGCCGCAGCGACTGCTCGCCAGGGGCGAATGTGTCGCGAAACCGCGGATTCTTACGTAATGAACCGCGGTTAACTGGCACACACAGCCAGCGGTGCTGTCTCAGCCGGTGTTGCGCAGACCGGTGGCGATGCCGTTGATCGTCACCGACAGCGCGCGCTGCAACTCCGGTCCAGGCTCATCTGTGCTGCGGATGCGCTGCAGCAGTCGCACCTGCATCGTGTGGAGCGGGAGAAGATAGGTGTCGCGCACGGCAAAGGTGCGGCTCAGCGTTGGACTCGCAGCCAAGAGGGCGCTCTCGCCGGTGATCCGCAGGACTTCCTCGACCGTACGTCGAGCTCATCGACGTAGTGACGTGCGATCGACAGATCCGTCTTCGCCAGGGTCATCTCGACGTTGGACAGGAAGTTGCGGAAGAAGTGCCACTCGTCGTACATCGTCGCCAAGACGTCGCCGAAGCCAGCTTCGCGCGCGGCGGCCAGGCCGCTACCAACGCCGTACCAGCCGGGGACGATCTGACGGGATTGCGTCCACCCGAACACCCACGGGATCGCGCGCAGGCCGCCGATACCGGCTTCCGTGTCGGGCCGGCGCGCGGGGCGGGATCCCAGGTGCATGCTGCCGAACTCCTCGACCGGCGTTGAGGCAGCGAAGTACGCCGGCAACTCCGGATCGTCGACGAGCGAGCGATAGCGCGTCTGCGCGGCCGCGGATGCGGTGATCATGACGTCGTCCCACTTGGCCATCTCGTCAATGGGATTGCGCGGCGTGTTGTGAAGCAGGGTCGCGTCCATGACGGCGGAGAGCATCTGCTCGAGGTTGAAGCGGGCGAGCGTGGGTAGGAGGTACTTGTCGGAGATCACCTCACCCTGCTCGGTCACCTTGATCTGGCCCTCGAGGACGCCCCACGGCTGGGCGAGGATGGCGTCGTACGTCGGGCCACCACCGCGGCCGACCGTCCCGCCGCGTCCGTGGAAGAGGCGCAGGCTGATGCCCGCCTGGGCCGCGACATCGCGGAGGCGGCGCTGGGCGAGGTGGATCTCCCACTGTGACGTGGTGATGCCCGCGTCCTTATTGGAGTCGGAGTAGCCGAGCATGACCTCCTGCACGTTGCCACGGGAGGCGAGCAGGCGTCGGTAGGTCGGATTCGACAGGAGTTTGCCCACGATCTCGTGCGCGGCGCGCAACTCGTCGACGGTCTCGAGCAGTGGGACGAAGCCCACCATGGCGGTGCCACGGTCGGTGTCGACCAGGCCGGCCTCGCGGGCGAGCACAACGGCAGCGAGGACGTCGTCCGCTCCCTTGGTCATGGAGATGATGCACGTCTGAATCGTGCGCGGCCCGTAGCGTTCGATCGCCTCGCGCGCGGCGACGAACGCGCCATAGGTGGCCATGCCCTCCTTGTCGAGCGGGGGAGGCGTGGGAGCGAGCGGCCGGCGAGAGGCGAGTTCCTCACTGAGCAGCGTGAAGCGTTCGGATGGCGTCATGCGTGGGAAGTCGGCGGTGACGCCCACGCGCGCGAGGAGTTGATCCAGCGCATCGACGTACTTGCCAGAGTGTTCGCGGATGTCGAGCGTGGCGAGCGGCAGGCCGATCGCGGCGATCACGCGCATGGCGCGATCAATGACGCCAAGAGCGGCGAGGGTGCCGTCCGCCGCCATGAGCGACGTACGGACCTGCAGGAGGTCATCGAGGAGTTCGCGCGTGGAGCGGTAATCGCGGTGCGGCACATGGCGGCTGCGGTTCGCAATGCGCTCACGGGTCAGGCGCAGTCGCATGCGGATGAGGGAGAGCTTGAGTCGGATGGGCTCCTCGGCGTTCAGGCGCAGGAACCGCTCATCGAACTCCGGCAGATGGGCGAGATCGGCGTCGACGATGGCACGCAGTGTCGGGTCGGCACCGGCGAGGCGCTCGCTCACGGAGAGGTCTTCGAGGAGGCGGTCGACGATGGGGAGGATGTCGCCGATGGCGTGATCGCGTTGGAAGTCAATGACCGCACGCGTGACCGACGGTGTGACGAAGGGGTTGCCATCACGGTCGCCACCGATCCAGGAGCCGAAGGTCAGCGGCGTGCTGTCGGGCGGGAGCTCGGCACCGAGCAGGCGGAACGCGGTGGCCAGGTCGTCGAGTACCTCCGGCAAGGGGCCGCGGGCGAGGTCGTCGAGGTAGTAGAGCGCGTTGCGGGCCTCGTCGACGACCTGGGGTTGCTCGAGGCGCAACTCATCGGTCTGCCACAGCAGGTCGACGAGTTCGGCGATGCGGGCCCAGCGGGTGTCGTCGTCCATGTGGTCATCAAGGAGGAGGTCCGCGATGCGTCGTTGCTTGGTGAGGACCGAGCGGCGGGCCGCCTCGGTGGGGTGTGCGGTGAAGACGGGGCGCACCGACATCTCGCGCGCGAGATGTTCGGCTTGTTCGGCCGTGACGCCCTGCTCACTCGCGCGGCGGGCGGTGCTCGTGACGAGGCTGCCCTCGGTACGTCGTCGGGCCGTGACATCGCGCGCGCGCTGCACCTGCTCGGCGACGTTCGCGAGGTCGAAGTAGATGGAGAAAGCGCGGGCGAGGAGGGTGGCCTGGCGCAGGTCGAGCCGGTCGATCACCGTGGTGGCGATGTCGGGGTTCTCGCGCACCTCGCCCCGCACCTGCTCCACGAGGTCAAGGAGCCACGGACCTTCGTGGCCGGCCAGCGCCTGACCGAGGAGGGCGCCGAGTCGGCGGATGTCCTCTCGTAGGGCCGCGTCGAGGTCGGCGACGGCATCGTCCGGGGTGACAGTCACGGGGACGACCGTACCGGGGGCATGTTGCCGGGATGTGAACACGGTTACATCCCCCTGAAACCAGGCCGCTGACCCGGTTCTCAGGAAGTTCCTCGTACTT
>CAYGMM010000155.1:0-4894 GCA_964351035.1 uncultured Actinomyces sp.
GCGGGACTGCGCGAGTTGGGCCGGGGTGTCTTGCGTGCGCCGCTTCGCGGTCAGATCCCGGCCGCCAGCGCCATTGCGAGCGACCTGCAGGCCAGTGCTCAGCCGATCCACGTACGGCAGCGTCTGCGTGATGTGTTGACAACGCCGCTGCCTCGCCGGACTGGCCTCGTAGCCCTTATCGCGCTCGGACTCCTGCCGTACCAGATGGTCGCCTTCCAGCTTGATGTGGAATGGCGATCAGTCGTGCTGGGACTGGTCACGGCGGGGACGGCGATTGTGCTCGCCGCCATCTTCAGTGCCCTTCCCAGAGTGCGGCACACCACCGCCGGAGCAATCGTCGTCGTGGCGGAATGGATTGCCACGGGTGTGGTCCCGGCTCTGGCCTTCAGCGCGGTGGCGTCATCCCTTGGTCTCTATGCAACGTTCGGAGAGAACATTGCCCTGGACGTTTTCCGGAGCACCTACCGATTCACGCTCGTCGGCCTGATGCTGGTCATTGCCCACGGTGTCGTGGCCCAAGCACACCGCGCACTCGAGTTGGCGACGGCTGATCTCGATGCGGAGGAGCGTCGTCGCGAGGAGATCCTCGCGCAGTCGCGCCAACTGGACGCCGATGTCGCGGAAGCTTTGCATCGCACAGTCCAGGGTCGGCTAGCGGCTGCGGTCGTCCTCATCCGACTGGGACGTCGTGCCGAAGCGTGGGAGATCGTCGAGGACATGGCCGGCGTCGAGATCCCGCGACTTCTTGACCGTATGCAGGCGCCGTCAGGTGTCGTACCGGTGGCTCCCACCGGCATGCGGATTGACGTCTACGGGGCCGAAGCCCTGCCCGATGAACTCGTGGCCGACATCCGTACGGCACTCGGCGAGATCGCGGTGAATGCTCAGCGGCATGGGGATGCGTCGGAACTCGTGGTGCGCATCTTCAGTAGTGAGGGCCGATGGATTGTGGACTGCCTCGATAACGGTCGTGGACCGGGACCGCAGGTGAGCGCCGGTCTGGGGTCGCGCCTCCTCGAGGAACTCACCGTGCGACATGGCGGGTACTGGTCAATGACGACTGACCCCGAGGGCTGTCGGGTCACACTGGCGGTGCTGGATCCGTCCCTTGCCCGAACATCTTCATTCGTGAACGCGTAAACACCGCGGCCGCGCCGATGCCAATGGTCACAAGCGCGAGGATGATCGTCACGAGGTCAATCCCCACGGCGGAGGCGCGCACCAGGGTGGCGATGGCGAACATCACGGCGCCGGCCACCTGGAGGAAAAAGGAGAAGCGCAGCTGCCGCTTCAGAGACTCATCGCCGTTCATGCAGTGACCGTACCGATCATGAATTCACACTATCGATCGGCTCTAGGAGCGCCACGCATTCGACGTGGTGGGTCATGGGGAAGAGGTCGAAGGCGCGCAGGGCTCGCAGACCCCAGCCCTCTTCGCGGGCGATCGAAACGTCTCGAGCGAGCGCTGCCGGATCGCAGGCGACGTAGGCGATCGCTCGGGGGCGCAGACGCAGTGTCCGACGCAGCACGTCGCGACCGGCACCGGCCCGCGGTGGGTCCAAGATCACCAGATCGCATCGACGAAGGGGGGTGTCGCGCAGCCAGCGGTCGACGCGCGCTTCATGCAGATGAACATTCTCAGCATCGTGGAGTGAACGTCGAGCGCCCTTCACCGCGACGGCGTTGGACTCCACCGCATCAACGCGGCCACCCGGACCGATCGCGGGGAGAACGGCCCCGGCGAAGAGGCCAACTCCGGCGTACAGGTCGACCACGTGCTCACCGGCCCGAGGCCCGAGTAGGTCCAGGACGGTCGCCGCCAGTGTCTCGGCCGCACCCGGATGCACCTGCCAGAAGGCGGTGGCATCGAGGGTCCAGGTCCGCCCGAGGGCGGACTCGGTGATCTTGGCCATGCCCGGTCGCGGATCCGGCAGCGCGAGGGACTCGTCGTCGCCGGTGACCGCGAGGACCTCGCTGGTGTCCGGCCAGGACCGGCCGAGGACGTCGAGTTCCTCGATCTCGGGGGTTGCGAGCAAGCACTGATCGATCGGCAGGATGTCGTGGGAGTGGTGCGGCCGCAGTCCGGCGCGACCCTGTCCGTCCACGGCGTACCGCATGCGGGTGCGCCACCGGAGGCCGTTGACGTCACCGGGTACGGCTTCGACCTCGAGGTCGGCCCAGCGGTCCGCGGGCTCGCCGCCGAGGCGCTGCAACTGCTCACGGATGACGCGCGCCTTCAGGTCTCGCTGCGCGGGGACCGCAACGAACTGCCAGTCGCAGCCACCGCATTGATCGGCGTAGCGGCACGGTGGCTGCACGCGATCCGGCGAGGGCTCGAGCACCTCCTCGACGACGCCACGTCGGAATCGACCGTGCGCCGGTGCGTCAGTGATGCGGACTCGCACACGCTCACCAGGCAGCGCGCCGCGCACGAAGACCACCCTGCCGTCGTGGCGCCCGACCGCTTCACCTCCGTGGGCGATGCCTGTCGTCTCGAGGTCCAGCTGCTCCGTCATGCGTCGATCCTCTCGAACCATAGGTCGGTGGACGCACGCCCGGCGGCCTTCCCACGTCGTTCGTACTTCGTCTCCGGGCGATTCGACGGACGCGCGATAGTCCCCCCAGCCCAGCGCGAACATCCACCGACCACCTCGTCGATCTGCTCGGCGTACTCGAGCCAGTCGGTGGCCAGATGCCAGAAGCCGCCGACGCGGGTGCGATCGGCCAGGGACTCAGCAAGGGCAGCGGTGACCAGTCGACGGCGATGATGCCGCTTCTTGGGCCAGGGGTCGGGGAAGAAGGTGCGTACGCCGGTCAGCCGACCGGCAGGGATGTCGTCGAGGACGAGGCGCACATCGGAGTCCAGCACCCGGATGTTGTCCAGGCTGCGTTCCTGCACTGTGGCCAGGAGGTCCCCGATGCCGGGCGTGTGCATGTCGACACCGATGATCAGCGTGGCCGGGTCGGACTGTGCCATCGCGACGACGGTCTCGCCCGTGCCGAAGCCGATATCGAGGACGACCGGCTGGTCGCCCCCCATGATCTGCGCCAGGGCATCCCTGGTCAGCAGAGCCGGGCCCGGGTCGGCCAACGCCCGCTCCTGACGGGCCGTTCGGCGGCCGCGGCGGTGCTTGGTCGTGGGGAGCAGGGGGTCCATGACCGGTCTCCTCCGCAAACCTTGGGTGAATTGGCGAGCGTTATCGCCCGCGGGTCCCTAGTCTCCCCTTATGACTGATGAGACGTCGAATGGCGGTCTTGACCGTCGCTCCTTCCTCGCCCTCGGGGCTGCCGCCACGGGCGCCGCGGTTCTGCTGCCCGCGACCCCGGCCTTTGCCGGCCGTCAGGCGCGCGCCGCGGGCGATGTCTTCACCCTCGGGGTGGCCTCGGGTGATCCGCTGCCGGACTCGGTGATCCTGTGGACGCGACTGGCCCCCAGTCCCCTCGATCTCGACGGTGGCATGGGTGACACGGTCGCCAGTGTCGAGTGGGAGGTGGCGAGCGATGAGGGCTTCGGCTCGATCGTCGCCAGCGGTGCGGTGGATGCGACGCCGACATATGGTCACAGCGTCCACGTCGACGTCAAGAGCCTGACGCCCGACTCCTGGTACTACTTCCGCTTCCGCTACGGCTCGGAGATCTCGCCGGTCGGCCGCACGCGCACCACGCCGGAGTCCGGTGCGGGCATGTCCCGTCTTGTCGTCGGTCAGGTGTCGTGTGCGAACTGGCAGTCCGGCTACTTCCAGTTGTACGGCGATCTCGCCGATCAGCAGCCGGACTACTGGGTGCACCTCGGCGACTACATCTATGAGTACGGTGACGGTGGCTACCTGCGCGCCACTCAGAATGGTGTGCCCACACGGCCCATCGCCTGGGACGGCGAACCCTTCACCGTCGCCGAGTACCGCCGCCAGTACGCGCTCTATCGCAGTGATGCGGATCTGCAGCGACTGCACGCGACGGCGCCGTACTCCGTGATCTGGGATGACCACGAGGTGGACAACAACTTCACGGCCGCCAAGAGTGGTGGCGACGGCCAGAAGGACATCGGTGAGTTCCTCACCCGACGGGCGGCGGCCTTCCAGGCCTTCTGGGAGAACCACGCGATCCGCATCCCGCAGCCGGAGCCGATGCCGTCGAGCATGGATATCTACCGCACTGTGAATTGGGGCACCCTCGCGTCGTTCTTCCTGCTCGACGGCCGGCAGTACCGCTCCGACCAGCCCGGACGCGACACCCCCAACGACTTCGGTGGACTGCGCAGGGGCATGTTCTCGCGCAAGGCGACCATGCTCGGTGCCGAGCAGGAGCAGTGGCTGCGCGAGCAGCTCGCGGACGATCAGGCGCGCTGGAGTTTCATCTCGCAGCAGACGGTGATGTCGCACCTCAATGGTGCGGCAGCATTCCCGGACCCGTCGTTCATCGCGAGCATCAAGGATGGGTTGTTCAACTACGACGCCTGGGACGGCTACTGGCGCGCCCGTGGCCGACTCGTGCGCTCGATCGTCAAGGGCGGCGTGCGCAACCCCATGATCCTCACCGGTGACTTCCACACCAACCTGGTCTTCGACCTGCTCGAGCGCTGGCCCAACCCCTCCCTGGCCAAGACGCCCGCGGAGATGTCGAGCGCGGTCCGCGGCTGGGAGGGCACAACGATCGGTACCGAGATCTGCGCCGGCGCCATCTCGTCGCCCACCTTCTTCGGTGACAGCACGCTCGGGCTCGATTCGATCGCGCCATTGGTGAAGGCCAACACGCCGTGGATTGAGTACGCCGACTTCAAGAACAACGGCTACGTCCTGCACGACATCACACCGGAGTCCGATCGTGCACACTTCCGTGTGTGTCTGGCCCAGGACAAGCTCGGTTGCGAGGGTGCCACGCCGCGGGCCGCCGC
>CAYGMM010000156.1:0-521 GCA_964351035.1 uncultured Actinomyces sp.
GGGTGACCAGGCAGACATTGCCGGTGCGCTCGCCGTTGCCGAAGAGGCAGCCCTCGATACGGTCGGCCCCGGCCATGTAGCCGAGCTCGGCCGCGGCGACGGCCGTGCCACGGTCGTTGTGCGGGTGCAGCGACAGCACGATGGAGTCACGGCGTGCCAGGTTGCGGTGCATCCACTCGATCGAGTCGGCATACACATTGGGCGTGGCCATCTCGACGGTGGCCGGCAGGTTGAGGATCACCTTGCGGTCGGGGGTCGGCTGCCACACCTCGGTGACGGCGTCACACACCTCGACGGCGAACTCGAGCTCAGTTCCGGTGTAGGACTCGGGGGAGTATTCGAAGAAGACCTCGGTCTCGTCGGCAATCTGTTCGGCGTACTTCTTGCACAGTTGGGCACCGTGGACGGCGATGTCCTTGATGCCTTCCTTGTCCAGGCCGAAGACCACCCGGCGCTGCAGAGTCGAGGTCGAGTTGTACAGGTGCACGACGACATCACCCGCCCCCTGCACCGCATCCATC
>CAYGMM010000156.1:531-4846 GCA_964351035.1 uncultured Actinomyces sp.
CTGCTTGGCGCCGCGGATCGCCTCGAAGGTGCGCTCGATCAGGTGCTCGCGCGACTGGGTCAGCACCTGGATGACGACATCGTCGGGGATCAGGTCCTCTTCGATGAGCATGCGGACGAAGTCGAAGTCGGTCTGCGAGGCCGACGGGAAGCCGACCTCGATCTCCTTGAAGCCCATGCTGACCAGCAACTCGAACATCCGCTTCTTGCGGGCCGGTGACATGGGGTCGATGAGGGCCTGATTGCCGTCGCGCAGGTCGACCGCGCACCAGCGCGGAGCCTGCTCAATGACCTGGGCCGGCCAGGTGCGGTCGGGCAGGTCGACGGGGCGGAAGGCGGAGTAGCGCTGCCACGCCATCGGCGACGGCTGCTGGGGATTGCGCTCAGTATGTGCGGGCTGAGGCGTGATGTCGGTGGTCATGTCGGTCTCCTCAAAGATGATCGGTGGGGGACCGGCGCAGCAGAACTCACCGCGACGAGGGGGCCGGTGTGGCCGCCTCTTCGGCGACCCTAGGCCTCGTCGCGGCGACCAAGGAGGAGTCGCTGCGTGGACATCACCGCCGAGGGTACCAGCCTGTCCCCAGGGATTCCTCCGGCGAGTCATCCACAGGCGGTGCTCCGCTCCTGTTGGGCCGACCCTCGCGGTGCCTACGGTCGCGGCACTTCATTCATCGCCGCGTGATGCTCCCTCGATCCCGCGGCCCGCTCCTGAGGAGTTCCTGTGTCTCGACCCACCCCCCTTGTTCGATTGCTCCCCGCCGGCCTCGCGGCCTGTCTCATGGCTCCGATGCTGTGGGCTGCGCCCGCCCAGGCCGCCCGTGAGGGGGCCCCCGACCGTCCCGACGTACGTCGCACCGTGACCCTGCAGGTCAGCGGCGAATGGAGCGGCGAGGTGTCGTTCGGTCAGCTCGTCACCGGTCCGGCCCGAGCTCAACGGCCCCTCCCAGTGGCCCTCAACCTCGTCCACTCCGGCTGCGATCTCGCTGGTTGTCTGACGACCACCATGACGCTCGATGGATCCGCTGGCGTGCCGAGTGCCACCCGCATCGCCTCCGGGCTCTCCAGCGCGGCACTGCAGCCATCGGTCGTGGGCGTGATCGTGCGACGTTCCGTCGGGGGGCTGGTGCTGGCCGAGCAGGAGGCGACCCTCCAGATCGCCGTCATGGCCAAGCGCAGTGGCCCCGTCATTCGCCGTACGACGTTGGAGCAGGGCCCGTCGGGCGAGGTGCTCACCCTGGCCCGTATCGCTCCCATGCGTGCCACGATCACGATCGGTGAAGAGACCCTGAGCGGCACCGGCGAATTGGTGAGAACGCAGGTTGTCGACTAGGTGCCTCGCGCTGCCGAGTGGGCGCTCTCGCGTCACCCTTGCGTGTTGGTGCGCCAGGTCGCCCCCATCCAGGACCGCTCCGCCGCCACCACTAACCTTCGGCCTATGGCGCGCTCTGTGAATCTGGCCCTCATCCCCGGCGACGGCATCGGCACCGAGGTGGTCGACGAGGCCCTCAAGGTCCTCGACGCAGTCAAGGGCGACATGTCGATCACGACGCAGGAGTACGACCTCGGCGCGCGGCTGTACAACCGCACCGGCGAGACGCTGCCCCCTGCGGTTCTTGAAGAGCTGCGCGGGTACGACGCGATCCTGCTCGGCGCCATCGGCGATCCCAGTGTGCCGCCGGGTGTGCTGGAGCGCGGCGTCCTCCTGCCGTTGCGCTTCGAACTCGACCACCACCTGAACTACCGTCCGGTCAAGCTCTACCCGGGGGTGACCTCGCCGTTGGTCGGCAAGGGTCCAGATGAGATCGACTTCGTCGTCTTCCGCGAGGGCACCGAGGGCCCCTATGTCGGCGCCGGTGGCGTCCTGCGCAAGGGCACCCCGCAGGAGGTGGCCACCGAGGAGAGCATCAATACGGCGTACGGCGCCGAGCGCATCATCCGCGAGGCCTTCCTGCGCGCCATGCGTCGCCGCAAGCACGTGACGCTCGTGCACAAGACCAACGTGCTCACCAACGCCGGCAGCATGTGGAAGCGGACCTTCGATCGCGTCGCCGCCGAATTCCCCGAGGTGGCCACCGACTACCAGCACGTCGATGCCGCGGCGATGTTCTTCATCACCCAGCCCGAGCGCTTCGACGTCGTCGTGACGGACAACCTCTTCGGCGACATCCTCACCGACATCGGCGCGGCGATCGGCGGGGGAATCGGCCTCGCCGCGAGCGGCAACCTCGACCCCAGCCGAAGCAACCCCAGCATGTTCGAACCGGTGCACGGTTCGGCTCCCGACATCGCCGGGCAGGGCAAGGCTGATCCCACCGCCACGGTCCTGAGCCTGGCGCTGATGCTCGACTTCATCGGCGAGGAGGAGAAGGCGGCCCGGGTCGAGGCCGCGGTCGCTGCCGATCTCGCCTCGCGCGGAGACAGCGTCCGGTCGACCAGTCAGATCGGCGACGCCCTGGCTGCAGCCAGCGCCTAACTGGATGGGGCGGCCAGCGCCTAACTGGATGGGGGCGGTCGCCCCGCGCCCGAACGTCCAAGTGAGTACCCTCACTCCATGACGACTTCGGCTGACACTCCTCGACTCGCAGACACACATCTGTGGCCGATCGAGGTAACGCCGAATGACGCCCCGGTGACCGCTGAGCGCCGTGCGGAGATCCTCGCCAACCCCGGCTTCGGCCAGCACTACACCGACCACATGGTCCGGGCGACCTGGACCGAGGGGGAGGGCTGGCACGACGCCGAACTCGTGCCCTATCAGCCGCTGACCTTCGATCCGGCCACGAACTTCCTGCACTATGGCCAGGCCATCTTCGAAGGCCTCAAGGCGTACAAGCACGCTGACGGCTCTATCTGGCTCTTCCGGCCGCTGAAGAACGCCACGCGCTTCAACAACTCCGCTCGACGCCTTGCGATGGCCGAGTTGCCCGCGGAACTCTTCATCGCTTCGATCGCTGCGCTCGTCAGCGCCGATCGTGACTGGACACCGAGTGGTGCGGAGGCCTCCCTCTACCTGCGGCCCTTCATGCTCGGCACCGAGCGGGGCCTCGGTGTGCGTCCTTCGCGCGAGTACCAGTACCTCCTCATCGCCTCCCCGGCCGGCGCGTACTTCTCCAAGGGCGTGCACCCCGTGACGGTGTGGCTGTCCGACGACTACGTCCGCGCCGCACCCGGTGGCACCGGCGAGGCCAAGTGCGCCGGCAACTACGCGGCCTCCCTCGTCGCGCAGGCCGAAGCCGCCCAGCACGGCTGCGATCAGGTCGTCTGGCTCGATGCCGCCGAGCACCGGTGGATCGAGGAGATGGGCGGCATGAACCTGTACTTCGTCTATGGGTCCGGCGATCAGGCGCGCATCATGACCCCATCCCTGACCGGTGCCCTCCTCCCCGGTGTCACCCGCGACTCGCTGCTCACCGTGGCCCAGGACCTCGGCATCCGCGCCGAGGAGGGTCGCATCAGCGTGGAGGACTGGCAGGCCGGGTGCGCATCGGGTGAGATCACCGAGGTGTTCGCCTGTGGTACGGCTGCGGTCGTGACCCCCGTGGGCGAAGTCAAGTCCCGCAAGGGCAACTGGACGGTCGGCAATGGCGGAGCGGGTGAGGTCACGATGCGCCTGCGCCAGGCCCTGCTCGATATCCAGACCGGGGCTGCGCCGGACAAGCACACCTGGATGCACAAGATCCTCGACGCCTAGTCGGGACGCTCGTTGTTCTTACCTGAAGTGCTGCTCACTGGCCGAGTTAACGACCCTTCGGGTAAAGAAAGCGGGCGCGCTACACTTGCCCTCGTGCTCCACGCCATCATCATTACCTAGCGCATCGGCGCCGCGACGCGGCATCGATGCGCAGCCCTTCGCACCCGCGGGGGGCTTTTTGCTTGAGGAGGACCGGATGGCCACGCTGCCTCTCGGCGACGACTTCCACGTCTATGACACGACCCTGCGCGACGGCGCCCAGCGCGAAGGCATTGCCTACTCCGTCGCCGACAAACTCGCGGTCGCCCGGCTGCTCGATGACTACGGGGTCGGCTTCATTGAGGGTGGTTGGCCCGGGGCCCTCCCCAAGGACACTGAGTTCTTTGCCCGTGCCCGCGAGGAGATCGACTTCGAGACCGCTCAGTTGGTCGCCTTCGGTGCCACGCGCAAGGCCGGGGTCAAGGTGGAAGACGATCCGCAGGTCAAGGCACTGCTGGACTCCCAGGCTCCGGTCGTCACTCTCGTCGCCAAGTCCGCCGTGAGCCCTGTCGCCGCGGCGCTGCGCACGACCAACGAAGAGACCCTCGCGATGATCGCCGACACTGTGCGCTTCTTCAGCGAGCAC
>CAYGMM010000157.1:0-4846 GCA_964351035.1 uncultured Actinomyces sp.
TTCGTGGCCGGTGCTGCCGGTGTTGTGTTGGCGGGTGGGTTGATCGCTCCGGCGGTGGCGGCCGCCCCGGGGGACCGGATCGGTACCGGCAAGCACACCTGTGTGCCGGGTCCGGGGGTGAACTGTCGGGACGTGTCCCATAAGTGGGTGTTTGAGCATCATGGGGATTTGTCGGGGGCGAAGTTTGCTCGGGCGAAGTTGCACGGTGCGGACCTGCGCGGGGTGAACCTGAAGAACGCGAACTTGCGCGGCGTCGTCCTGCGGCATGCCGACCTGCGGGGAGCCAAACTCAAGGGTGCTGACTTCAGTCAGGCTGCTCAGCGCACCCGGGTCGGGCGGGCCACTCTGAGGTGCGCACCCAACTGCCAAGGCGCGGACCTGTCCGGCGCGAACCTGTCCGGCGCGAACCTCTATGCCGCGGACCTGTCCGGCGCGAACCTGACGGGCGCGAACCTGAACGCCGCGAACCTGTCCGACGCGAACCTGACGGGCGCGAACCTGACCAACGCGAACCTGAACGCATACCTGGGCTGGGCGAACCTGACGGACGCGAACCTGACCGGCGCGGACACGGCCGGTGCGTATATCTGCCGAACGACGATGCCGGATGGCAGCGTGAACAACATCGGCTGCTGACAGTCACGAGCAACCGCACCTCATGCGGGTGCCATCTCGGGCGGGTAACGGGCGCCTCGCTGAGCTCGAGTACCCGGCCGAGGTTCCTAAGGCCACTAGATCACTCTCAACGCCACTAGATCACTCACACAGCGAGTAATCCCGCGTGGGCCCGGCCGGCCTCGAACCGACGACCCCTTCCTTGTAAGGGAAGTGCTCTACCAACTGAGCTACAGGCCCCGTCCGCCCGGTGATCGCCCGGTCGGCACCGGATAAGGGTGCCAGACGCTAGCCTCGGGCTGTGCCCACCCTCCGCCGGATCGTCGACCTTCTGGAGCGGCGCTACCCGCCCGCCACTGCCGAGCCATGGGACGCCGTTGGGCTCGTCACCGGTGTTCTCGACCAGCAGGTCGACCGGGTCCTGTGGGCGATGGACCCCGTTGAGTCCGTGGTCGACGAGGCGATCACCGAAGGTGCGGACCTGATCATCACCCACCACCCGCTCTTCCTGTCCGGTGTTCATTCGGTGGCTGCCACCACTCCGAAGGGGCGGACCATCCACCGGCTGATCTCCTCCGGCATTGCGTTGTACGCCGCCCACACGAACGCCGACGTCGCGACACCCGGCGTAAGCGACGCCCTCGCGACCGCCTTCGGCCTGGTCGTCACTGAGCCGATGACCGAGTCGGGCCTGGGGCGAATAGGCGAGTTGCCCCAGCCGATGTCCCTCGGCCAGTTCGCTGACATTGTGGCCGCGGAGACGCCGAGCACCGCGCACGGTGTGCGGGTGGCCGGGGACCCCGACAGCGTCGTACATCGCGTTGCCGTGTGTGGGGGATCCGGGGACTCCCTTCTGGGTCGCGCCAATGAGCTCGGCGCCGATGTCTATGTCACTGCTGATCTGAAGCACCATCGAACGCTGGATCACCGTGAGGATCGCGGCTGCGCCGTCGTCGACATCGCTCACTGGGCGAGCGAGTGGCCCTGGCTGGCGCAGGCTGCGGCACTCCTCATCGAGGATCTGGGCGAAGAGGGCGCTACCGTGACGTGCACTGTCTCGAGCACCCCCACGGATCCGTGGGCATTCACCGTGAGGAGCGCGGAGTGAAGGCTGATCCGCAGGTACAACTCATCCTGCTCGACGTACAGGCACACGACCTGGAGCTTGACCGGGTGCGCCATCGTCGCAGGACCTTGCCCGAGGCGGCCCGCGTCACCGAGCTGGAGGCCGCACTGCGCGAACTGGCCGATCGCATCACGGTGGCGAGCGTCGAGGTCAGCGATCTGGAATTGGAGCAACGCAAGGCCGACGCCGATGTCGACCTGGTGCGCCAGCGGGCGGCCAAAGATCAGGACCTGCTGGACTCCGGCTCCTTGAACGATGCCAAGCAACTCACCAACCTGCAGCACGAACTCGAGTCGCTGGCTCGTCGACAGAATGAACTCGAGGACGTCGAACTCGAAATCATGGAGCGCCTGGAGGAGGCCACGCGCGGTCGTGATGCGCTCGTGGCCGAACAGGCTCAACTGCAAGAGGACCTGGCCGCAGCTGTGGAAGCGCGTGATGTGGCCCTCGCCGCCCTCGCCGCCGAGGAGCGCACTGCCAGCGCCGCTCGGGATGCCTCCGCGGTGGGTGTCACCGCCGATCTCCTGACCCTCTACGACAAGCTCCGCGCCGACAACGGCGGAATCGGAGCCGCTCAACTGCATCGCGGTCGCTGCGAGGGATGCCGAATCGAGCTCACGCCCGTTGACATTGGCCGCATCCGCGAGGCCGCCGAGGATGAGGTGCTGCGCTGCGAGGAGTGCCGGCGAATCCTGGTCCGCACGGCAGAGTCCGGCCTGTGAGCCGACGCCTCGTCGTCGAGGCTGACGGCGGTTCCCGTGGGAACCCCGGCCCCGCGGCGTTCGGAGCGGTCGTTCGCGACGGTGACACCGGACAGGTGTTGATCGAGGTCGCCGAGACGATCGGTGAGACCACCAACAATGTGGCCGAGTACCGCGGGCTCATTGCCGGGCTTGAGCAGGCCCTGTCGATCGATCCCGAAGCCCAGATCGAGGCGCGGTTGGACTCCAAACTCGTCGTGGAGCAGATGTCGGGTCGGTGGTCGATCAAGAACGCCGGGCTACGGGAGTTGGCGCTGCGGGCGCGCAACTTGCAGGCGAACGTCGCGTACACCTGGGTGCCCCGCGCCGACAACAAACTCGCGGACGCGCTGGTCAATGAGGCACTCGATACCCAGGTGGGGGACTCCGTCGTTCAGGTCTTGCGCTTCCCGACCGAAGGCCTGCCGGAGACCGACGATGTCGTTGGCGAGGCGCTCGAAGAGCGCGCGGTCGAGCAACGCGAGGGAGCCGCGCCACCCAAGATGGTGGGCTGGGCCACGGATCTGGGCACCCCGACCGTGACGCTCCTCGGTCGTCACGGGGCCACGGAATTGAGCCTGGAGAAGCGATTCTCCGGCCGAGGTGGGTACGACGCTCCACTGGCGCCGGTCGGCGTTCAGCAGGCGGAGGCCCTCGCTCGCGAGGTGGCCGATCGGGGTGGGGTCGAGGCCATCGTGTGCTCGCCCCTGCTGCGCACACGGCAGACCGCCCAGATACTCGCCGATCGCGTGGGCGTTCCGGTCGAGGTGGAGGACGGGATCGCGGAGTGCGCGTTCGGTGAGTGGGATGGCTACACGTTCGCGGAGGTCAACGAGCGGTGGCCACGAGAACTCGGTGAATGGCTGGGCTCCACCGATGTGGCACCGCCCGGCGGAGAGTCGTTCGCGGACTGTCTGGACCGCGTCGACGCGGCGCGGCGTCGGATCCTTGCGCAGCATGCCGGCAAGCGGGTCGCGCTCATCTCCCACGTGACACCGATCAAGATCATGACGGGGATCAGCGTTGATTCACCGCTGTCGTCAAGTCTGTATCGAATGGAACTCGCGCCCTGTTCGCTGACGACGATCGCCTGGTTCCCCGACGGCAACCGAAGCCTCTTCGGCTTTGCCGAGTCGGCACACCTGCGCGGTGTGGGGAGTGGGTTCGGCGTCTAGATCTCGGTGACGACTACGTCGATCGTCCACGGCAGGCCGTCCTTCTGAGGCGGCGTCAACTCCACGCGGTAGCCGGCTGAGCCGAGTGCACCGGCGAGATCGGGGACGGAGGTCGGGCGGGGTTCGGTGAGCAGGGATCTGACGATGCGACCCTTGGTGGCCTTGTTGTGGTGACTCACCACGCTTCTCTTTCCAGCCTTCTCCTGTAGCACTCGAGCGACGGCCGTTCGCTCGGACAGTTCCGCGGGAACAGGACCGAGATTGACGTACGCCGATGAGCGCAGGTCGAGCACGATGCCTCGTTTGGCGGTGTCGAGGAGGACCTGCTGCACCGGCTCACGCCACGTGGTGGCCAGGCGTCCAACTCTCGGCAGCGTGGTGTCCGCGGAGAGGCGGTAGGCCGGAATCCGATCGTTCATCCGCACCAGACCGAACAGGGCAGAAGCGATGGCCACGTCGGTGCCGGCGCGGCGACGCTCGGCAGTGCCGAGGGTGCTGAAGTCGAGAGCGTCGTACAGCACCCCGGTGTAGGTCGCGGAGGCCGGCGCGGTGGGAATCGACCACAGGTCGGCGTCACGCTGAAGCTCGGCGGTCTGCTTGGCCGAGATTCCGAGGGTCTCGCGAGCTTTCGCCGCCGGCCCCTGCGCCAGTTTGACCAGTGCGTCCGCAACCACCTGCCGCGTATCGGTCAGCGTCGGGAAGGACAGCGAGCCCAGGTCGAGGGGGCGTCCTCGCACTGCGGGGGTCTTGCCTTCGCTGGGCGGCAGCAGGATGAGCACGGGAGAAGACCCTAGCGGGAGCGGCTACCCTGGGAGGGCGGCGGACGAGCCGACCGGGTGATCGCGGCAACCTCCAGTTGTCGAGGAAAGTCCGGACTCCACAGGGCAGGGTGGTGGGTAACACCCACCCGGGGTGACCCGCGGGACAGTGCCACAGAGAACAAACCGCCGGCCTTCGGGCCGGTAAGGGTGAAACGGCGGTGTAAGAGACCACCAGCACCGCAGGTGACTGCGGTGGCTCGGCAAACCCCACCCGGAGCAAGACCAAGAGGACCTTCGGGTCCGTAGCAGGGAGCGGCCCGCTCAGTCCGCAAGGACCAATCCTGCTGGTAGGTCGCACGAGGTCACCGGCAACGGTGATCCCAGATGGATGATCGCCCCTCGCTTCGGCGAGCGACAGAATCCGGCTTA
>CAYGMM010000158.1:0-4843 GCA_964351035.1 uncultured Actinomyces sp.
AGGCCATAGCTCAGCGCCATGAAGACGAGCACACCGGCAAAGGCGATCACGGTCTACTTCGAAGCGGATGGGGTCAGCTCGAATTCGGTGTCCTGGCCGGCATCACGACGCTGACGATCGCACCCTGACCCTGGGGTTGAAGGGACCAGACGGCACCGAGTGTGCGACACCAGGTGTCGATGAGTGTGGTACCGAAGCCCTGCTGCACCGGCCCGGTGATGCCGCTGCCGTTATCGGTGATGTCGACGTGGATCCCGCTCGGTATGTGAGTGATCGCCACATGGCATTGCGTGGCTTGGCCGTGCATGGCCGAGTTGAGCAGGCACTGCTCGACGATGCGGTAGACCCCGAGCATCTGCTGCTCGGTGAGTTCGCTATCGGGCTCCATGGTGCAGGTCACCTGCAGGGCCGGCTCATAAGTCTGCCCCAGAACCTCAATGGCTGTCACGAGGTCGAATTCGCGCAGGTTGGGGCTGAGTGCGTGGACAGCACGTCGTACGTCGATGCTGCGGAGTTCCTCGAGCTGGTGGACGACCCTGGAGACGATCTCGTCCCGGGGTGGGTCGCCGCCGAGTGCGCGACGCAACTGGAGGCAGGTGGAGACCAGGCCTGCCTGAACGCGATCGTGGAGCAGGAGAGCCACCTGTCTCCGGGTCTCCTCATCGGCGGCGAGGAGCGCTGCGGACTGCTGCTCCAGCGCGGTCACCGCGGCATCAGCACGCCGTACTTCGGTGACCAGCCGAGATTGCGAGGCGCCGAGAATTGCGAGGAAGAGCAGGATGAAGACCGCGGAGAAGATGGCCGTCAGCACGAACGCCCCGGGCATGTTCAACCGGGGGTACGCCGGCACGGAATCGGTCGCGAAGCGCAGGATCGTGGGTGGCATCGTGATGAGGGCGATGAAGCCGATGTATAGGGACAGGCGAACGAAGCCGGCGGGGTGCACTCGCCGCGCAATCCACAGCGGCAGCCCGACGAGCACACCCACCGCGGCGGCCAAAGCGATGCGCCAGGGCAGGGATTCCGCGGTGAGCGCGTAGGCCGTGGAGACGAAAGTGAAGACCGCGGTGGCGATGCCGATGGGCACCGGTCGCAACGGCCACGGCCCGATCCAATGCCACCAGGGCAGTGGTCGCTCGTCGCTATTCATCGTGGTCATCGCGCGATAGTTCGAGGTAGGTGAGGATGGCCCGGGTACGGCGATCGTCGGTGGGTCCCGCGTCGGGAGCGAGAATCCGGTAGGCATTGGACAGCTCCTGGCGTACGGCGGCGTACGACGTGCCCAGACGTTTCGCGATCTCCTGAGCGTTCACTCCCGTCGCCGCGAGGCTCATGACCGCACGTTGGCGCATCGACAGCAGGGTCAACAGTGACGGTGCCTCAGGAGAGGGGCTGGCGGTGATGGTCGACACTCCCCGACATGTCTGACGCAGGACATCGACGAGATCCTCGATCGACATCTCCCCGGACTTCGGCACGGTGGCCCAGCCGATGAGGAGTTCCTGTGGCACCGTGCGAGCAACCGTGTCCAGTGGGTATTGGGAGTGGATGACGACGCCGATGTCGGGGTTGATCGCGCGCAGGGCGAGGCCGAGGTCGATCCCGGTCATCTGGGTCGTGCCGAGCGCCAGATCAAGCAGGGCCACATCGGCGCGCGCCACGAGCACCGGATCGAGTGCCTCCTGCGCGAGACCGGTGGCACAGACGACCTCAACGCCGTCGACCTCGCTGAGGAAGGTGGTCATCACACCCCTGAGGGCGGGGTCGTTCTCCACGTAGATCACGCGCATGATCGAAGACTGCCATGGGGGCCTATTGCGGTTCCTTGGCGGTCGCCAGCGGTCGGAATGAGCTGAACTTTCGACCGATTGCTTCATCCGGTGACGCATTTTGCCGAACGTTCGCAGGTTCGGCGTCACGGGCCCGCGCACGGACGATCCCCGGGTCCCGCCGGCCTGTGGACGGCGACCGACACGTGCGCGCCAATTGAGGCAGGGTGCCGTTATGCCCCGCGCAAGCCAGGATCTCCCACGACTCCGCCGAATCGCCCATGGCCGCGGCGGGGTGGTTTCGCGACAGGAACTGCTTGAGTGCGGATTCAGCCCCGCCGTCGTACGTCGCCGCGTCGTGGATGGTTCATGGCAGCAAGTCGGCAGCGCCATCGTGCTCGCGCCGCCCCGCAGCGGAGCGCATGGCCTTGACGATCAGGCGCTCGCCTGGATCCTGCGCCACACCTTTGGCGCGCGGATGCGAATCAGCGGTGTCCTCGCGATGCGCCATGCCGGCTGGCGACTCCCCTGTCAGACGCAGGCTGTCGTCCTGCCCGACTACTCGCGCACCCACCTCGCCGGCGTTCACGTCCTGCGCCGAGCGGATTGCGTTGAGAGTGGCGAAGTGGATGGGCTTCGATTCGTTCCACCAGGTGATGCGGTGATCGACTGCCTGACGCTGTTGCCGGCTCCGGAGGCGATCCGGCTCCTCGATTCGGTTCTGCAGCAGCGCCTCCTCCGGCCGGAGGAGTTTGCGCGGCTGGTTGATGTGCGTTTGGGGCGCGGACGTCGCGGAGCGCAGGGCTTGCGACGTTTGCAGCACCGGGCTATGTCGGGGTCGCGATCGGAGGCGGAGCAACGCATGGCCGTCCTCCTGCGGCGCAGCGGCACGGGGCCGTGGGTCGCCAACCGCCCCATCGTCGGAGTAGACGGCCGAGTCGTGGCGGAGATCGACTTCGCCCACGAGGGGCTACGCATCGCCATCGAGGTGGACGGCCGAGCGTTCCACTCCGATCGACAGGCGTTCGAGCGGGATCGTGAGCGGCAGAACGCGCTCGTGTTGGGCGGGTGGATGGTGCTGCGGTTCACGTGGGAGCAGATCACCGAGCGGCCGGAGGAGGTCATCGCAGCGGTGCAGGCGGCGGTGGCCCAGCGGGCGGGAGTCGCCTGAGGTGATCCCGCGAACTTTCGCGCGGAACGTTCACCAGGTGAAGCATTTGCGCGAAAGTTGACGCCCCGGGCGGTTGCGGTGAAGCATTTGCGCGAAAGTTCGCGTCCGGGAGCCGCTGCTCAGCGGCGGGCGCGGATGGTCACCGTGTTGGATGCCACGTCACCGGCGACGACGTAGATCGAGATGCGCCTGCTGGTACGCCGCTGCCAGGTGAAGGAGCCGTCGTCCTTGACCTGCGCGGACCGATCGGCAGCGCGCTCGCCGCGGCGACCACCGATCCGGTAGTACGGCTGCACTGCGGTGACCGATCCGCCGCTCACCTGACCCTCGATCCGCACCTGGCGCGAATTACCCTTCGCCCGCGATCCGGTGATGGTGATGACGGTCGGCTCGGGCGGCGGTGGCGGCGGGGGAGATGCCTCAGGAGTCACGGCGTTGCTCATCGCTGCCGGTCCCCAGCCGGCGCCGTTGAGCGCCTGAACGTTGAAGGTGTACTCCGTGCCGTTGGTCAGGCCGTCGAACGCACAGGTCATCGACGCGGTGAGGCATGAGTGACCGCCGGGGCTCGCGGTCACGCGGTAGTTCGTCACCGGGAAACTGCCCGGACTTGCCGGGGCGGACCACGTCACCGTGGCTGACGCATCACCGGCGGTGGCGGTTACGTCAGCCGGAGCGCCTGGAGCGACGGGCGCCGGTGGCGGCGCGGGAGTTGGCGCCACCGGGGTGAACGCCGCACTAGCCGATGACCACGGACCTGTCCCGACGGCGTTCACCAGTCGCACGTAAACGGTGTAGCTCTGCTCGTTCGTCAGACCGTTGATGCTGCGCGGACTCGACGTGGAAGTCGTGCTGTCGTCAACGACGGTCGTGTCGTCCAGGGCGAACTCCACCCTCGTGATGGCTGAGTGTCCGTCGTTCGTGACCGTCCACGACACGGACGCGCTCGCGTTGCCTGCGTTCGCTGAGACAGACGTCGGCGCCGACGGGATAGACGCGGCGTAGGGAAGCGTGCCGTAGTTGGTGGTGGACGCGATCGTGTTCAACTCGACGTACGAGAAGTAGCCACCGAGGCGGAGGCCGTCACTGGCCGCCGCTAAGGCGTAGACATCAGGGACCGAGGAACTCAGCGACGGCTTCCAGGTCAGATCAACCGCCCCGGTGTCGTCCGCCGACACCACAGCAATTGATGTGAACCCTCCGTAACTGCCGACGGTGTCGAACATGCCACCGAGGTAGATCGACTCGCCGTCGCGAAGGATCTTCGACACGTATGGGTCGGACATGAAGTCCATGGAGCACCGCGGGCAGTCGACATCGGGGTTCCACGAACTCAAAGTGGCGCTGTCGTCCAGGGCGACCTGTGCTGCCGACCGACGCGTCACGCCGCCGATTGAGGTGAACTCGCCGCCGAGGTACGCCGAGTCCCCGTCGAGGAGGATGTCGTAGACGTACTTGTTGGCGTTGGGATTCCAGTTGGTCAGCGATCCGGTGTCGTCGATCGTGATGGCCGCGGCCCTGTTGCGGGTCACACCGCCTACTGTCGTGAAGAAGCCGCCGATGTAGGCGATGTTGTCGTTGATGGCGATGGCGCGCCCGCCGTAGTTCAGATTCGGATTCCAGTTGGTGAGCGTCCCCGCATCGTCGATCCGCACCGCGGCTGCCTTGCGCCGGGTGACACCACCGACCGTGTTGAACTCACCGACGAGGTACGCCGTCGAGCCGACGATCGCGAGGTCCTCGGCCCAGTTGTCAAGGTTGGGATTCCACGCGGTGACCGCACCAGTGATCAGGTCGACAGCCGCCGCTCGATTGCGGCTCGTCCCGCCGACGGTGGTGAAGTAGCCGCTGGCATACACCGTGTCTCCGACGATCTCAAACGTGTTGACACCGCCGTTGAACTGCG
>CAYGMM010000159.1:0-4828 GCA_964351035.1 uncultured Actinomyces sp.
GCTTCGAGGTCCTCACCTCCACGCGGGGTGCCGACGCGGTGCGCCTCGCCGAGCGCGAGTCCCCGGATCTGATCCTGCTCGACGTCATGATGCCCGGACTCGACGGCTTCGAGACCGTACGCCGGCTCCGCAATGAGGGTCTACGGATGCCGGTGCTCTTCCTCACCGCCCGCGATGCCGTCGAGGATCGCATCGCCGGACTCACGGCGGGGGGCGATGACTACATCCCCAAGCCGTTCAGCCTTGGCGAGGTCATCGCGCGCATCCGTGCCGTCCTGCGGCGCAGTGGAGCTCCGGCTCCAGCCACGCCCAACAACACCCTCACCTTCGCCGACATCACCCTGGACGAGGATGCCCACGAGGTCACCAAGGCCGGTGAACCCGTCGAACTCTCCCCCACCGAATTCAAACTGCTGCGCTTCTTGATGGAGAACCCGTCCCGGGTGCTGTCCAAGGCACAGATCCTCGACAACGTCTGGTCCTATGACTTCGGCGGCGATGCGAACGTCGTGGAGTCCTACATCTCCTACCTCCGACGCAAGATCGACACGACGGAGCCCCGCCTGCTGCACACCGTGCGCGGCGTCGGCTACGTCCTGCGCGAGCCACGGTCATGAGTCGCGTTCTCGCGCGATTCCCCCTCCGCGTGACGATCGCCGCCCTCCTGGTCGCCATCACCGGATTCGGGCTCGTCGCAGCCGGCGCTTCAGCCGTTATCGCCCTGCGCACCTACCTCACTTCTCGCCTGGACAACGCACTGGTCGAGAACGCGGGTCGCCTCTCCGGATTCGTCGGCCACAACGACCAGATGCGCGAGGAGGGCCGCGGCAGCGGTCGCGACGGTGATGGCGGTGGGCCGCGCGAATTCTTCGTGCGCTACGTCAATGCCGACGGCACCAGCTATGTCGACATGACCACCCCATCCGAGGACGGCGTTCCGGAGATCCCCGTCTGGACCATTAACGAGGCACCGCGGACCCCTGTGTCCATCGGCGGCATCGGCAGTTCGTGGCGCGTGATGACCGCGCCACTACGGGACGGTTCCGGATACGTCGTGGTCGCGCAGAGCTTGGACGACATTGACGCAACGCTGGCGCGGCTGGTGCTCCTCGAACTCATCATCGGCGCCGTCATTCTCATCGCCATCGCCGCGCTGGGATACGTCCTCGTCCGCTGGACGCTGCGGCCCCTCGCCGAGGTCGAGCGCACCGCACACGACATCGCGGCAGGCGCCAGTGACGGCGCTTTCACCGAGCGCGTGCCCGAGGGTGACCCACGCTCCGAGGTGGGGGGTCTCGCCGCGAGTTTCAACGCGATGATCGACCGCATCGACACGGCCTTCCGTGAGCGAGAGGCCTCCGAGGCCGAGGCCCGCGCCTCCGAACGCCGGATGCGCCGGTTCGTCGCCGATGCCAGCCATGAACTGCGTACTCCGCTGACGACGATTCGCGGCTTCGCCGAGTTGTACTCGCAGGGCGCGAACTCGCCGCAGGAGACGCAGCACGCGATGCGCCGGATCGAGGAGGCATCCGTGCGGATGGGGGTGCTCGTCGAGGACCTACTCCTACTCGCCCGCATGGACCAACAGCGTCCCCTCGAGCGTCGTGCGGTCGACCTGCTGGACATCGCCACGTCCGCACGCGCCGAGTTCGACGCCGCCTACGCCGATCGCTCGATCGAACTGCAGGTGAGCCTCGCCGAACCCGCCCTGGTCACCGGCGATGCTCTCCGACTGCGCCAGGTGCTCGACAACCTCGTCGCCAATGCGCTTCAACACACCGCCGGCGCCGTCCGCATCATGCTCGCCACCGGCGAGGGCACGGCCACACTGTCGGTCTCCGACGACGGTCCCGGACTCAGCCCCGCCGATGCCGAGCGCGTGTTCGAGCGGTTCTACCGCACCGACGAGTCCCGCAACTCAAGCACCGGCGGCAGCGGCCTGGGTCTGGCCATCGTGCGCTCCCTCGTCCTCGCCCACGGGGGTTCGGTGGATCTCTCGACGTCAGCCGACAGCGGCTCGACGTTCACCATCTCCCTGCCACTCACAGGTGGCGCACAGGAAGAAGTCAGCACCGGTCCAGATGAGTCCGACACCGTGGAGTCATGACGGTGCTTGAGACCACACCCATCCCCGTGGGGCGGCGGATCGACCAGACGGCCCCGACGGGCCGCGGCGGACGGCGCCAGCGCCTCAACGCTCCCCCACGCCCGCGGCTGCTGACCAGCGACGTACTCGTCGTCATCTTCGCCGTGGTCGCCATCACCACGGCCCTGTGGTGGCGAAACGGCGGGCTGGACACCGCCTTCGACTCCCTGTCGGATCTGCTGTCCTCCATCGGTCGCCTCACCGGCCTGTACGCCGCCCTCGCCGCGTTGGCCGGGCTCATCCTCGCCGCACGACCACGCGGTCTGGAGCGACGCTTCGGCCTGGACCGCATGCTGGTGTGGCACCGCATCGTCGGCATCACGACGGTCGCGCTCGTGACGGTCCACGCCGTGGTCGACACGATTGCGTGGGGTATGCCGACCGGTGAGAATCCCATCGCCGCACTCATCGACCTGGTCGCGAATCAACCATGGATGCTCGCGGCGCTCATGGGCACACTGCTCTTCCTCGCCGTTGGCTTGACCTCCTGGCGACGCATCAAGCAACGCATCGCCTATGAGACCTGGTACTACATCCACCTCACCGGCTACCTCGCCGTGCTCTTGGCCTTCGGTCACCAGATCACCCTCGGCACCGATCTCGTCGGTGGAGGTGCGGGCCTGGCCTGGTGGCTGTTCATCTCGATCGGTGCCTTCGCGTGGGTCCTGTGGGCCCGCACCGGCGACTTCGTCCGCTCCCTCACCCGCGGACCGCTGACCGTGGCCAAGGTCACCCGCGAGAGCCCGGAGATGGGTGCCCTGCACATCACCGGCCCCGGCATGCGCGGCATGCGCGCCGAGGCCGGCCAGTTCTTCCACCTGCGCATCCTCACCAAGGGGCTGTGGTGGCAGACCCATCCCTTCTCCCTGTCCGCCGCGCCAACCACCGACGGACTTCGCTTCACCGTCAAGGACCTCGGTGACGGCAGCCACGACATCCTGTCGCTGCGCCCGCGGACCCCGGTCCTGCTCGAAGGTCCCTACGGCTCCTTCACCGCGCGCGAGTCCGGTGGCCGCCGGGTCGTTCTCTTCGGCGCCGGCGCCGGCATCGGACCCATCCGGTCCGTACTCGAGGACCTCACCCCAGACCAGGAGCCGGTGGTGATCCTGCGTGCGCGACGCGAGGAGGATCTGGTGCACCGCGAGGAGATCGAAGCCCTGGTCGCCGCACGCAACGGTCGCGTGCACCTACTCGTCGGCCCGCGCGTTCTCTTCGGTGACGGTGATCCCTTCCACCCGAGGCTGCTGCGCAAGGCCGTGCCGGATATCGCCACCCGTGACGCCTACCTCTGCGGCCCCGAGTCCTTCGAGTACGCCGTCGAGAAGTCCCTGCGCGCTATCCGCGTCCCCGGCTCCCGCATCCACCGCGAAAGGTTCGGTGTCTGATGAGCAACTCCCCCACGTTCTTCCGGCGCGTAGCTCCGGCCGTCCTCATCGGCACCGCCGCGGTCGCCGTCGTCGGACTCTTCGACCCTGCACTGGGCGGTTCCTCCGACGCGGCGCCGCTGGCGAGCGCTCCCCTGTCCAATGCGCCCATGTCGACGACGCAGCGCTCGACCGGCGGCGGCAGCAACGGGCCGGACACCACGTCGGGCTCGCCGGACACCACCTCCGGCACCACCTCCCAGGACACCTCGTCGCAGGGCACTCAGAGCCAGGCTGCTACCGGCTGCGATGCCGCGCAGGAGGTGGTGGGCGATTCGATCAACACCCGCTGGGGCCCGGTGCAGGTGGCGGCGCTCGTCGCCGACGGCCAGATCTGCCAGGTCTACGCCATCGACGCTCCCCACAACGACGGACACTCGGCGCGCATCACCGAGCAGGTGGTTCCCTATCTCGACGAGGTCGCCACCCAGGTCGGCACGTCATTCGATTCCGTGAGCGGGGCGACGTACACCTCCGAGGGATACCGCGATTCGCTGCAGTCGATCCTCGACCAGATGTGAGGTGCCGCCGTGTTCCGTGACACCCAGGACGTCATGGGGACCGTCGTGTCGTACGCCGTCGCCGCCGATGAGGCGGCAGCGCTTCCGGCCGTGCAGCGCGCCAGGGAGTGGCTCACCTTCGTCGATGAGACCTTCTCGACGTACAAGCCTGGGAGCGACGTGTCGCGGATTCGGGATGGATCACTAGACCTAGCTGACGCGCATCCGCTCGTCGGCGAAGTCCTGGAGATCGGGCGCGCGGCGGTTGCCGACGGTGCCGGTGCCTTCACCCTTGAGCCCGGCGGTCGCTTCGATCCCTCGGGCGTCGTCAAGGGCTGGTCGATCGAACGTGCGAGCACGATCCTGCTCGACGCAGGGCTGCCCAATCACCTGGTCAATGGCGGCGGCGACGTCCAGGCCCACGGCGTTCGAGAAGCCGACCAGTACTGGCGGGTGGCCATCGCCGATCCGCGCGATCGCACCCGGTCCGTGGCCGTCATCGGCGGACGGGACCCACTCGCCGTCGCCACCTCCGGCACGAGCGAGCGCGGCGAGCACGTCCAGCGCACTCAGGACAGCGAGGTGCTGTCCGTGACCGTCATCGGTGATCGCCTGACAGAGGTCGACATCGCGGCCACAACGGCGTTCGCCCTAGGCCCGGCCGCACGCGACTGGATCGAGGACCGGTCACACCTCGCGGCCTTCGCGGTACTCGACGGCGGCCGCATGTGGACATCGACGCGGATGTCGTCCTTCCT
>CAYGMM010000160.1:0-4208 GCA_964351035.1 uncultured Actinomyces sp.
CGAGGAGTGGAGCCCGTCCTCGACGGACGAAGATGATGATCGCCGCCGCGATGGCGAGTACGGCGTCAACGATGAGCGGCCATCCACGAGCAGCCGAGAGCCCAACGATCAGGGCGAAGGACAAGCCGACGGCGCCGATCGCCATGAGGGGCGTGCCGATGAGGACGCGTCCCTTGTCGAATCCATCGCCAACCGCTCCGCTCATGGGCACGTGGGCGTCGGCCGGCAGCTCCATCGTGAGGACTGTGTTGCCCTCGACGCGGTTGACCTCCCACGAGCCACCGACGCTGCCGAGCGATTCGGTGAGGATGGCATCTCGGGGCGACTCGCCCAGGTGGTCGTCGGCCGCGGTCCCGTTGTCGGCGATGCGGATGAGGCATCGGTCACCTACCTCGGTCGCGGTGACGCGAACCTCCGAGGCGCCGCGGTTCGTCGCCGCGTCCAACGCGCACTCGGACACGGCCGTGCGTACGGCGACATGTCCATCTGCGGAGAGGGGAAGTTCGAACACGCTGGAGTCCATGGTCACGATGCCCGCGGCAATGCGTGCGGCCGTCGCCTGACGAACTTCCGGAGCATTCGAGTCCGGGCTCGTTGGTGAGAGGGGATGCTCCCTCAGGAAGTGCTGGAACTGTGTGGGATCGAGCGGATCGTGGCGCAGGACGTAGTCCAAAGCGGCCAGCACACCGGTGTGAATCGCCGTGACCGTTGCCCGCCAACGCCGCGAGTTTTCCTGCGTCTCGACTTCGGCGCGCGCGCGGTCGGCAAGACGAGCGATACGCGCGTCGTCCACCTCAGCCTGTCGCACGAGCGCGTGCCAGGCGAACCACAGGGCGATGCCGGAGACAGCGAGGCTGGCGACGGCGATCCAACCACCGGCGACGGCAAGTGCACCAGGAACGACGTTCTGCGGGTCGCGGGACCAGATGAGCGCCAGGAGAGCCGTGGCGATGACGGTGACAGCGAGGCCAAGTCGGCGCGATGTGAGCAGGACGAGTCCGTAGGTGACATGTCCGATCGACACGGCCAGGGCGATCCAACGGGCCGAGCCCGCCGGGGCGCCAAGAGCTGCAGCGACCACGAGTGTGAGCGGCGCACCGACGATCAGCCAGAGGCCGATGGTGTGGTGTCGCAGCACCCAACCGGCGACGATGAGGGCCGCACCGACGGCCATGAGTAGCCCATCGAGCGCGGTGAGGCTGCTCCACGAAGTCAGTCCTGCCAATGTGGCGAACACCCAGGCCTCGGTGAAGAGCAGGCGCATGAGCCATCCACGCACCTGGTAGAGATCGTTCAGGCGCGAGTCCCACAGTGAGACGCGGCTACTCATCGCTGGGTCCCGCATCTGTGTTGGCCCAGGCCAGGGAGGCGACGTAGATGTCGTCGTGTTCCGTCTCGGCCAGATCAACCAACCCGGCATCGGTCAGTGCGTCCCTGGGGGCGGAGACGAGGATCTCTCCGTCGAGGACGGTGAGAGACATTGAATCCGTGGCCGGGTTGCATGCCACGGCAACCAAGCTGTCGATGACCTCGGCGGGTGGCTCCTCGTTCCATGTGTCATCGATGACCGTCATGGACAGTGCTGTGCCGTGAGTGTTCGCGAGCTCTACAACCGACTCGAGAGACGTCCTGCCAGTGGCATTGCCTATTCGGGCGGTCTCGAGCAGCGAGCGGAGCCGATTCTCCAGGCGACCTGCTGCGGAGCGCACCTCCGGCTGCCAGATGGCGGCGGCTCCGGTGGAGACGTTCACGAGGAGGGCCCGGGTTTCGACGTCAACAGACCGCCAGCGCTCATCGGCAGCTTCTCGCGCAATGCGCTGCGCATCAGCGAGGGCGATCTCCGTCCAGCGCTCATCCTGGGACGCATCGGAACGATCGACGGCGGTCGACAGCAGCGCGATGATCCCGACGAGCAAGGCCACCCAAATGGTGGTTTCCACGGCGGGGATGGCCGCTTCGGCACGGCACGTGGTGGGCAGGGCCCAGGGGATGGTGATCGTCGGCAATGACACAGCGGCGAGTAGGAGCCCAGACAAGGCGAGCTGACGCAGAGCCAACGCGGGGAGCACCATCGCCCCGGCGGTGGCGAAGAGGATGAGGTGGAGCCCGCCGGCCGAGTCGCACCCTTGGAGCGTCGACCACGCGGCGTACTGGGTGGTCAGCAGAAGTGCGAGTGAGATCCAACTGAGGATGGCTGCATAGCCACTGTTCCAGTGGGCACCGAGCCAGAGGACGACCGCGGCAAAGGCGAGGTAGGGCGCGGCGATCGTCCAAGGCGCACTGAAGGTCAACGCGATGGGTATCAGCAGGAGGAGGCCAAGCGCGACGGCCGGGAGCATGGCCAAGCGCGCCCCGGCCGGGCCGAGCAGGACGTTGAGGGCTGACTCTCGTCGCGGCGCCGCGATGCGTGGGGTTGACATGGGCAGCGAGATCTCGACTCGGGTGCCCTGCCCCAACGCTGAGGTGATCCGCACGTCACCACCCACGGAGGTGATGGCATCGGTGAGTGCGCGACGCATGCCGAATCGTTCCTGGGCGGAGGCGTCCATGCCGCCTCCATCGTCGATGACGACGAAGGTGATGTGGCGTGACTGGGCCGTCGCGCGGAGGGTGGTGCGCGTGGCTCCCGAGTGCCGAACGACATTGCGCAAGGCTTCGCCGACCGCGTCGAACGCCACCTGGGCTGTCTCGTCGTCGTAGAAGCGGACGTCCGAGTGCACGACCGACAGGATGGGACCGGGGACGGGATGTCGTTCAAGGAGAAGCGCCAGCATGTCCTGAACAGAACGCGGTGCGGCCACGGTGAGGGAGTCCAATTCGGCCAGGTCGTTGATGCACTGTTGTCGGGCTGCCTCCTGGTCGATCTGAGCACGGGCAATTGCGCCGAGGGTGTTCAGTACTGTTTCGTGGATTCGTCGATCAACGGCTGAGCCGACTGCCGAAGCGCGCCCTGCGGCCAGTGCCCGTGCCTCGCGATCGCGCGCTGCGTTCGCTGCGGTGTCTCTCTGAGCGCAGACGCGGGTCCACAGGTTGGCGAGATACGCCATAGCCGGAGCGATGAGCACGATGCCGAGGCTGGTGCCTAGTTGGTCGAGAAGCGTCGTGGAGATGTGTTCGCCGTGCGGCACTGCTCTGTCGCTGTCGATGAACACCAGAACGACGCCGAAGATGCTCAGCAGGGCCGTGGTGACAACGCCTCCGGTCGTGGCGGCGGTGATGGCCAGCGCGAGAGCAATGCCAGCCAACCGCGGCCAGAGGAAGCCGGCGCTGCAGGGGATGATCACGATGCCCAGCAGGAAGAGCGCAAGCGATCCGGTGAGCAGAGTCTGCGTGTATCGACGCGCGAACCATGCGGAAACCCACACAGCCATGGGAATCACCAGCACGGCAATGTCCACGAGGTCAATCAGGTCGCGCTGAGCGAAGAGGGCAACGACGGACGGACCAAAGCCGACGACCCCGCTGACGGCGGCAATGCCGCGACGGATGCGCTGGGTGAGGTGAGTCAAGGGCGCGCGCGGCCCTGGCACCTCGATCACGCTCAGAGGAGGCCCTCCTCCTGCGCCTTGCGAAACAGGTCGACCTTGGAGGGGAGCGGGTCACCTGCCAGGGCGTACTTCTCTCGAACCCGACGGATGTATTCCTTGGCGGTGCCGGACTGCACGCCCATCGACCGTGCGACGGCGTCCAACTTCATCCCCGAGGCGTACAACTTCAGCGCTCGCTGCTCCTGTGCCGAGAGCTTGACATCTTGCCGCACGGGAACGGCCAGCATTGCCGCCAGGCTCGGTGACACATACGTCTGCCCACCCAGAATGGCTGCGAGTGCGCGCGCGAACTCGTCAGGTTCACAGTTCTTGGATACGTATCCCTGAGCACCGCCAGCGACAGCGTCCTGGATGAGGCGCGCCGTCGCATTGGCGCTGACGATGAGAACGGGGCTTCCGGTATCCACCATGGCGCGAAGGTTGTCCTGAAGGTTCGTGCCCTCGCCGAGGTCGAGGTCGAGAATCACACAGTCGGCAGGTTCGATGCCGATGGCGTCGCTGGCGGCCGTTGCCGATGCGCCGGAGTAGGCCAGGTCGAACGAACCGAGCAGACGCTGCACTTGCTGCACGAGGTAGTCGCGCATCATCGGGTGATCCTCGACGATGCAAATGCGATGCGACGTCACAGCGGTGGACCTCCTACATCCCGAGTTGCTCCAT
>CAYGMM010000160.1:4218-4781 GCA_964351035.1 uncultured Actinomyces sp.
TGCTAGCCCGGGAATTGCCCAGCAAATTTGGGGGAATGACGCGTGTAGGGCGTTCGGACTACACGCGTGTCATCGAAGGCGTGACACTCGTGGTCTGCCTCAGATGGGGGCCTTCAGGTGGGATGGCAGGAGCCCACTCTCGGAGGTTCCCTCGTGCTCTCACGCCCCGTCCAAGGCCTTTTGGGTGCTGCCCTGTCCGGCTCCCTCCTCGTGGCGGGAGTGGTGGCACCGTCCATGGCCCAGGCAGCCGGCACGTCGATCACCGTGACGGCTGCTCCCGACCCTGTGGCACCCGACGCCAAGGTCGATCTCGTTGCGGCGATGCCGGTCTCCGGTGCTGGAGTCGTGTCGCAGGAGATCGTGCAGGAGATCGATCCGACGAAGATCCAGTTGACGAGCCTGAGCGAGATCACCGCTCCGGTCGGTTGGACGTTGAGCTTCTGCTCGGCCGCCTCCGCCGCCGACTGCTCGACACCGCGCTCGCGGCCGCGCGCGTCGGCGCGACCGAGGGACCGCCGCGAGGAGCTGCGGTGCAGAAGGCTGAGGAGCGGATACGAAAGGGG
>CAYGMM010000161.1:0-4779 GCA_964351035.1 uncultured Actinomyces sp.
CGTGCCTCGTCGCGATTCGCGCGCCACGCACGCACATCGGCGATGGCCCGCTCGGCGACGTCGGCGTCCACGACCTGGATGGCCGCATCGAGATCAGCCAGCATCGGGTTGGGCTCGGTCTCGATGTGCGAGTTCAACCCCACGATCTTTTCCTCGCCGGATTCGATCCGCGCGCGGCGAGCGGCGTGTGCCTTGACGAGTTCGGACTTCATGTAGCCGCTCTCCACAGCCGCCACGGCACCACCGTCAGCGAGGATCCGATCAAGTTCGGCGCGGGCCTCCTGCACCATCTGCGCCACGGCTGATTCGATGACGGTGCTGCCGGTGAAGATGTCGTCGTACTCCAGCAGGTCCGTCTCCTCCGCCAACACCTGCTGAATACGCAGCGACCACTGCTGATCCCAGGGGCGCGGCAGCCCGAGTGCTTCATTCCACGCTGGCAGTTGGACCGCCCGCGCCCGCGCATCCTTCGACAGCGTCACCGCCAACATCTCCAGCACGATGCGCTGCACGTTGTTCTCCGGTTGCGCCTCGGTGAGCCCGAGCGAATTCACCTGTACGCCGTAGCGGAATCGACGTTGCTTGGGATCGGTAACGCCGTAGCGATCCCTCGTGATCTCATCCCATAGCGCGACGAAGGCACGCATCTTGCACATCTCCTCGATGAAGCGCACTCCGGCGTTCACGAAGAAGGAGATGCGACTGACGACCTCGCCGAACCGCTCGGCCGGGACCGCGCCCGAGTCGCGCACCGCGTCGAGTACGGCGATCGCGGTGGCCATGGAGAAGGCGATCTCCTGGACTGGAGTCGCCCCCGCCTCCTGCAGGTGATAGCTGCAAATGTTCGTGGGGTTCCACTTGGGTGCGTGCTCGACCGTGTGCACCACCATGTCGGTGATCAGACGCAGGGACGGCCCCGGCGGGAAGACATAGGTCCCGCGGCTGAGGTACTCCTTGATGATGTCGTTCTGGGTTGTGCCCTGCAGCGCGGACTCGGGTACGCCCTGCTCCTCAGCCGTGACGACGTACAGCGCGTAGAGCCACATCGCGGTCGCATTGATCGTCATCGAGGTGTTCATCTCGTCGAGCGGGATGCCGTCGAGGAGGGCACGCATGTCGCCGAGGTCGGCGACCGGCACGCCAACACGCCCTACCTCGCCCGCCGCCATCGGACTGTCGGGGTCGTAGCCGGTCTGCGTGGGCAGGTCGAAGGCGATGGACAGCCCGGTCTGCCCCTTGGCGAGATTGCGCCGGTAGAGCGCATTGGACTCGGCCGGCGAGGAGTGGCCGGCGTAGGTCCGCATGAGCCACGGACGGTCCTTGGGTCGAGGCACACACCAAGCCTACTGGCCAGTAGGTCCGGTGGCGCCATGAGCCAAGGTGCTCCACGATGTCCCCGTGGCGAACTCCTATTCCTACGTCGTGGGGCCCCTCACGGCGTTCGCCTTCCTGGGCATCCTCATCCTGCTGCTGCGATGGGCGTTTCGGCGCGGGGTGTCCGTCGTCGCCGCTCCCGCGCGGCCCGGCAAGGAGGATGACTACGGCGTCCTGGTGCCGGTGGCGAGCCCCACGACGTACATCGAGGGAGAGATCTCCCGGCAGACTCTCGAAGCAGCCGGCATCCGCGCCACCTTGGCCAAGACCCTCGATGGACCCCGGATCCTGGTGTGGCCCGATGACCTCGATCGGGCGCGCGCCATGCTCAGCCCGGGACCGGGACCCTCGTGATGTCGGCGCCGAGTCGAACCAGGTCGTCGACGAGCCCGGCGTAGCCACGATCGATGTGGTGCACCTCGTGCACCGAGGTCACCCCATCGGCGACCAGACCGGCAAGGACGAGTCCGGCTCCGGCACGGATGTCGGTCGCCTCCACCGGTGCCCCGCTCAATTGCTCGCGGCCACGTACCAGCGCGTGGTGTCCCTCGGTCTGTACGTCGGCGCCCAATCGCACGAGTTCGTGCACGAAGCGGAACCGTGCCTCGAAGAGGTTCTCCGTCACCATCGCCGTGCCTTCGGCGACGGCATTGAGAGCGATGAATTGCGGTTGCAGATCGGTCGGGAAGCCGGGATAGGGCAGCGTGACGATGTCGACCGCCGTCGGACGGCGATCCATCGTGACGCGTAGTCCACCGTCGAATGTGTTTACCTGCGCACCGGCCGTCGTGAGTTTGTCCAGGGCGATCTGCAAGTGCTCTGGGCGTGCGTTGTCGATGGTGATATCTCCGCGAGTGATGGCCGCCGCGACGGCCCAGGTGCCGGTGACGATGCGATCGGGGACGGTGGCGTGCTCGACCGGCGACAGGTGTGCGACGCCGGTGATCTCCAGGGTCGACGTACCGATGCCGTCGATGTGCGCCCCCATGTCGGCCAGCATCGCGCAGATGTCGACGATCTCCGGCTCGCGGGCGGCATTGTCGATCACGGTGCGGCCGTCAGCGGTGACGGCCGCCATGAGGATGGTCTCGGTCGCGCCCACGCTGGGGAAGTCCAACCAGACCGAGGCGCCGCGTAGTCCATTGGCCGCGGATGCGATGAGGTAGCCGTGCTCGATGGTGACCTCGGCGCCCATGCGCTGCAGTCCCGACACATGCATGTCGAGTCCGCGGGAGCCGATGTTGTCGCCCCCGGGCAGCGCCACGTCGACGACGCCGCAGCGGGCCAGCAGGGGGCCGAGCACGGTGATGGAGGCGCGCATTCGGCGGACGAGGTCGTAGTCGGCGCGGTGCTCGAGTTGTTCGGGAACGTCGATGACGACGGCGCCGTGAGCCAGATCGAGTTCGACCGTGCAACCGAGTCGGCGTAGGAGTTCGGACATGATCTCGACGTCGAGGATGCCGGGCACCTCGGTGAGGGTCGTCCGGCCCGGTGCCAGCATGGCGGCGGCCATCAGTTTGAGCACGCTGTTCTTGGCGCCTGTCACGCGCACGGCACCGGTGAGCCGATGGCCTCCGGTGATCTGCAGCGCCTCCACGCGCCCATGCTAGGCGGGTGGGTCAGCCACGCCGCGCACCTGGGCCGCGCGTCCCCTAGGGTCGAGGCATGGTGAACCTGACGCGGATCTACACCCGGACCGGCGACGACGGGACGACCTCCCTCGGCGACATGTCCAGGACTCGCAAGACCGATCTGCGGCTCATCGCCTACGCCGACGTCGACGAGGCCAACTCAGCCCTCGGGGTCGCCCTGGCCCTTGGCGATCTGCCCGAGGACATCGCCGCGCTGTTGACCGGCGTACAGAACGATCTTTTTGACGTGGGGGCAGACCTGTGCACCCCGGTGGTGCCGCACCCGGAGCATCCGCCTCTGCGCATCACCCCCGAGTACGTCGAGCGACTCGAGGCGGCCTGCGATGACTACAACGCGCGATTGGAGGCGCTGCGCTCCTTCATCCTGCCCGGTGGCTCGGCGGGAGCTGCCTTGTTGCATGTGGCGCGGACCGTCGTGCGTCGGGCCGAGCGGGCGACCTGGCGGGCCATCGATGAGTACGGCGACTCGATGAATCCGATGGCGGCGCACTACCTGAATCGACTGTCCGACCTGCTGTTCATCCTGGCCCGCTGCGCCAACCTTGATGCAGGTGGCGATGTGCTGTGGCAGCCCGGCGGCGGGCGCAAGTAGCCCTCCCGCACCATCCACTCAGGGACAACAACGCACAGGGACGACAACACTCGGGGACGACAACGCACAGGGACAAATGGTCGATACGGGTCCCAAATCCCCCTCCATCGACCGTTTGTCCCGCTTAGCGGGAGAAACGGTCGATAACTTGCCGTGGTGGGCGACTATCGACCATCTGTCCCACCGGATGCCTCAAGAGGCCGACGCCTCACGATTCACACTCCGTTGCGCTGTGACAGCCCTACGGCAGGGTGAACGCACTCGCGGGAGAGGGAATCCCTAGTGGCCGATCGCGACGTTGAGACGGGTTTCGGCCCGACGTGCCGCGCGAGCCTCGGGATCATCGCCCTCGGCCCCATCGCGCTTGGCGCGCTCGAGCGCCGCCTTCGCCCGCTCGACGTCGATCTCCTCGGCCAACTCGGCCGTCTCAGCGATCACATTGACCCTGTTGGAGTCCATCGAGAAGAACCCACCGTGTACGGCGACGAGCACCTTGGTGCCGTCGGTCGTCTCGATGCGCAGCGGTGCCTCAAGGAGCAGCGCGAGCACCGGCGAGTGACCGGGCAGGATGCCCATCTCACCGTCCGGCGTCTTCGCCACGACACTCTTCGCCTGCCCCTGCCAGATTGCTCGCTCGGCAGAGACGACGGAGACCTCGAGTTCGGCCACGATCAGGACTCCTTGGCGAGCTCGGCCGCCTTGGCCTCGACGTCCTCGATGCCGCCGCACATGAAGAAGGCCTGCTCGGGGATGTGGTCGTATTCGCCATCGGCGAGCGCCTTGAACGACGAGATCGTCTCCTCGACCGGCACGAACGAACCGGGCTGGCCGGTGAAGGCCTCGGCGACGAACATGTTCTGCGACAGGAAACGCTGGATGCGGCGGGCGCGGTTGACAATGATCTTGTCCTCTTCGGACAGCTCATCCATACCGAGGATCGCGATGATGTCCTGCAGATCCTTGTAGCGCTGCAGGATCTCCTTGACGCGAGCCGCGACCGCGTAGTGCTCGTCACCGACGTAGCGCGGGTCGAGAATGCGCGAGGTCGAGTCGAGCGGATCCACGGCCGGGTAGATACCGAGCTCAGAGATCGGACGCGAGAGCACCGTGGTTGCGTCGAGGTGGGCGAACGTCGTCGCCGGTGCCGGGTCGGTCAGGTCG
>CAYGMM010000162.1:0-2799 GCA_964351035.1 uncultured Actinomyces sp.
CCTCGAAGGACACCGCTCGACCCACGGTGCCGTCCGCGCGTGCCGACACTGGCTGCATCCGCACCCAAGCGACGTCTGACGCTGTTGATGCGGGACCCACCTGAACGTAGATGCCGTCATAACCGACGAAGTCGACGGGGAACCCGGGGAAGGACCATCGACCGGGGTAGGTAACCGTCGGCGACGTGGGCTGGAGCCCGGGGGCAATCGGGGCGATGGATGTGTCATCGGACGACGCGTCGGGGATCGGCTGCCCCGTGGGCACCCAGACACCGGCCTGGGCCGGGAAACCGTCCATCTCAAACGTCACGGACTCAACGCAGTAGAACTGAATGGGCGACGAGCACGGCCGGAAGTCCGTCGCCGGGAGTCGCTCCTCAGCCTTGGCCGCTGGTGCCACGACCGCCATGCCGATGCTGGACGCCACCAGGGCCGTGGCCCCCGTGACCGCAATGCTCTTGAGGCTCATCCTCATTGATCTCTCCCCGATCCCCCGATAAGTCGTTGCCGCGCCTCACGCGACGCGCCGATCGTGGCACGGTTCCCCGGCGGATGCGACCCGCACCGACGATTCGATCGCAGATCGATGCACTTGGACCGAGCACTCGCTTCGGACATACGTGCCATACGAGTGCATAGCGGCCTCGCTGGTTGGCCACCGTAGGCGCGCTTGGACATACTGACCCGATCACGGGGGAGGTCTGCATGCGCCGATCGCTGATCAGCGTGCTCGCAAGCGCCGCGGTCGTCGCGGGCTTGCTCACACCGATGGCTCAGGCTTCACCGTTGGCCTCGACGCCCCCGACGGCCCAACTGTCGGGGGCTGAATGCGAGTGGGGGACGGAGCCAGCCGGCGTCATCCCGACGGTCGACTACTCGCGTGGCTATCTCTTCGCGGGCGACTGGCGCCGTGACCATGAGCAGCCCGCCGAGGAGTGTTCACTCGGGCCGGCCTGGACCCCGTTGAGACACAACTATCCATATTCACAGGTGCTCGTGAACGCCAACCTCTACGGCGGAGCGGACAGCGACTCACACCTCTGCACCGGACTGGACGACCCCACCTGCGCCCCCAGCGACTGGGCGGAGATTTACGCCGAATCCGCCGTCGGCTACTGCGCCTCCGTGGATGACTTCAACTGTGTGGAGTCCCTCGAGGTCATCGGTCCGGATGGCGTCAGCCAGTCCGCGCGCTACCAGCGGGGCTTTCCCGAGTGGCAAGGCGTCCCCGAGTTCAACCAGGGTGAGGTCTTCATGCCAGCGGGCGGCTCGGTCCCACTGTGGGAATACGACACCCCGCAGGGCACTGCGCAGATTCTGAGCGTGGGAATGACTCACACGGTCTTTCGACCCAACGCCGGTCGATGGGCTCCCGCCACCACCCAGAAACTCTTCAGCTTCGGCCTGCGTCCCATCGTTATTGAACGCCGGCCGACTATCCCCAAACCCACATTGGTGGAGCGTGAGGACCAAACGACCGGCGCCACCAAGGTGTACGTCGACGGGCTCTACCACCCAGCGGCAATCGACTGCGCTGCCATTGATCTCGGCGAATGCGCACTGGATGCCGACTTCCCGACGGACTACCGATATCGAGTCAGTCTGCGCCTTCGTGACGAATCCGCGATGTATTTGAACGGGGCAGTCGATCAACCCATCGTCTATTCGGAGAAGATCGCTGGGGGCCACCGGTTCACGATCGAAGCTGCGCCCATGCCTGTGCTCGGTCTTGCCGGCTGGATTCCGAAGAGTCAGGTGCCCCGCGCTCTCGTGGACCAAGTCTTTGCAGAGTTGGGCTTCAACTACAACTGGGACGTTGATGTTTACGCCCAGTCCTTCCACGGACTCGGACGCGGCGGGGAGCAAGCGCTGGCCTGGCTCAAAGCCCTTTTGCCATATTTCGGCGATCGAGCGTCCTTCACGGTTGATGCTTGGTACCTGGAGAACACGCCCACTCTCGGCCGCTATACCAACCGATGTGTCGACAAGAGCAACGGGGAATTCATCGGGATCGTCTCATCGAACGCAACGGCGTACACCGGCGATCCGCCCTCGTATGACGCGGCAAGATCGACGCTTTCCTATGAGGTTGCCGCGCCCCATTACCTGCCGGACGGAGAGTCTCGCGCGCGAGGCCGCTACTCCATCAGCATGAACGCCGAATTCGTCAAGTGCCTGCTAGGCGTTGACAAGGTGCCCTCTGTGGCCCGAGTCGAACTCACCTACCCGGACGGCGAGGCGTCAGCCGCCACCCTCGCGCTGAAGCAGGACAAGAACTGGCTGCGCTTGACCTACGAGAACTTCACTTTCTCCAATCCGACCGTCAGCGTGAAGTTCCCCGCCGAGTTGACCTGCGTGAAGGGCAAGGGCAAGAAGAAGAAGACCAAGACCGTCGTGTCCTTCTCATGTCCGAAGGGCTGGAAAGCGAAACGCTAGCTCTTGCCGTTCCAGTCCTTCAGGACGATGAAGCACTCGGCGTAGACCTCACCACCCGTCATCTCCTTCTTCGGCCCCAGAGCGGCAAATGCCTTGGACTTCTTGCTCAGCAGTCCTTTGGCGTTCTTCGCGCACATTCCGTCGGCCTTCTTCTGGACGTCCTTCGGGTATTTCCCAGTCACCTTGGCGCGGAACCCGACACCGGAAATAAGCAGCCACTTGGACTTCGATGTGCAGGTGGATCCGTTGTTCCACTTGCCGGACTTCGGGTTCTTGTTCAGGCAGGTGAGGAATGCGAGTGTGGGGCCATCGGCGAGCAGACTCGGCAGCGTGTCGGAGTAGGCGACCGGCTCACCCTTGGCG
>CAYGMM010000162.1:2809-4552 GCA_964351035.1 uncultured Actinomyces sp.
ACAGAACCCAGTCAGCTCCCGCCTCCCACTGCTCATCCGTTGGCAACCGGAAGGCGCGATAGACACGCGGGGGCATCTTCCATGAGCTGGTCCCGAGATAGCCCTCAAACGCCGTGTAGGAGCACGCTTCGCCGAAGAGCTCCCACGCACGTTCTCCGATGGAGGAGGGCGCACCTTCTCCTTGCGGATAGGCGATGACCTCGTACACCTCGGACTCGTGCGCTTCATCGCATGCCACGAACGACGTCTCGCCGTAGAAGGACCACACGGTGCCCTTCTCAACAACCAGACAATCACCGACCGCGGGTGACTCCTCGCTGGCACTGGCGATCGCGGGTGCGGTCAAAGCGGCGGCGACGAGTGCGCCGGAGATGAGAAGGGCGGGCAACTTCACGGGATCCCCCAATCCTGGTTGTTCCCGGATCGTTCCATCGCGAAGTCGGGCTGGGCTACCCAGTGTCTGAAAACAATCCTGCGTCACCTGGGTCGGCGCTCTACGCTCCGTCCATGCGACAACAGCGGCGGGCCTACCTCCTTGCCGTCAGCCTCGTCGCCGGAGTGATCCTGATGCCTTCGCCGGCAGCCGGAGAGGAACCTGCCTCACTTCCGAAGGACAAACCAATCCGGATGGAGTTGCCCATCTGCGCAGATGAAGCGGATAGGGATTGCCTCGAAACGCTGGGAATCGTGCGCAAAGGCAGGTTCCTCCCCGGCCGCGTCATTCGCTCTGGTGAGGTTGACGTCTTCGGCCCCGTCGATCCCGTCGGGTCCGACTCCGGGCCGATCAATGGCACCGCCGTGGATCGTCATGACATCTGGGAGGTCCCAGGGCTCAAAACCGAGTCGGGCGATGCCACGTTCGACCCGTTCATTGCGTTGACGACTCCTGGGCTGGAGTGGCGGGATGGGCAGGCCGACTTCAACTACGAGGTAGCGTCCCAGCTTGAATTCGAGATCGGCACCGGCCGGGGCGTCGCTGAGGAGGTCACCCCAGCCTGCAATGACGACGGCACATGCTGGCGGCCTGAGCAGATCCTCGCGGGACAGATCCTGCGCGTCGTAGTGCGGACCTCGTGGTTCCAGCCCTCATGGGCCCGAAGCCACCTGGGCAACACGGTGCTTCGTGTCGACAAACTCCAAGATGGTGGCTCTCGGATTACGGTCCAGGGGGCGGCCTTGGACAGCCCCGGCTTCTTCTTCGGAGGTGGACGGGATCCCCGGCCCGAGCGACGGGAGCAGTTTGACTTCGTCGATCGTCGCTGGACCGTCTACATGATGGATGCCAATGACCCGAACTTCCCGAACAAGTGCGCTCGCCACGGCTTTCCTTTGATCTCGGGCAATCAGTGGGGCTCGGGAACTCCGCTCTGGGATCGCCGTCGACAGGAAATGAACCTGGAGATTCAGGCCCCCCATCTCGACGATCAGGGCAGGGCCTTCCGCGGTCATTACGAGGCGTTCATTCCCGGCGCGTACGCCAGGTGCCTGTGGGGACAGAACCCCAAGGCCCTGCAAAATTCTGCCAAGGGTCCTTCGACTACCTACAACTGATTCTGCCCACGGGCGAATCGGATCCCGAATCATCCCGCCCCGAATGTTCTGGTTCGGGTGTAAACCCCTAAACAGGAGCGCCGGGCCGTGAGACCGTTGTTCATCTCAGTTTGTCTGTTGCTCGGCGCATGCGCGGGGATTGCCGAGCAGGACCAGGGATTGCCACCGGCGAAGGTGTTTCTCGTTAAGGTG
>CAYGMM010000162.1:4562-4777 GCA_964351035.1 uncultured Actinomyces sp.
CGTTATCGAGCCCGCCGATTACGGTACGCAAAACGGGACCGCCGCGACGAACGGCGCAAAGCCCACTGCGGCATGCGGCCCGCTCGGTGGGCATGACCCCACTTCTCACACCTGTGAAGCCGCCCTAACCAACGTCCGAAATATGCAACCCTGACCGGGTGCGGGCCACTCGGGTGATCTATGTGGAGGACGATCCTGCCCGGCGCGGCATCATG
>CAYGMM010000163.1:0-4705 GCA_964351035.1 uncultured Actinomyces sp.
GAGTGGTTCATGGCTTGGATGGTCGGCTACGCCCAGGGGCTGCGTGATGCCGGCGTCGACCTGGCCGATGCGGAGGTCACCCTCGGCACGTCGGCCGGGTCCTTCGTGGGAGCCGCGATCAAGGGCGGTCGCCTCGATGATCTCGGCCAGTCGCTGGCCGCCCTCGGCGCCAATCCCCAGGACGCCAACGCCGAACTCCACATCACGACGGGTGCTCCCTCCCAGGTGCGGGCCCAGCAGGTGATGGGCGGCACGAACGAGATCTCCCCGGCGACGTTGCAGGAGATCGGCCGGGCGGCGATGGCTGCGCACAACGCCCCGGATGCGGCCTACGACGCGTCGGTGCAGACGTTGCTCGGCCTGTCCTCCTGGCCGGCGGGCCATCACACGACGGCCACCGACTGCTACACCGCCGAGTCGGTCATCGTCGGCCCGAACGACGGCATCCCCGTCGCGCAGGCGGCCACCGCGAGTTCGTCGTTGCCGGGTGTCAACGGGCCGACCTGGCTCGATGACCGACTGTGCATGGACGGCGGCGTGAGTGCATCGAGCACTCACGCGACGATGCTGTCCGGGGCGTCCTGCGACCCCGGCACCGCCGACCGTGAAGCCGCCAGCCTGCGCTCGGGTGGGTCGACGGTGCATGTGGCAATCGCCAATCCCGATCCAACGACGAACTTCATGAGTGCGGCCGAAATCGGACCGGCCATGGCGGACGGTCGCACCCGGGGCCAGGCGGACGCCGCGGTGCTCGCCCCCCACTGGAGAAAGGACTCCCCAACCACCCTTGCGAGTGCGCAGTAGCGGACCAACATGTCGGACAATCGCCGTCCGTTATTGCGCACTCGGTAAGCGTTCTAGCCCAGCGCGCGGGCGGCGTCGGCGAAGGCGTCGCCGCGGTGTCCGTAGTCGCGGAACATGTCCCACGACGCGCACCCCGGCGCGAGCAGCACCGTGTCCCCGGGCTGAGCCATGGCTGCAGCAGCAGCGACCACCTCACCCATCGCCTCGGCGTCGGTCCGGTCAACCTCGACCACCGGCACGTCGGGTGCGTGGGCGGCGAGGGCCGCACGGATGACCGGCCGATCGACCCCGAGCAGCACCACACCGCGCAGTCGACCCGCCACGGCAGCGACCAACTCGTCGAAGGACTGCCCCTTGGCCTGTCCCCCGGCGATCCACACCACCGGATCGAACGCCCGCAGCGATGTCTGCGCCGCATGGGTGTTGGTCGCCTTGGAATCATCGACGTACAGCACGCCGCCGACCTCGGTCACGTGTGCCACGCGATGCGGGGCCGGAGTAAAGGAGCGCAGACCGTCGCGCACGGCACCGGGGGTCACGCCGAAGGACCGCGCGAGTGCGGCGGCCGCGAGCGCGTTGGCGACGTTGGCGGGCGAGGAGTTCGGCACATCGCGCACCGTGCACAACTCCTGCGCCGAGGTCTGCCGCTCGGCGATGAAGGCACGATCGACAAGGATGTCGTCGACGACACCGAGCATCGACAGGCCGGGGATCCCCAGAGTGAAGCCGATCGCGCGGCACCCCTCGATGACATCGGCCTCGCGCACCATGTCTTCGGTGACGGGGTCCTCGACGTTGTAGACCGCGGCCACGCGCGTATTGCGATAGACCGCAGCCTTGTTGGCGACGTAGGCCTCCATGGATCCGAAGAAGTCGACGTGATCCGGAGCGAGGTTGAGGCACGCGGCCGACTCCGGCTGCATCGAGGTGACGAACGGCATCTGGGTCGCGCTCACCTCCGTCGCGATCACCTGCAACTCCGTACGCCGCACGGCGTCGATGAGCGAAGCACCAACGTTGCCGGCGGCCGCGGACTGCAGGCCACCCGCGCGAAGCATCGCATCGAGCATGAGGGTCGTGGTGGTCTTGCCGTTGGTGCCGGTGACGCACAGCCACGGTGCCGGATCGACCGCCGGTCGCATGCGCCACGCAACCTCCAGCTCCCCCCACAGCGGAATGCCCCGCGCGATGGCCGAGGTGATGATCGCGGCATGCGGCGGGATACCCGGCGAGACGACGTAGACATCGGCGTGGTCCGGCGCGGAGTCTGTGCTACCCAGGCGCACGTCCGCGCCGAGGATTTCCAGGATGGTTGCTCGTTCGCGCTGCTTGTCACCGTCACCGGTGTCGATGACCACGACCTCCGCTCCGACCGAGAGCAAGGCATCAGCGGCGGCAAACCCGGCGATGCCGATCCCGGCCACACATACTCGAAGCCCCGACCAATCGGCGGCAGCGGAGGTGAGGGTGTCGAGGTCGCGCCTCAACTGCGCACCCACTCGGCATAGAAGATGGTGAGGCCGAGCGCGACCACGAACCCCTGAATGATCCAAAAGCGCACGACGATGTTGATCTCCGGCCACCCCTTCATCTCGAAGTGGTGATGCAGCGGAGCCATGAGCAGCAGACGCCGATGCAGGAACTTGTACGACGCCACCTGGCCGATCACCGACAGCGACACCAGCACGAAGAGTCCGCCGAGAAGCGCCAGCAGCAACTCGGTGCGGCTTACGACCGCCAGCCCGGCGATGATGCCGCCGATCGCAAGCGACCCGGTATCGCCCATGAAGATCCGCGCGGGTGCGGCGTTGTACCAAAGGAAGGCGAACGTCGCTCCGGCGCTGGCCGCCGCGACGACGGCTAAGTCCAGTGGTGAGGCTGTGGGATAACAGGCCGAGCCGGGGGTGAAGAAGCAGGACTGGCCGTACTGCCACACGCCGATGAGGACGTACGCCGCGAACGTCATCGTCGCCGCACCCGTCGCGAGACCGTCCAGACCGTCAGTGAGGTTGACACCGTTGGTCGTCGCGGTGACGAGGAACCACACCCACAGCACGTAGAGCGCCGTCGGCAGCACCAGCGGGGTGTCCCGGATGAAGGACACCGCGGTCGTCGCCGGCGTCTCCCCCACCGCATTGGGGAACTGCAGGGCAAGGAAGGCGAAGCTCAGCGCGACGATCGCCTGCCCGATGAGCTTGGTGCGTGCGCGCAGTCCCGTCGCGCGCCGCTTGAAGATCTTCAGGTAGTCATCGGCCACACCCACGGCACCGAGGCCCAGACCCAGATAGAGCACCAGCAGCGCTGACGGCGACGGCGGTGTCCAGAAGATGAGGTGCGTGAAGACATAGGCGAGCACGACACCGCCGATGATGGCCACGCCACCCATCGACGGAGTACCGCGCTTGCCCTCGTGCTCGGGGTAGGGCTCGTCCTCGCTCGAGACGCGGATCGCCTGCGAGTAGCCGTGCTTGAGGAGCATCTTGATGAGCAGCGGAGTGCCCACGAGCACGGTGAGGACCGAGACGAGGGCGGAGACGACGACGAGTTTCACGCCGAATCCTCCAGCAGTGCGGCGGCCACGGCCTCCAGGCCGACCGACCGCGAGGCCTTCACCAGCACGACGTCACCGGGCTGCACCTGCTCGGTCAGCAGCGCGATGGCCGCGTCGATATCCGGTACGTACGTCGACTCCTCACCCCAGGAGCCTTCATGCGCGGCACCGAGGTGCACCGGGCGCGCGCCTTCGCCGACGGCGACGAGCTTGTCGATGTCGAGACGCACGGCAAGCCGGCCGATCGCATCGTGTTCGTCGATGGAGGAGTCGCCGATCTCGCGCATCTCCCCGATGACCGCCCAGGTACGCCGACCCTCGCCCATCGCGACGAGTGCCTTAAGCGCGGCCCGCACCGACTCCGGGTTGGCGTTGTAGGCGTCGTTGACGACGATGACCCCGTCGGCGCGCTCGCGCACCTCCATGCGCCACTTGCTCACCGGCGCATAGGACTCCAGCACCGTCACGATGTCCGCGAGACCGATCCCGGCGGCGAGCGCGAACGCCGTGGCGGCCAGTGCGTTGGCCACCTGGTGCTCACCGCTCAGCGTGAGTTGGACGCGCACCGAGCCACCCTCCCAGTGCAGGGTGAAACTTGGGCGAGCGAGCCCGTCGAGGGTGATATCCGTGGCGCGCACATCGGCGCCCTCGGCCTCACCGAACGTCATCACACGCGCGTCGGTACGCCCGGCCAACCCGGCAACGATCGGATTGTCGGCGTGCAGGATCGCCACTCCATCGGCCGGGAGTCCGTCGAGGATCTCCCCCTTCGCGTCGGCGATGGCCTCGCGGCTACCGAGCAACTCCAGGTGCGCCGAGCCGACGTTGATGACCCCGGCGATCTTCGGGTGGGCGATGTCGCAGAGGTAGCGAATGTGACCGGAGCCGCGCATCCCCATCTCGAGCACGAGGTAGTGAGTCTGCGTCGTACACGACAGCACGGTGAGCGGCAGGCCGACCTCGGAGTTGAAGGACCCACGCGGTGCGACCGTCTCGCCGTGCGGGGCGAGCAACGCGGCGAGCAGGTCCTTGGTCGTCGTCTTGCCACTGGAACCGGTGAGACCGAGCACGAGGGTGCCGGGCAGCCGCTGGATGACGTATGACGCGAGCCGGCCCAGCGCGAGCACGACGTCGTCGACGACGACCGCGGGAGAACCCACCGGACGGGTCGTGAGACAGGCCACCGCCCCGCGAGCCCGCGCTGAGTCGATGAAGTCATGACCGTCGACCCGCTCACCCTTGATGCAGGCGAAGAGCGTGCCCGGCACGCAGTCGCGGTCATCGCTCGCGGCGACGAACACGACGAGATCGGGCTCGCCGTCGACGAGGCGACCGCCGACAACTCCGGCG
>CAYGMM010000164.1:0-4685 GCA_964351035.1 uncultured Actinomyces sp.
AACGCCGAATCTGCCCAACGACCGAAGACGCTGTGGACTCATGGGCTCGCTCGGCGATCGGCACGGCTTAGGCTGACCCCGTGACCGACTCCATCCGCGTGCTCAAGGGGCACGGCACGGGCAACGACTTCGTCATCCTGCCTGACCTCGACGGTGCCCTGGACATCACAGACGAGATGGTCGCCCAGCTGTGTGACCGCCGGTTCGGGATCGGCGGTGACGGGCTGCTGCGCGTGGTCCGCTCCGCGTCTTGCGATGACCCGGATGCCGAGGGGGCGGAGTTCTTCATGGACTACCGCAACGCCGATGGGTCGCTGGCCCAGATGTGCGGCAATGGCATTCGCGTCTTCGCACGGTTCCTCGTTGAGGAGGGGCTCCCGGACCCGTCAGGCATGGAGATTGCCACGCGAGGTGGGGTGCGGCACGTACGCCGACTCGACGACGGTGAGTACGCCGTCGGGATGGGTGAGGCGCGCGAGGTCGGCGGCTTCGCCTCCGTGATGGTGGGCAATCGCTCCTATCCGGCGGTCGGCGTACACATGCCCAATCCGCACGCGGTGGCCTTCGTCGGATCACTCGATGCTGCCGGACCACTGCTCTATGCCCCCGAGGTGTCACCAGAGCACATGTTCCCCGAGGGTGTGAACGTCGAGTTCGTCGCCGAGGTCGCCGCCGGTCACATTGAGATGCGCGTCCACGAGCGCGGTGTCGGAGAGACCTGGTCGTGTGGCACGGGAGCATGTGCCGCTGCCTGGGCAGCGCGGCGACGCCCCGGCGCCAGTGACAGCGAGCTCTATCGCGTGGACGTGCCGGGGGGCACGCTGCATGTACGCGAGGCCGAGGGCCAGTTCGAGCTCATCGGTCCGGCGGTCATCGTCGCGGACGGCGTACTCGATTCCGAATGGGCTGCCGCGTGGCGCTAGACGACGACAACCCCACCGGGGGCACGCTCGACCTCGAGGAACGCCACGCACTACGCCGTGTCGTCGGGCTGTCGACCGAACTCGAGGACATTACCGAGGTCGAATACCGGCAGATCCGACTCGAGCAGGTGGTGCTCGTCGGCGTGTGGACCGAGGGCACCGCGTGGCAGGCCGAGCGGAGCCTGCGCGAACTCGCCGCGCTCGCCGAGACGGCGGGTGCCGTGGTGCTTGAAGGCTTGATCCAGCGGCGCGACCGACCAGATCCGGCGACGTACATCGGCTCGGGCAAGGCGCGCGAGCTGCGCGACATCGTCGTGGCAACTGGTGCCGACACCGTCATCTGCGACGGTGAACTGAGCCCGGGTCAATTGCGACACCTTGAGGATGTCGTCAAGGTCAAGGTCGTGGATCGCACCTGGCTGATCCTGGACATCTTCGCCCAGCACGCGCGCAGCAAGGCCGGACGCGCCCAGGTGTCGCTTGCGCAGATGGAGTACCTGCTGCCCCGACTGCGGGGTTGGGGTGAATCACTAAGCCGACAGGCCGGTGGCCGTGCCGGCGGCGCCACCGGCGGCGTCGGCACCCGCGGCCCCGGCGAGACTAAGATCGAGACCGATCGCCGTCGCATCCGCGATCAGATGACGGTGCTGCGCCGCCAACTCAAGGACATGCAACGCGTACGCCGTACCCAGCGCGGAGCGCGCGAGCGGGCGGGCACCCCCGGCGTCGCACTCGCCGGCTACACCAATGCTGGCAAGTCCAGCCTGCTCAACCGCCTCACCGGTGCTGGAGTGCTCGTCGAGGATGCCCTCTTCGCCACCCTGGATCCGACAGTGCGCCGGCTCGAACTGCCCAGCGGACGCGAGTGCACGATGGCCGACACCGTGGGCTTCGTGCGGCACCTGCCGCACCACTTGGTGGAGGCCTTCCGGTCGACCTTGGAGGAGGTCACCGAAGCCGACCTGGTGCTGCACGTGGTGGATGGATCCGACCCTGAGCCCGAGGAGCAGATGTCGGCGGTGCGCGAGGTGCTCGGTGAGATCGGCGCGGGTGACCTGCCCGAACTGATCGTCATCAACAAGGCCGACATCGCTGACCCGCTTGACCTGGCGCGTCTGCGGCGCATGGAACCCGACGCCATCGTCGTCAGTGCGCACACCGGTGAGGGTGTGGCGGAACTGCTCGCCGCGATCGATGCGCGCCTGCCGCATCCCGAGGTCGAGGTCATCGCGATGGTGCCCTACGACCGCGGCGACCTGGTGGCTTTGGTGCACGAGCGGGGCGAGGTCATCTCCGCTGAGCACGTGGCCGAAGGAACTCGGCTGCGTGCGCGGGTGCGCCCCGATCTTGCAGCCCGTCTGGAGCAATACGCCGATCCCGGCGGCACGGCGAGACCACCCGGTGAGTGACCTCGAGGAGGCGCTGCGCCTGGCGACCGCGGCCCTGGGCAGTGAGCCACGCGCCGGCCAACTGGAGATGGCGCGGGCCGTAGCCGCGGCGCTCGACGCGGGCGAGGCACCCCCACGACTGCTGGTGCAGGCCGGCACCGGCACCGGCAAGTCTCTCTCCTACCTCGTCCCGGCCGCCCTGCACGCCGTGGCCACCGGAGAGACCGTCGTGATCGCCACGGCGACCCTTGCACTGCAGAGGCAGTTGGTCGATCGCGACCTGCCCGTCGTCGCCACGGCGTTGGAACCCCTCATCGGCCGCGAGGCGACGTACGCCGTACTCAAGGGACGACACAACTACGTCTGCCTGGAGCGGCTCCACCGCGCGGAGCCCGGGGAGGACGACGAGACTGACGCGCTGCTGGCCGCTCCGCGATCGGCCCTCGCCCAGCAGGCGATGGCGGTGCGCGAGTGGGCGCTGGAGACCGAGACCGGCGACCGAGATGACTTCGGTGAGTCCATCGATCCACGCGTCTGGCGCGGCTTCTCGGTGTCGCGACGCGAGTGCATCGGCGAGACCAAGTGCCCGCACGGCACGGACTGCTTCACCGTGCGGCGGCGGGAGGTCGCGCAGCGCGCAGACCTCGTCGTCACCAACCACGCCATGCTGGCGATCGATGTGCTCGAGGGCATCCCGCTCTTGCCCGAGCACGGTGCGATCATCATCGACGAAGCGCACGAGTTGGTCGATCGCACGACGCAGGCGCTGACGCGCGAACTCTCCGGCCGCGCCGTTGAGATGGCGGCGCAGCGGGCTCGGTCGGCGATCACCGATGAGGCCTATGCCGACCTGGTGGACGCGGGCGCCGCATTGGATGGCGCGCTGTCAGCGGTCTCGGGCCGAATGCGGGATCCGAGTCGAGATCTGACCTTGGCGTTGACCCAGGTGCGAGACGCTGCCCGGGCGGCCAATGCACAGATCGCCTCGGACACCGACGTTGACACGATGGCGGCACGTCAGCGCGCGCGGGGGGCCCTCGATGAGGTTTTCGAGGTGGCCGGGCGGGTGCTGACACTCGCGAGCAACGATGTGGCGTGGGTTGACGGTGGCGTCGTACGGATCGCGCCGCTGTCGGTGTCCGCGCTGCTCGGTGATGCGCTGTTCGTCGAACGCTCGGTGGTGCTCACCAGCGCGACGCTCAGTCTGGGCGGGGGACTCGATGCGATGGCCGCGCAGGTGGGGTTGGGTCCGCAGGCCGGGCTGGATGAGCGGGAGTGGTCCGGCCTCGATGTGGGCAGTCCCTTCGACTACGCCGCCCAGGGCATCTTGTACGTCGCGCGACATCTGCCGCCGCCGGGTCGCGACGGCATTCCCGAGGAAGCGTTGGACGAGATCGGCGACCTGGTCGATGCGGCCGGCGGCCGCAGTCTGATCCTGTGTTCGTCGTGGCGAGCGGTCGAACGGCTGGGGGAGTACCTGCGGGTGCGGGTGTCGACACCGGTGATCGTGCAGAAGAAGGGTGAGACGGCCGCGCCGCTGGTGGAGAAGTTCAGCGCCGATGAGTCCGCGAGTTTGGTGGGCACGCTCTCGCTGTGGCAGGGGGTCGACGTACCGGGATCGACCTGCTCGCTGGTCGTGATCGATCGCATCCCCTTCCCGAGGCCCGATGACCCGCTGGTGTCGGCCCGGCAGGAGGCGGTGGACTCGGCGGGCGGAAGTGGATTCCGCTCGGTGTCGGTGCCGAAGGCCGCGCTGTTGTTGGCGCAGGGGACCGGCCGGCTGATCCGCTCGCCGGAGGATCGCGGCGTGGTGGCGGTGCTGGACCCGCGGTTGGCGACCGCAGGGTATTCGCGGGCCCTGCGCGAGTCGCTGCCCCCGCTGTGGTTCACCACCGACAAGGCCACGGTGGTCGGCTCGCTCGAACGCCTCGCCGCGTCGTACTAAGGATTCGTGCCTCGCCGAGTGTGCGCTCCCGGACTCGATTTCGGGTGAAATTGGGTCCGGCATCGCACACTCGGCGGTGGGGTCAGATGCGGCGGATGACGGTGACGACTCGGCCGAGGATGCTCGCGTGGTCGCCATCGATGGGGGAGTACGCCGGATTGTGCGGCATCAGCCAGGTGTGCCCATCGCGACGCTGGAGCGTCTTCACGGTGGCCTCGTCATCGAGCAGAGCCGCGACGATCTCACCGTTCTCCGCGGTGGCCTGACGGCGTACGACGACCCAGTCGCCATCGCAGATAGCCGCATCGACCATCGAATCGCCGACCACCTTGAGCAGGAAGAGCTCGCCATCTCCGACGACCTCACGCGGCAGCGGGAAGACGGTCTCGACCGCCTCCTCGGCGAGGATGGGTCCACCGGCCGCAATGC
>CAYGMM010000165.1:0-1588 GCA_964351035.1 uncultured Actinomyces sp.
ATTTGCTGCCGGTGAGTGCCCTGCCGGTCGATGGCACCTTCCCCACGGGCACGGCGAAGTGGGAGAAGCGCGCGCTGGCCAAGGAGATCCCCGTCTGGGATCCGAGTCTGTGCATCGACTGCGGCAAGTGCACGATCGTCTGCCCGCACGCCGCCATCCGAATGAAGGCCTACCCCGAGTCCGGTCTCGCGGGTGCTCCCGACGGATTCCCACACAAGACGTACGGCGGCAAGGATCTGCCGGCCGGTACCCAACTCACCGTGCAGGTGGCACCGGATGACTGCACGGGCTGTGGCATCTGCGTCGACGTGTGCCCTGCGCGCAGCAAGAGTGAGGCCAAGCACAAGGCCATCGATCTGCTGCCCGCCGAGGAGTACCGCGATGTCGAGCGGCCGTGGTTCGACTTCTTCCTCGAGATCCCCGATATCGATCGTTCCGCGGTCCGTCACGACACTGTGAAGGGCTCGCAACTGCTGCAACCCCTCTTCGAGTTCTCCGGGGCCTGCTCCGGCTGCGGCGAAACGCCGTACCTGAAGTTGGTCACCCAACTCTTCGGTGACCGCATGGTGGTCGCCAACGCGACCGGATGTTCCTCCATCTATGGCGGCAACCTGCCGACGACACCGTGGTCGGCCGACGCTGCTGGTCGTGGACCGGCCTGGTCCAACTCACTCTTTGAAGACAACGCCGAGTTCGGCCTGGGCATGCGCCTCGGTGCGGACATCCAGCGTGAGGAGGCGCGGCTGCTCGTGGCGGGCCTCGGTGAGCGGATTGGCGCCGACCTGGCCCGTGCTCTCCTCGATGAGGAGCCGGATGTCTCCGATGAGGCGGGTATTGCCGCCCAGCGCCTGCGGGTTGCGCAACTCAAGGAGGTGCTGGCCGGGGACTTCACACCAGAGGCGCGGCGACTGCTCAGCCTGGCTGATGCCCTCGTTCCTGTTTCGGTATGGATTGTCGGCGGCGACGGTTGGGCCTACGACATCGGCTTCGGAGGCCTCGACCATGTGCTGTCGAGCGGCCGCAATGTGAACGTCCTCGTGCTCGACACCGAGACCTACTCCAATACCGGAGGTCAGGCCTCCAAGGCGACTCCACGTGGAGCCTCAGCGAAGTTCGCCGTCAACGGCAAGGGCACGGCGAAGAAGGATCTCGGTCTGCTTGCCCAGGCATATGGCGACGTGTACGTCGCGCAGATCGCGCTGGGGGCCAACGAGATGCAGTCGGTCCGAGCATTGCGTGAAGCTGCCGAGCACCACGGACCCAGCCTGATCATCGCGTACTCGACCTGTATCGCCCACGGCATCGACATGGCGACGTCGATGGGGCATCAAAAGCTTGCGGTGCAATCGGGCTACTGGCCGCTGTACCGCTATCACCCGAGCCCGGAGCCGGGGGCGCACCCGTTTGCGCTCGATTCCAAGAAGCCCACCGTGCCACTGCGCGAGTTCGAGTCTGCTGAGACCCGCTTCGCGGCGCTGGAGCGCAGTGACCCGGACCGGGCGCGGCATCTGGAGGAGTTGGCGCAGAACGATGTGGACGAGCGCTGGCACTTCTACGAACAATTGGCCGGAGTCGAACGCAGTGCTGT
>CAYGMM010000165.1:1688-4645 GCA_964351035.1 uncultured Actinomyces sp.
GGATTCGACCTTCGCAACCCCCTCGTTGCCTCACCGTCGCCGGCCACCGGTCGGCTCGACATGCTCAAGCGGCTCGAGGACGCCGGCATCGGGGCCGTCGTCCTGCCGAGTCTGTTCGAAGAGGAGATCGAGGCCGAGGCGCTCACCCTTGAAGCCCGATACGAGACCGGCTCGGGAGTCAATCCCGAGGCCGACCACTACTTTGCCGACCTCGAACTCGACTACCTCGGCCTTGAGCGGCACCTTGCCCTCACTGAGGCTGCTGCGGAGGCGCTCGACGTGCCCGTCATCGCCAGCCTCAACGGCAACTCGGCGGGAGGTTGGGTGCGCTATGCGCGTGAACTCGTCGCCGCTGGTGCGCAGGCCATCGAACTGAACATGTACGACGTCGCCGTAGATCCCATGAAGTCATCGGCCGAGGTGGAGGCTGGCTACCTGGATCTCGTCTCGCTTGTGCGCGCGGCTATCGAGGTGCCGTTGGCGGTGAAACTCTCGCCGTACTTCAGTTCCCTCGCGCACTTCACCGCTCAGGTGGTTGCCGCCGGTGCGGATGGTCTGGTGCTCTTCAACCGGTTCTACCAACCGGACCTGGACCTGACGACGCTCGACGTGACCCCCAGCCTGGAACTGTCGACCCCGGCGGACATGCGGCTGCCGTTGCGGTGGATCGCCATCCTGCGACCGCAGTTGCCGACGACATCGCTGGCCCTGACGTCCGGTGTCCACGATGGCGATCAGGTGGCGAAGGGTCTGCTCGCAGGTTCGGATGCCGTCATGGTGGCGGCGGAGGTGCTCAGGCAGGGGCCCGAGCGAGTCGGCGCGATGCTTGCCGAACTCCAGGGCTGGATGGTCGAGCAGGAGTATCAGTCAGTGGAGCAACTCAAGGGCAGCGTGGCGCAGCACACGTCGGCGAATCCGGGAGCCTTCGAGCGCGCGCAGTATCAGCGCGTTTTGTCGTCCTGGCGCTGGTAGACAACCTCTCGCAAGCCGACGGAACTTCGACGTTTTGACCCGCCTTTTTGTCGAAATTCCGTCGGCTTGCGGAGGTCGAAACGCGGTCCACTAGGGTCGTGGCCGTGCCCCTGACACTCACACCCGAGGAAGAGGCCATGCTCGCGGGGGAGCACGGGCCTGCGATTGCGCTCTCCATGCGCATCATCACCGAGCTCGGCCGCATCCGCGGCGCGGAAGAACTGGTTGATATCGAGTCTGTTCACATCGATGGCTGCATCTTCTACGGACAGGCCGGTCTGGATTTCGCACAGAAACTCGTCGCTCTCGGCGGCAAGGTCAAGGTCCCGACGACGGTCAACGTCGGTTCGGTCGACCTGATTCATCCGACCCTCATCCTGCAGAACAACGACCGCGAGAAGTGGGTCTACCAAGGCGGCCGGGATCTCATGCAGGCCTATGTCGACCTCGGCTGTCGGCAGACCTGGACCTGCGCGCCGTACCAGATGGACTCCCGCCCCGAGGTCGGTGCCAACATCGCTTGGGCCGAGTCCAACGCCATCGTCTTCGCCAACTCGGTGCTCGGTGCCCGTACCGATCGGTACGGCGACTTCGTCGACATCGCGGCGGCCATCACCGGCAAGGCTCCCCGGGGCGGCCTGCATCTGGACGCCGAGCGACATGGTGACGTAGTCCTCGATTGCACCAGCCTGTCGCCCGAGACCCTCGCGCTCGACGTGACCTATCCGGTGCTTGGCTACCTGGCCGGCGCGATCGCGGGTACGACGAATCCGGTGCTGGTCGGCATCCCTTCGGATGTCTCGGAAGACAGCCTCAAAGCGGTTGGCGCCGCGGCCGCATCGTCCGGTGGCGTCGCGCTCTTCCATGTTGTCGGTCGCACGCCCGAGGCCCCCACGTTGGAGGCCGCACTCGGATCCAACGTCAACGCGCCTGTGCACCACATCACTGCCCAGCGACTCAATGCCGCTCGTCAGGAGCTCTCCACCGCGCGCGAGGACAAACTCGATGCGGTGAGCCTCGGCACGCCACACGCCTCGGTCGACGAGATCGGCGAGGCGTACGACGCCATCATCGGTGGACCGGCGCTCGCCGAAGGTGTCGCCTTCTACATCTCCACCGGTCGGTCGGTCTTCGCCGAGGCGGATCGCCGCGGTTGGGTCAAGCCGCTGGAGGAGTGGGGCGTGACCTTCGTGCTCGACACCTGCACCTACGTCACGTCGATCCTCCGGCCGGGCACCCGTACGGTCATGACCAACTCTGGCAAGTGGGCGCACTATGCCCCCGGCAACATGGGCGTCGACGTCGTCCTCGCCACTCTGGGGGAGTGCGTGGAGTCGGCCACAACAGGCCGCGTGACCTGGAACCGGGAGCTCTTCACATGACGACGATCACGGGTTGGCGCGTGACCTCCGGCGAAGCCGAGGGCGCGGTGCTCAAGCTCGATGAGCCCGTGTCCTTCTGGGGTGGCATCGGCCCCGAGGGCGACATCATCGACGTCCATCACCCGCAGCACGGCGCTGTCGTCACCGGACGCATTCTCGTCATGCGCTCCGGGCGCGGCTCGAGTTCGGGTACCTACGTCCTCGCCGAACTGCTCCGCCTCGGTATCGCCCCGGCCGGCATCATCCTCACCGAACCCGACGGCATCATCGCCACCGGCTCGCTCGTGGCCGCAGAGTTGTACGACGCCCGGATGCCCATCGTCACCGTCAGCGATGTGGACTACGCGGACATCGAGGACGGCGTCACCGTGTCGATCGCCATGGACGGCGACGACGCTATGATCACCGTCAATTGATTGGCGATCCCGGGATGACCGCTGCGGGCAACGTGACCATTCGCGACGCGCGCGAGGATGCTGCCGACGCGCGCGATGTGGCCTGGGCCCTGGAGACAGCGACCGACCGGATGTTTTCCATGATGATCGGCCGCACGTGGCAAACTACCCTCGCCGACCTAGTGCTGCTTCCCGGTCACGCGTGGTC
>CAYGMM010000166.1:0-2154 GCA_964351035.1 uncultured Actinomyces sp.
GCGGGTCGTCTTCGAGAGCACCGGTGGCGAGTGCGGCCATGCGCCCGTTGATGTCGGCGTTGAGATCGCGTCCACCGAGGCCGATGACGTGCGAGACGCCGACTCCCCAGCGGTCCAGGAGCGACATTGCCTCCTGCGCGCCGGTGCCAGCGGCGGCCGCGACGCCTACGCGACCGGGCCCGACCGCGTTGGCGAAGCCTAGGCCGACGCCGCCGAGGTGAGCGGTCCCCGCGCCCGGCCCCATGACGAGGAGGCCCCGCGCTGCGGCGTGCTCCTTCAAGGCGATCTCATCCTCGCGCGACACATTGTCACTGAAGAGCAGGACGTCGAGACCGCGCGCGAGCGCAGCGTGCGCCTCGAGGGCCGCGTAGTCGCCGGGCACCGAGATCACCGCGACGGTGCTCTCAGGCTGCTGCTCGAGCGCCTCGTCAATGGAGCGTGGCGCGGGCTCTCGAGTTGAGTTCACAGTTGTGCGTGGCGCGAAGAGGACCTCGCGAGCCTGCGTGACAGCCTGCTCGATAGCGGGATCGTCGTTCGCCTCGATGGCGACGAAGAGATCGCTCGGTTTCGCCTGCTCGATCTCGGGCTGGTGGAAACCGCGTGCAGTGAGGGTCTCGATATTGGCCAGCGTGGCCATGGCTGAAGCGGCCCAGGTGACGCCAGGTACCTGCTCCATTGCCCGCGTCCCCGACATTTGCAGCACGGAGTCGAGGTAGGTGTCGGGGAAGAGGATGAAGTGCCTGACGCTCACGCGGTCCCCCGCCCGCGACTCAGGGCGGGCGCCATGGCGACGATGCGCGTGCCGACGCAGGCGTCAGGTGCCAGGGCGTCCGCTAGGTGCGCCGCACTCGTGATCACCGCTGTCCCTCCTGAATCCTCGGCGAACGCGATGGCCGCCTCGACCTTCGGGCCCATACTGCCGGGCGGGAACTGCCCCTCTGCCAGCAACCCACGCATTCTTTCCGTGCTGGCCTCGGTGAGCACATGGGCCGCCGGGGTCCCGAAGTCCACCATCACTGAGTCCACGCCGGTGACGAGGATGAGTGCATCGGCGTGCACAGCGGCGGCAAGTACGGCGGCCGAGCGGTCCTTGTCGATGACCGCCTCCACGCCGTGGAGCCCCACATCTTCAGACACCGGTATCCCCCCGCCCCCGCATGCGATCACGAGGATTCCCGCGTCGATCATCAACTTCAGCGCGTCCACTTCGAGGATGGCAAGTGGCTGGGGGGAGGCGACCACGCGACGCTGGCCGCGCGAGGAGTCGTCGATGACCTGCCAGCCGTGGCGTGCTGCGAGGCGAGCCCCCTCCTCGAATGAGTAGAAGGGCCCGATGGGCTTGGTGGGATGGTCGAACGCCGGATCGTCGTTCCCGACAACCACGTGGGTGACCACGCTGGCAACGGGCGGCGACTGCGCAGGTGCCTCGTTGACGATGGCCAACTCAATGAGATGGCCGATGAGGCCTTGCGTCATGGCGTCGAGCGCATGCAGGGGCAGGGGGGGCACCTCGTCGGCCGAGCGCATGCTCTGGAGAGCGAGGTTGCCCACCTGCGGGCCGTTGCCGTGCGTGATGACGACGCGCCAGCCGCTGCCGATGAGGGCCCAGAGCGCCCGGGCCATGTCCCGGCAGTTGTCGGCCATCTCATCGTATGTGCCGGCCTGGTTCTCTAGAGTGATGGCGTTGCCTCCGAGAGCCACCACGGCGAGGCCGGGTGCCGCTGCCTGTGTGGCGGGATGTGTCACGCGCTGCCTCCCGGGTTGGTCCGCTCGGGGGACGTCCCCACCAGCGTACGTAATACGACACGATTCACCTACGATAGTAAACAGGATGCCGAGTTGTCGGCACTTCCACGAAGGGAGCGGGCATGGGGCCAGGCAGGGGACTTCCGGACGGACTCCAACCCTGGGCGGACAAGTGGCGTGCCGCGGAGGACTCCATCTACCCCCTCGCCGTGACGGACGCCGATGCCTACCAGGAGGCCGTGGTCCTCGTGGGGTTGCTCCGCCCCTACTTTGAGGCTGAGGTCGCCGCTCCCTCCGATCTGCCGGATGTCGCCGGTCGAGCACAGGCAGTGCTCCGCTCGCTTGCGGCCCGCGAGGGCCTGTCGACCGCGGGGCTCGACGCCGAGGCCATCGTGGGCTGCGCGGCGG
>CAYGMM010000166.1:2164-4641 GCA_964351035.1 uncultured Actinomyces sp.
TCGTCGACCGAGGAGGTTGAGATTGAGTCGGCGCGGGCTGCTGGCCTGCGGTGGGCGGTCATCAAGGAGCCAGATCTCAACCTCGCCGGGATGGGCGTGGCCCAGCAGTGGGTTGAGGTCCACGTCGATTCCCGCGCTCGCCTCGTGCGCGGCATCGCCATGCATCCCGAGACTGGGGAGGCGGTCTTCACGATCGAGATTCTTGCCGCGGGGGAAGTCCGCGCATCTCTCCGGCTGGAACTAGACAGCCGCCAGGAGTGGCTGGAGGAAGCCGAGGAGATGCGCCAGGCGTTCGATCAACGAGGTGCCGGCCGATGAGGAAAACACCTCAGCGGTGCCCGCAGAGATCTAGACTGACGCCAGGCCGGAGCAGCACCGACAGCCTTGCTCAAGGTCAGCAGTGCGAAGGGAGCAGGCCACATGACCGCATTGCTCGATGACTACCCGATCCTTAGTGAGCCTCCGGAGGCGGATGGGCGGATCCTGGTCGGCGAACCGGCAGGGTGGGACCTCAGCGCGCTGATCATCGAAATTCAGGCTCGTGGCATGCGCGTGGAGGTCGAAATGGAAAGGCGCTCCGGAGGCGCCGGTCCCACCGACTCGGGGATGCTGTGGATTGAGGGCTATCCCGTCACAGCGCCGACTGACAACGACGTGGCTGCTTCGTCCCCCTATACGCTGCGAGGCGAGGACGAGGGATACGGCATTTATCGCGGTCACATTCGCCTGGCGTCCGCCCGCGCTGAGCGCCGTCCGAGGTTCTATGACCTGAAAACAGCTGATGGCATCTCCTATGAAGCTATCGCGCTGCTGCACCTGGACTCGTTCGCCAGCACGGTGGTGCAGACATGTACGTACTGGAACACGCCCGACCAGTGCACCTTCTGTGGCATCGGTGTCTCCCTCTCCTCTGGTCGCACGATCGTTAAGAAGACCCCGGAGATGCTCGCCGAGGTCTCCGTAGCGGCCGTCGAGCTCGATGGCGCGGTCGACGCTACCTTGACCACCGGGAGTTCAAAGGGGGTCGACCGGGGTGCGCGCTACGTCGCCCGATGCGGTCAGGCGGTCAAGGAGGCCAGCGGCCTGCCGGTGCAGGTGCAGTTCGAGCCTCCGTCAAAACTTGACGTCATCAACGAGGTCGGCGACATGGGCATCGACTCGGTCGGCATCCATGTCGAGACCTTCGACCCCGATGTCCTGGCGCGAGTGGCTCCCGGCAAGGCTCGAATTGGCATGGACGCCTATTTCGCTGCGTGGGAGCGTGCCGTCGAGGTCTTCGGGTACGGGCAGGTTTCGACGTACGTCATCCTCGGCATGGGCGAGGACCCCGATGTCACGCTCGAGGGTGTTCGGCGCGCGATCGATATCGGCGTCTACCCCTTCGTGGTGCCTCTTAAGCCCGTGGCAGGCTCGCTCATGGCGGACTGGCCTTCGCCGCCACGTACCTACACCGAGCCCATCTACCGCGGGGTCCAGGCCTATATGGCCCTGAAGGGTATGCACAGCGGGATCGCCAAGGCCGGGTGCGCGCGCTGTCAAGCGTGCAGCGGACTGAAATCCCTCGAGTCCTCCAGCACTGCGGTTCCTCTCACGTTGACCGTGCGTCCTTGACTCGCGGCACCTCGCAGGATCCACTGCTCCGAGCGGCTGCGGGCCCCGATGAGATCGAGGCTGCGGCCGGCATCCGCCACGAGGTCTTCGTCCGCGAGCAGGGCCTCTTCGACGGCACCGACCGTGATCATCGTGACGATGGTGCCCAGACCTTGCATCTGATCGCGCTCGTCGATGGCGATGTCGTGGGAACCGTGCGGATATACCCCCTTGATCACGAAGGCACGTGGTTGGGCGACCGGCTCGCTGTAGCGGAGCCCTACCGCGTCTTCCACATCGGAGTTGGACTCGTCCGCCTCGCCGTCGAGACAGCCGGACGGCTCGGCGGCACAGTAATGCACGCTCACATCCAACTTCCCAATGTCACGTACTTCACCCGACTGGGGTGGCGGTCATCGGGTCCGCCGGAGGAGTACTGCGGCGCTACCCATCAACCCATGAGCATCGACCTAAGGGAGGCGCCATGACCAAGACACGACCACCCTTACCGCCGTTCGACCACGAATCGGCCGCGCAGAAGGTGCGCATGGCGGAGGATGCATGGAACGGTCGAGACCCTGATCGGGTCGTGCTCGTGTACACACCCGACACAAGATGGCGTAATCGCAGCGAGTTCCTCAATGGTCGTGAAGACGCTCACGCCTTCCTCGTACGCAAGTGGGATCGCGAGCTCGATTACCGGCTGATCAAGGAGCTTTGGGCCGCCGGGGGCAATCGAATCGCCGTTCGATTTGCCTATGAGTGGCATGACGACTCCGGCAATTGGTACCGCAGTTACGGCAATGAGAACTGGCAATTCACTGAGCAGGGCCTGATGGAACGTCGGTATGCCTGCATCAACGACCTGCCCATCGCGGATTCGGATC
>CAYGMM010000167.1:0-1243 GCA_964351035.1 uncultured Actinomyces sp.
ATCTGTCTGCAGCGGCGTGAGCACCCACCAACCCGCGCGACCGTCGAACTCGCGGGGCCCGACGTAGGTCTGCTGATCGAGGTACTCACCGCTGGTGTACGCCGACCGGCCGACGGAGATCGCCGGGAATCCATTGACATCAGCGGCGTCGGCCATCGGGATTGGTGCGGCGATGGTGGCACGCTCGAGGTCGAGCGCTTCCTGGGTCCGCTGCCACTGCCACCAGCCGGCGACGACGCACAGGGCACTCACCACCGCCGCGGTCACGGTGAGCGCGACGAGGCGCGAACGAGAAACCGCCACGGTCAATCCGGGCGCTGCGCGTTGCCGTTCTGCTGCGCGTTGCCGTTCTCCCCGGCCTCCTCCGCCTGCTCGGTCAGTTCGGCGTCGTACTCGCGCTCGCGATCACCGGCGCCAGCGGGGAGGTTGGGGTCCACCTTGTTCATCTGCTTGCGCAGAGAGCGGTAAAGCAGGACGACGGCGATGACGAGGAACGCGAAGGAGAGGAAGCCGAGCAGCCCGGGTGTCACGCGCGAGGGATCGATGGGCGGCTCCTCCGGCAGTGGGCTCGGATCAGCGCTCTCGGCCCACAGGATCACGTTCAGGAGGGACATCACGACATCCATCATGCCCCCCTCAGCCCCGCGAAGAGATCTGACTCCGGGGTGGACGAGGTGATCCTGGACACGGCGAGCTCATAGTCCTCGGTGGGCCAGACCTCACGCTGGATCTCCAGGGGTACGGCGAACCAGCGGCCCTCGGGGTCAATCTGGGTGCGATGGGCGAGCAAGGCGGCATCGCGGGTCTCGAACCAGTCGGCGCACGGCACACGGGTCGTGATGCGCTTGTCGCGCTCGGTGTCCTCCCACCCCTCGAGCCATTCGGCGTACGGCGACTCCAGGCCACGCTCGACGAGGGCGTCATGCAGTGCGCGCACTCGGCCGTAGGAGAAGGTGAAGTGGTAGTAGACCTTCGACACCTCCCACGGCTCCCCCAACTCGGGGTAGGCCGTCGGATCTGCTGCCGCTTCGAAGGCGGCCATGGAGATCTCGTGCGTGCGGATGTGATCGGGATGGGGGTAGCCACCGAGTTCGTCGTACGTCGTCAGGACGTGTGGACGGAACTCACGGATCAGCGCGACCAACGGTTCGGTTGCGACCTCGAGTGGAAGCGCGGCAAATGAGCCCTCGGGGACCGGCGGCTTGGGATCGCCCTCGGGGAAGCCGGAATCCTCGAAGCCGAG
>CAYGMM010000167.1:1253-4609 GCA_964351035.1 uncultured Actinomyces sp.
GGGCACCACCGCCTCGGCCTGGATCTCGTCGAAGCGGTCTTTTTCCGCCCGCACGGTGATGGTGGTGGTGCCGTCGATGGCCACGCAGCTGCCCGCGGCTTCTTCGGTGGGGTCACAGTTGAGGACCTCATCGGAAAAGAGCGGGGGGGCGTCGAACGCGGCGAGGGTGGCCACGCCCCGCTGGATCGCGGCGTCGTCGACCGGCAATGTGCCTGGACCACCCGCGGAGGCGTCCGCCTGGGCCGCGGCGTTGAGGACATCACCGCGCTCGCCTCCGGTGCAGGTGACGACGAGGACGTCGACGCCTTCGGCCACGTAGCGAGCCATCGTGGCTGCGCCCTTGCTCGACTCGTCGTCGGGATGGGCGTGGACGGCCATCAGGCGCAGTTGTTCGGGCACCGGGCTAGTCTGCCAAGGTAGGCAGATGACCGCGCTTCGGAGGTGCCCGTGGGAGTGATCGACCCGCGGACCCTGTCGCCCGAACTCCAAGCGCGCTACGGCGTCGGCCAACGCTCGCCGTGGGCCTGGGTGTGGGGCGCCCTGGCCGTTCTGGTCTTCATCGGCGCGATGGTCTTCGTGGCCATCAACCTCGCGGCGCCCAAGGTCGACGGCAAGCTCCTCGCGTGGGACGACGCGGCGCCGGACCACGTGGACGTGACCTTCGAGGTGAGTCGGCCCGAGGGGCAGACGGCGTACTGCGCGATTCGGGCCCAGGACTCCTCCCGGGTCGACGTGGGGTACGCCGTAGTGGAGATCCCCGAGGGTGAGGGCTACGTGCAGGTGACGTATCCGCTGCGCACGATCTCGCCGGCGTTCGTGGTCGATCTGCTCGGCTGCGGGGAGAACAATCCGCCGGACCGGGTCCTGCCGCCGCAGTTCCCCCCGGGCGTGGTCCCCCCCGACCAACCCTGGACCCCCTAGCCGTTTGTCTCGCAAGCCGACGAAATTTCGACGTTACGCACTGCGATTTGGTCGAAACTTCGTCGGCTTGCGAGGGTTTTCGAGCGCCCAACGGATCCGCCGGAAGACGTCGGCGGGATGCGAAAGCATCTCGGGGAACGTCCATCGCACCACATCAAACCCATCGCCCTCGAGTTCGATCTGCCGGGTCTTCTCAGCCCACAGCGCCTCCGGCGTTTGATACTTCACCTTGCCGTCGGCTTCACCGATGACGTTGTCCAGAGCAAAGTCCACCCGGTACGCCGTGCCACTACTCGTGGTGATCCATTGCTGAGGCACCGGCATCGCCAACCCGGACTCGTTCCATGACGCCCACGAGAACGACTCCAACACCGTCTCGAGTCGAGGATCGACCAGGGGCAACGCAGCGCGCACGGGCCGCACACCGCGAACCGTCGTGAAACTCACTGCCCTTCGCAGTGCCGCATGGACCATGGATCGCACGGCCGGATCCTGGGCCGCAGTGGTGATGTCGATCGCCGATGCGGGATCTAGTCCGAGAGTGTGCGCGATGTGCAGGCGGGCACCCCCCACGAGAGGTGGAAGGGCGAATCGCGCGGAGCGCGCCACCTCCCGAGCCACGTCGATTGCCGAAGTGAGAGGTGTGGTGATGGGCAAGCCATGCAATTCCGTCACCTGCTCCGGCTGCCAATCACCAAAGCGAATGAGGACCTTGCCGCGGCGACCGGGCCGCAAACTCGGCGACGGCCGACACAGCAGGGTTGGAGTAGTCGCCGGCAACGGCCCACGTTCACCGAGGTAGCCGACACCCCAGAGATCCGTCGACGTGCGACCGGCAACCAGTGCTGTGTGTCCGCGTCGGGCTAGGTCATCCACCTCAACCCGCAGCAGGTCGATCAAGTCGGTCTCGGCGCTGCTCGCGACGGCAGGCTCCGCTGGCGGAGGTACGACGTACCAGCCGCCCCGCACTCGATGCACCAGTCCGGCGCGTATCAGGGTTGACATTCGGTCATCGCTGACCTGCCAGGACGAGGCCATCGCTCGGCTGAAGGGGCGACCGCCGCTGACCCGGGCAAGGTGAGCAGCGGTGTCGTAGGAAGTCACGTGCGGCATGGCAGCACAGTGCGCGAGGGGCATCACCACAGGAAGGGGCGTCCGCCGATCTGTGGAAAACCCCCTCCGCAAGCCGACGAAATTTCGACAAAAAGCACCCCTGGAACGTCGAAATTTCGTCGGCTTGCGGAGGGGGTCGTAGGCTTGCCCGATGAGCACTGAGACCACGTGGCTGACCCAGGAGGCCTACGACGGCCTGCAGGCCGAGCTCGCCGACCGCAGCGGACCCCGGCGCACCGAGATCACCAAGCGCATCGAGGCGGCCCGGGAAGAGGGCGACCTGAAGGAGAACGGCGGCTATCACGCGGCCAAGGAGGAGCAGGGCAAGAACGAGGCCCGCATCCGCGTCCTCAAGCACCTCCTCGAGCATGCGCAGATCGGTGCCCCGGATGCCGCCCATGACGAGGTCTCACACGGCAAGGTCGTGACCGTGAAGTTCGTGGAGTTCGACGAAGAGGAGACCTTCCTGCTCGGCTCCCGCGAGGAGGCCCCGCACGCTTCGGTGGAGGTCTACTCCCCCACGTCACCGCTCGGCAAGGCGGTCCTCGGCACCAAGGTCGGTGAGACGACGACGTACACCCTGGCCAACGGCAAGACGATGACCGTGGAGATCCTCAACGTCGCGCCCTACACGCCGTAGGGCAGCGGCACCTCAGCGGGCAGTTGCGCGCCGGTAGCGACGTACCGCGAGCGGCGCGAAGATTCCGATCAACACCGCGCACGAGATCAGTGTGTAAAGGATCGGATTCTGCTGCGGCCACGCATCGCCGATGATGCCGGTCGGGTTGCCGAAGAGGTCGCGCGTCGCCAACACCAGCGAAGAGATCGGGTTCCACTGTGCGATCGGCTGCAACCAATCCGGCATCGCCGTGATCGGCACGAAGGCGTTGGACAGGAACGTCAGCGGGAACAGCCACACCAACCCCGCGGTGTTTGCCGTCTCAGGATTTGGCATGTACAGCCCGATCCACGATCCGATCCACGCGACGGTGTAGGCGAACAGGAGTAGGAGCGCATAGGCGTAGATGGCATTGAGTACGCCGTCGCTGATCCGCCAGCCGATCAGCAGGCCGGTGATGCTGAGTACGGCGAGCACGAGGATCTGCCGCGCGGCGTCAGCGAAGGTCCGACCGAAGAGCACCGCGCCCGAGGACATCGGCAGTGATCGGAATCGGTCGATGATGCCGCGATGCATGTCCTCGGCGAGTCCGACCGTGGACGCCGCTGATGCAAACGCCACCGTCTGGCCAAAGATGCCCGGCATGAGGTACTGGCGGTAGACGTCAGCATCCGGTGCAGTGCTCGGATCCGCGCCCGGGATC
>CAYGMM010000168.1:0-4531 GCA_964351035.1 uncultured Actinomyces sp.
GATCGCGCATTTTCAAGAGCATGGGCATGGGTTGGGAAGACGCCGTCGTTAGCGCACGCATCGCGGAAGGAACATCATGAGCACCGTCACGTCAGTGGAGCAGGCCTGCGCGGCAGCGAAGGAGGTCGCACAGTGGTACGCCGATACCGATCTGCCGACGCGAGCCGGACTGCTCGAGGCCATCGCCGATGCGGTGGATGCGGCGCGCGACGACCTCGTGCCGATTGCAGTGGAGGAAAGTCGCCTCGGCGTTGATCGACTCACCGGTGAGGTCGGCCGGACGACGGGGCAACTGCGCCTCATGGCGCAGGTCGTGCGTGATGGTGCGTATCTCGGGGTGGTCCTCGACACCGCGCTGCCGGACGCGACGCCGCCGCGGCCGGATCTGCGCCGTATGCGCATCCCGCTCGGGCCGGTTGCGGTCTTCGCCGCATCCAACTTCCCGTTCGCTTTCTCAACCCTCGGCGGAGACACTGCCTCGGCGCTCGCTGCGGGGTGCCCCGTGGTCGTCAAGCCCAACCCGGGCCATCCACGCCTGAGCGATGCGGTGATGGCGGTCGCGCAGGAGGCGCTGCGTGCGGCCGGTGCGCCGGACGGCGTACTCACGACGGTGTCGCATGAACTGCAGGACGGCATCGACCTGGTCAATGACGACCGCATCGAGGCAGTCGCCTTCACCGGTAGCCAGCGGGGTGGTCTCGCCCTTGCCCGACTCGCCGCCGACCGACCGCGCCCGATTCCCTTCTTCGGCGAGCTTGGCAGCATCAATCCGATCTTCGTGACACCCGAGGCCGCAGCCGACCGCGGCGCGGCGATCGCCGAGGGCTGGGTGGGCTCCTTCACCCTCGGCGCCGGTCAGTTCTGCACCAAGCCGGGCCTGCTCGTCGCACCTCGCGATGAGGCGATCCGGGCTGCGGCGGTTGCTGCCGTCGGCGGTGTTTCGGGTCAGGGCATGCTCACGTCAGCGATTCGCGATGCCTACCTGCACGGCGTGGGGGAGCGGACCGACATCAGCAGCGTCGAGGTGCTGCACGAGGGCGGTTGGGATGCCGACACCGACACGGTGCGTGCCACGCTCTTCGCCGTACCCGCTGACGTCGTGCTGGCCGATCCCCGGCTGCTCGAGGAGTGCTTCGGACCGATGTCACTTCTGGTCGAGTACGACGATCCGCAGCAGATGCTCGCGATCGCGGATGTGCTGCCCGGGCTGCTCGCCGCCGGCGTTCAGGCACAGGAGAACGACGCGATCATCGGGGATCTGATGCCGAAGCTCGTGGCGCATGCCGGCCGTGTGCTGTGGAACGGCTGGCCCACGGGAGTGGCGGTCACCTGGTCCATGCAGCACGGCGGACCGTTCCCCGCGACGACGGCACCGGCGACCACGAGCGTTGGCGCTTCCGCGGTGGATCGATTCGTGCGACCGGTGACCTGGCAGGGCATGCCGCAGTCGGTGCTGCCCCCGGCGCTTCGTGACGGCAACCCGTGGGGAGTTCCACGCCGTGTCGATGGGCTGATGGAACTTTCGTAGACGTCTGACCCATTCGGAATGAACTGGCTCGCGCGGCGACGCTATCCGCGACGGTCGGCGAACCTCCACGCGAACACCCGACTGCGTGACCTGTCCTGCGTCGTCCTCGACTGTGAGACAACCGGATTGCATCCCTTCGGTGGTGACCGCCTGGTTTCGGTCGCCGCGATCGGCGTGACGTCCCTGGCCATCACCGAGCCGTTCTTTGGCACGCTGGTGAACCCGGGGATCGACATTCCGGCGGAGTCCACCGCCATCCACGGCATTACCAACCAGATGGTGGACACCGCACCGAGCCCACGCGACGCCGTCACAGGATTGCGTGAGTTCGTCGGAGATCGTCCGGTCGTGGGCCAGGTCCTTTCCTTTGATCTCGCCTTCCTCGATCCGATTGCTCGGCGCGGCCGGCTCGCGCCGTTCCCGGTGTCACTCGACACCCTGCTCATGTCGACCCTCGTGTGGCCGGAGCGCGGCGTTCGCCACGGTTTGGACGCGCTGACCGAGCGTCTGGGGATCGAGGTGGTTGATCGGCACACGGCTCGCGGTGACGCGATTGCGACCGCCCAATCCTTCATCGCGATGGTGCCGATGATGGAGGAGCGCGGGCTGGTGACGGTGCGCGACGTCGTTGCCGCATGCCAGGCGACTCCGCGGGCGGCCGAGTTCGCCAAGCGCTATCGGCGCTAGCCGAGCAGGGCCTGAACCTCCTGTGCGGTCCGTCGTACGCGCTCTGCGAGATCCGTGAGATTGATTGACTCGCTCGCGCGCACTGTCAGGCCAACCGAAGCGACGGGTTGGCCGCGGCGATCAACGGCCGCTGCGGCGACAGAAGCAAACCCGACCATTACCTCACCCTCTTCAACCGAGTAGCCCAGCCGACGCTCGCGCGTCAGGACGCGCTGCAGCGCCGACAAAGTGGCGGGGCCGTGCTCAGTGCGCGCGGCGAATGCGGTGTCACTCGACATGAGCGCGCGGACCTGCTCGGAGGGTAGGCGGGCCAGGAGAGCGCGGCCGGAGGCCGTCGTGGCGGCGGGCAGTCGGACGCCGACACCGGTGATCAGAGTCGGCGCTGGCCGACCGGTGCGCGCGGACTCCTTGGCGAGGTAGAGCACCTCGGTCCCGTGAAGGACGCCGAGATGTGCGGTCGCCCCGGTCTCTTCGGCGAGTGCGATCAGCTTCGGGCGAGTGAGTTCCTCGCGAGGGTCGTGACGCAGGAATCCCTGGCCGACGAAGAAGGCCGTGGGGCCGAGGGCCCATCGCTTGCGCTCGGTGAGATGGATGACGTATCCGTCGTCGCGGAGCACGGCGAGCAGGTGGTACGTCGTACTCCGGGGTGCACCGATCACCTTGGCCAGGGCGGTCGCGGTGGAGGGGCCGCGCTCGGCGAGGGCGCGGAGGAGGGCGCCGGCCTGCGTCACGGCGGGGACTCGGCTCACACGGTAAGTCTGGTATCCCAGACATCTGTCGTCAAGAAGGCCTACTCGCGGGCACCGGGACGCTGTTGGGTAGCGCCATGACCGTTGACGTTGGCCTCGCGCCGCTGACCATGGCCGAGGTGGTGGCCGTCGCCCGCGCGGGCATCCCGGTCCGGCTCACCGAGGAGTCCTTGGCCGAGATGGCCCGCAGTCGCGCGGTGATCGACGCCCTGGCGTCGTCCCCTGAGCCGGCGTACGGCGTCTCCACCGGATTCGGGGCTCTCGCGACCGTGCACATCCCACCGGCGCAGCGCGCTCATCTGCAGGAGTCGCTGGTGCGCTCGCATGCGGCAGGGACCGGTCCGGAGGTCGAGGACGAGGTCGTGCGCGCGACGATGCTGCTGCGCCTGCACACTCTCGCCACGGGTCGCACCGGTGTTCGTCCAACCACGGCCCAGGCGTACGCCGACATGCTGAACGCGGGGATCAGTCCGGTGATTCGCGAATACGGATCGCTCGGGTGCTCGGGTGATCTCGCGCCGCTCTCGCACATTGCGCTCGCGCTCACCGGTGAAGGTGATGTGCGCGATCGCGACGGCGTGCTGATGCCTGCTGCTCAGGCGTTGGCCGATGCGGGCATCGCACCGGTGCGACTGGCGGAGAAGGAAGGCCTCGCGCTGATCAACGGCACCGACGGCATGCTCGGCATGCTCGTCCTTGCCCTCGCTGACCTGCAGATGCTCATCACCACGGCGGACATCTCAGCGGCCATGTCGATCGAGGCATTGCTGGGGACGGACCGTGTTCTCGCGGATGACCTGCAGCAACTCCGACCGCATCCGGGTCAGCGCATCAGCGCGGCCAATATGCGCCGGGTGCTGCGCGACTCACCCGTCGTGGCCAGCCACGCTGGGCCCGACGACACACGCGTGCAGGATGCCTACTCCCTGCGTTGCGCTCCGCAGGTCAACGGTGCCGCGCGCGACACGCTCGACTATTGCGCGGTCGTCGCTAATCGTGAACTGGCGGCGGCAATCGACAACCCGGTCGTCACGTTGGATGGTCGAGTCGAGAGCAACGGCAACTTCCACGGCGCACCGGTCGCCTACGCGCTCGACTTCATCGCGATCCCCGTGGCCGATGTGGCGAGCATGAGCGAACGGCGTACCGACCGCATGCTCGACAAGAACCGCAGCCATGGCCTGCCGCCCTTCCTCGCACATGAAGCGGGGGTCGACAGCGGCCACATGATCGCGCAGTACACGGCAGCGGGCATCGTGCATGAGCTGAAGCGACTTGCGGTGCCGGCGAGCGTCGACTCAATCCCCTCCAGTGCCATGCAGGAGGACCACGTGTCGATGGGTTGGTCGGGGGCGCGCAAACTGCGAACCGCCGTCGATGGACTCGCTCGCGTGCTTGCCATCGAGATCCTTACGTCGGCCCGCGCGCTGGATCTGCGTGCGCCGATCGCCCCCGCTGACGCCACCGGTGCGGTCGTCGCGCTGCTACGCGAGCAGATTGAGGGCCCAGGGCCCGATCGTCACCTTGCCCCCGAGATCGCTACCGCGGCGGACCTCGTCCGCTCGGG
>CAYGMM010000169.1:0-2822 GCA_964351035.1 uncultured Actinomyces sp.
GATCCGTGAGCGGGCTGAGGAGACGCTGGAGGCATTGCGCGCCGGAGCTGATGTCGTCTTCCAGGCGACGCTGTTGGATGCGCCCTGGTTCGGCTATGCCGACTTCCTGGTGCGGGTGGATGGCGCACCCAGTGCGTTCGGTGACTATTCCTACGAGATTCGCGACACCAAACTGGCGCGTCAGCCTTCAGCGAGCGCACTCCTCCAGATGGCGCACTACGGGGCCATCCTGCGCGGATGGCAGGGGGCAGATCCACCGTCACTATCGGTATGGCTCGGGACGGGTGCGGAGTTCCGTTGGAGGTACAGCGACGCTGCGCCGTACCTCTTGGAGGCTCGGACCCGATTCCTTGCGTTCTGTGAACTTGATCCACCGACGGTGCCGGAGCCAGTCTCAGCCTGCCCATCGTGTCGGTGGCTCAGCCTGTGCGAGGAGGCATGGGGCGCGGACGATCTGCGCAACGTCCACCGACTTGGCCGCCGTCAGCGCTCGCTGCTGCATGAAGTGGGCATCACGACAATCGCTGAGCTTGCGGTCGCTCCCGACGATCGGCGACCGCCGCGCATGGGCATTCCGACGTTTGCCCGGCTTCGCGAGCAGGCCAGCGCCCAGTCCGGTTCCGAGCCCTTCACGCTTATCCGGCCGCAGCCGGCGGAGATGGGCTTGGCCGCAATCCCGCCGCTGCATGACGGTGACATGTACTTCGACCTCGAAGGCGACCCGTTCGCCGAGATCCCCACGCTCGACTACCTCTGGGCGTTCAGCGACTCCGCCGGGGAATATCACCATATGTGGGCCCACTCCCCCGCGGAGGAACAGGACGCGCTCGAGTGGTTCCTCAAGGAACTGCGCACGCGCGAAGCCGCCGGCGGCGACTGGCACGTCTATCACTACAACACCTACGAGGTGACCAGCCTCTACCGAGTGGCGAAGGCTCATCCAGACGCCCATCGTGCTGCCGAACTCGTCAGCGAGGTGGAGCGCTTCATCACCGGGCGCTTCGTTGATCTCTACCGGCATGTCGAGAATGGCGTACGTACACGGGAGGGGACGACCTCACTGAAGACGGTCGAGAAGTTGGCCGGCTACGACCGGACGGCTGGCGCTTCGGCCGACGCGGTGGCTCGGGGCGACGACAGCATCCTGGAATACGAGCGCTTCATCATGAGTGACGATGAGCAGGAGCGCGCCGCAATCCTCAAGCGCATCCGGGACTACAACAGGCATGACGTGCTGGCCACTGCCGCCGTGCACCGCTGGACCTTTGACCGCGGCGCCGAGTTGGACGAGGAAGACCGCACCCCCGCCCCTGAGCCTTATGTCTCCAGCGATGCAGTCGTTGACCGGATCGCACGAACGGACGCCATGAGCGAGCGCCTGCGCAAGGCTGCTGACCGTGGACCTCTTGCATCCGGCCTGAGCGCTGACGGCGCCGAGATGCTCGCCCACATGCTCGAGTGGCATCGCGCCGAGATGGTCGTCCAGTACCTCGATCGCCGGCGACTGCAGCAGTGGGCGCGCAATGGGGGCGACAGCGGCGTCGACCTCGCACCCGCCGAGACCTGGAATGTCGCTCTCAACGGCCCGGCCCCAGATCGGGATGGGATGAGACCGGGCACAGAGCATGAGTCCGCACTCGTCGACGTTGAGTTCGTGAAGGAGATTGGCCCCAAGAGCACGCGCAAGAACGCCGCCGTCGTGTGGGAGTACCGCTGCCGACCCGGCTCATGGAAGGTGCGCGAGGGCAAGAAGATGACCGAGGTCTTGCCGGTTGACTCCGAAGAGTCTCCCCGGTACTTCATCATCGAAGACATTGATCCGCAGGAGGGCATCTTCCGCATCAGTCGCCAGCAGTTCCCCGGTGAACTCGACGCCCTGGTTATCGACGACTACATCGATGACACGGTCGTGTGGGAGTCGCTCATGCGACTGGCAGAGGATGCGCTGACAGATTCTCCATCGACTGGTCACCGGCTTGGTATCTCAATGCTGGACGCCCATCCGCCTCTGCCAACCGATCAGATGGACGCGTCAGCCGCGGATGCCGGAGATCGCGCCCGCGGAATCGCAGCCGCGATGACCAGTGGGCTTCTCCCTATTCAGGGGCCGCCCGGCACCGGCAAGACGTGGGTCGGCGCCCGACTGATCGGAGATGCCCTTCAACGCGGCGCATCCGCCAGTTCTCCGATCGCCATCCTCATCACGGCAAATTCCCACCGCGTCATCAACAACCTCATGCTCGAAGCCGTCGACTACTGCGCAGGTGAGGGGCTCACCGCTGACTTTGCGCACGTGGGTGGCGCTGGCAAGGGACAGGCCCATCCCGCCATCGACATGAAGGTGAAGAGCGGCGACCTTCACACGTGGATCAGCGACCACCTCGACCGTGGCGAGTCAGTGGTGGTCGGTGCAACGAAATTCGCTCTGTGCCGCCAAGAGATGGCGAATCGGGCAGATCTCCTCGTGATTGATGAGGCCGGCCAGTTGAGCCTCGCCGATGCCTGCGCCGTTGCCCAGGTCGCACCGATGGCCATTGCTCTCGGGGATCCGCAACAACTCGCCGCTCCGGTGCAGGCTTCTCACCACGAGTCGGTGGACCTCTCCTTGCTGAAGCACATCACTGGGGACGTCGAGCGAATTGCGGATGAGCGCGGCGTCTTCCTTGATGTCACCTACCGCATGCATCCCGAGGTGTGCCGGGTCGTCGCGGATCTTGCCTATGACGGCGACCTTCGGTCGGCGCCGCAGGCGATCGAGCGGCACATTTCTGGTGACAGCATCGTGGTGGAAGGACAGTCGATTCCGGTCCGCCCGGGAGTCG
>CAYGMM010000169.1:2832-4431 GCA_964351035.1 uncultured Actinomyces sp.
TGGATCCCCGTCGAAAGCGAGGACGATGAGGTCCGCACCACCATTGAGGTGCTCGAGCAGTTGGTCGGTCACGCTCGCGTGACCACGGAGGCTGGGGCCACGGGCACCCTGACCTGGGACGAAGTGCGGGTGGTGGCCCCGCACAATGCGCATGTCAATCGACTTTCTGCGGGACTCCCCGACGAGGCGCAGGTCGGCACTGTTGACCGTTTCCAAGGTCAGCAGGGTCATGTGGTCGTCTACTCGATGGGTCGGCTCGCGGAGAGTCCTGGAGATGTGCCGTTCCTGTACGACCTCAACCGGCTGAACGTTGCCCTGTCGCGGGCCAGACTCATGGCGATCGTCATCAGCCATCGTGATGCCGTCTTCCCACCTGTGGCGAGCCCAGAGCACCTGCTCATGGCCAGCCGTTTCATCACAGTGGTGGGCCAGCCACCCAGGTGACGGCTCTCGATGCGGACCAAGCCTGGAGGCGGACGACCTCAAGGGCGATGCGCAAAGTCCCGATCGGCCCAGAACCGCGAGACGCGATTCATCCACAGGACACTTATTGGCCAGAATTCTGGCCCATCTTTGAATCCATGCAGACTCTGCCGCTCTCCCAAGTCAAAGATCGCCTGAGCGCCCTCGTTGACTCCGCCATGCACACGCAGGACGGTGTACTCATCACACGTAACGGCACCGCGGCCGCAGTACTCATTGGCATCGACGAATGGGAGTCCATCCAAGAAACGCTCTTCTGGCTGTCGGACGAGGGAGCGGCAGACAGCCTCACTAAGGCGGAGGCCGACGTGGCCACGGGCAGCGTTGCGGGCGAGGACGAGATCAGAGCCCAGCGCAGGCACCGCGAGCGGTAGTCAGCGATGTCGTTTGAGGTGCTCGTAACAGCGCGAACACAGCGAGACCTTGATCGCCTTCCGCCCAAGGTGCTATTAGCCGCGGTGGAGTTCCTGTTCGGAGACCTTGCCCAATCACCAAGTCGGGTGGGCAAGCCACTTCAACGTCGTCTTGCCGCATGGCACGGCGCTCGCCGTGGGCCGTACCGCGTTCTGTACCGCATCGATGAGGCGGCAGACCGAGTGTTCGTCCTGCGAATTGCACATCGCTCCGAGGTGTACCGAGAGGACTGATGGCTCTGCTTCAGTGCGGAACATATCGTTCACCCCCGCCCGCCCGCCGGAAAGTGACTACCAGCCAGCGAAGGGGCGGATTGCATCATCGGACACGCGTTCCGCTTCTGCGATCGCACGGAGCAACAGGTCGACACCCCTTTCGCACTCCGCACCCGTCATCGTCAACGGCGGGGTGACCTCAAGCACGTGGTCGCCGACGTAGAAGGCAACCGCTCCGAGTTCCCACGCCCGGTAGACGGCCTTGCGCGCGAGGATCGGGGCCGGCGTCATGGGGTCTCCATCACAGACGAGATCGATGCCGATGGTGAGCCCCCGACCCCGGACACTCAGGACCTTGTCCTCCAGCCCATGACTGCGCACACCCTCGATGAGAAGTTCGCGCATCCTCTGCCCCACCGCTGAGGCTCGCGCCGCCAGATCCTCACGCTCGATGACGTCCAACACCGCCGCACCCGCGGCAGCACAC
>CAYGMM010000170.1:0-4376 GCA_964351035.1 uncultured Actinomyces sp.
ATCGTGCAGGGGCCGTTGATGACGTCGCCCTTGTCGGCGAGTACGAGGTTCTTCTTCGACGCGCAGTTGATGACATCGCCGGGCATTCCGTCGCGGGCGTTGATGATGGTCATGCCCGGACCGCCGTAGAAGGTATCCGGGCCGGGTCCTCCGATGAGCAATGTGCGCTCGCCGGTGGTGGCGCGCAGCGTGTCGCGCCCGAAACTGCCGTAGGCGACTCCATCCCTGGCCTTGACCGTGATCGTGTCGGACCCCACGCCACCATCGGCGGTGGCGCCCTTGGCCTTCAGCACGATCGTGTCGGCACCGAGGCCGGCATACACGCTCCGAGTTTGGCCCGGCTTGGCGGCGATGGTGTCGGCGAGCGCGCTGCCGTAGGCAACCTGGCCTAGCCGCTGCACACCGGCATTCTTCTTACGGCAGATCAACTGCATGTCGGTATCGGCGCCATCAGGGGCGTCAATCCAGGCTCCATCACGGCCGGACGACCGAAGGTGAATGTCTTCCATGGAGACCGCGCTGGAAGATGACAGCAGGTTGATTTGGGTGGGGACGCCGCCCGCAGGGCACTGCAGGAAGAGTCGGCCGCCGGTCGAGTTTCCTTCGACAAGTGAAGTCCCCATGGGGCCGGTGAAGGGGATGAACGGGGGTGGAATGACCGACGGTGAGATTGGTCGACCCACGCGCATCACCCGTCGCGCGGTGGGCGAGGAGGTGCCGCTGCGCGGGTTGTTCAGAGTCACGGTCAGGGTGTCGGTCACCATCGGTGTCCAGCCCACGCTCGGCAGCGCCGGAGTGTCTGATTCTGTGCCCTCGTAGATGGCGTACAGAAGATTCGGACCGTTTGGCAGATCTTGGGCCACACCAAGACGGTCCACGTACTTGAAGGACGTGGTGATCTTGGCAGTGCCTCCGACCAATTCGCCGACACCAATGGGGATATCCGGGGGAACGGCGAGAGCGGGTGCTGATCCGGTGGCAACCATGAGGACGACCTTGCCGGTTGCAGTCTCGCTCCCGCCGTAGGCCTTGCCATTGACGGTGATGGTGTACGTCGTCGCCTTGCCCGCGGATCCCTCGTTCTCGCCCACCATCTGAATGGTCGCGGGATAGAGGCGGGCGATGTGGAGTTGACCTCTGGCGCTCCCGCAGTCGGTGTCGTACTGGCTCGACTTGATAGACGTGTTCTCGTAATCCGCGGTCGACCACAGCACAGCGGCGCCGAAGTTCTTGGTGGTGGTGTTCCAGTTCGTCGGCTGGAAGCTCTCGGTCATCCCTGTGGAGGCACCCCCGAAGGTGCCGTTCGCCCAGGTGATGTTGCTGGCATTGTCGCCGTGGCACTTGGCCTCGCTCGTGTAACCCTGAGGGCTCGTTGAAGACCAGTTCTTCGTCTGCCAGGGGCTCAGGCTCTTCTTGCCCGATTCATCGTTGTAGGCGCATTGGTAGCCGCCGTTCTTGCTGCTGTTCGACAGCATGACGGAGTTCGTACTGCCCGTCTTCTCCGAGCAGACGGTGTCGGGTTGGCCGGTCACCATCTCGGATTCGGCCAGGGCGCTGGTGGTACCCGCGACCACAATCGTTGGGACAGCAACCGAAATTGCTAGGGCGATCTTGTAGGGCTTCATGCATCGACCGTTGCAGCGATGCGCTGAGTGAAACACCGTGGAACCACGCAAACGATCACCGTGTCAGCACGGCAATTCGCCGGTGGTGGTCTACTTGATCGTGCAGAGACCGCCGATATGGGACGCTGCAAGCGCTCGCTTGCGAATCTACGCCGTCAGTGCTGCACCCTTGAAGACTTCGCGCTGATGCCAGTCGATGTGGGCGGTGGCTGGCAGACGAGTGCCCGGACGGGGGCGCAGTCGCTTGCCGTGCAGGTCATAGACCGCCTTGCCGATCTCGCTCACGGCCGAGAAGGTCGTCGAGACCTGTACCGTCTCGGGGTCGCTCATGCCGAGTACGCCGCGGTCGAGGAGCTTGTGGTGCAGCGAACACAAGGCCAGACCGTTGTCGGGAGCGTCCGGGCCGTCGAAGGTGAACCACCGCACGTGCGCGGCCTCCAATCCGACGGGTGCGCCACCGAGTGCGCCGTCGAAACCACAGAAGGCGCACGATCGATCCCAGGCCTCAAGAATCGCGTGCCGCCAGCGCGGGTCGCGTCGACGTTCGGTTGCTGCACGCCGTGCCACCTGGCTCGCCGTACCGAAGACGACGTCGGGGTCGAGGCCGGCTGCCGCGAGGACGTCGGGGGCGATGGTGAACGGGAACTGCTGCTCGACGAGGACCCGCGCCGTTTCGTAGACCGAGCCGGGGGACTGCCGGAGCGCATCCTCGACTTCGGGTGTGAACGATCCATCGATCGGCTCGACTCGGAGCGGTCCCACGTTGTCGTTGGGAACGTCGCGACTGAGTTGCCACACGCCGTCGGTACGTAGCCGAGTGAAGGGGTAGGAGGGCAGCGTCTTGCCGTCGCGCGTTGGCGTACCGAACTCGGCCAGCAGAGCTCCGAGACGCTCCTCCACCACCGACCACGGCAGTGTGGATGATCCGGTGGCCTCGAATTGCCCGAGGGCGAGCAGGACGAGCAGTGGCTTGTGTGGCGCACGCTGACCGCTCGCGGAGTATTGATGAAGCGAGGTCAGTTGCTCGACGACGCTGGCCCCCTCCATGGCATAAGCCTAGGTGCGCGGCTCGATACTTATGGTCGTTTGGGCGCACAACCCCTGACAGTGCCGTCCGGCTCGTTGTCTCACTGCATACCGTTTACGGCGCTCGAAACGGTACGCAGTGAGATCACGTCGTGCAGATGGGCTACAGGGGCGCTGGCACGCGTCGACCACGACGTTCGGCTCCGACCCCCGCAATCACGACCAGCGCAATACCGACGTACTGCAGAGGCAGTGGGAGTTGGTGCAGGACGACGATGCCGATGACCAGGGCGATGGCTGGTTCCAGCGCCATCAGGGTGCCGAACGCCGCCTTCGTCAGCCGGCGCAGCGCATAGAGTTCCAGCGTCCAGGGGATGAGGGGCAGCAGGATCGCTGAGCCAACCGCGATGACCATGACACGAGCATCCAGATGACCCCAGACTGCGGGCAGACCGAGTGGAATCGTCACCACGGCCGCGACCGGTAGGGAGATCGCCAACGCATCCACGCCTTTGAAACGGTCGCCGACGTGCTGGGTGATGACGATGTAGGACGCCCAGCCCACGGCACCGATCGCTGCGCAGGCCATGCCCCAGATATTCGGTGTGCCGTTCCACGGTTCGGTGAGCAGGAGTACGCCGCCGAGAGCGAGCGCGGGCCACGCCATGGCCTTGCGGCTCGGGCTGTGCCAGGCCGCGACCGTGAGCGGGCCGAGGAATTCGATAGCGACGGCCATGCCCAGGGGGATGAGCGAGATGGCGGTCATGAACGCGAAAGTCATCACGGCCGTGACGAGGCCGAGCAGGACCGGCGCGCGCAGTTCGCGCCAGAACCACTGGCGGTAGCGGGGACGCGCAATGAGGATGAACCCGATGCCACCGAGTAGGAGTCGGAGCCAGGCGGCCCCGCTCGCTCCGATGCTGTCGAAGAGGCTGATGGACACGGCCGCACCGAGTTGGACCGACAGCATGGCGCCCACTGCGAGGGTCCACGCGGGGAACCGGTGCGTGGGTGCCGTTGCCATGACAGGGCACTATAGTGCACTCTCAGCGCAACAGAGCTGAGGAGGGGTAATGGCTGTGGAAGCCCTCGTTGACCAGATGCCGCTGGCCATTGGCCGGCGGGTCCGCGACGCCCGGACATCGCGCGGGATGACCCTGGATCAACTTGCTGATGACAGTGGAGTGAGCCGCCGCATGATCGTCAACGTGGAGAGCGGCGCGACCAATGCCAGTATCGCCACGCTTCTGCGCCTATCGACTGCCCTCGCGGTTCCGCTCGCCGAACTCGTTGACGATCGTCCATCGGCACCGCTGGTCGTGACGCGTGCGGCGGATCGACAGCCGTTATGGCGCGGTGAGCATGGTGGCACGGCCGAGCTAGTGGCGTCCTCAGACATGCTGGAACTCTGGGAGTGGCAACTGCAGCCGGGTGAGTCGTATGTCTCCGAGGCCCACAGCGCGGGGACGCGGGAATTGCTGCACGTGCACTCCGGGCGCTTGGACTTAGACCTGGCGGGGGAGCGTACGACGATGGCGACCGGTGACGGCGTGAGTTTTGGCGCGGACGCTCCGCACGGGTACGCCTGCGCCGGGCGCCGGCCGGTGCGGTTCTCGATGACGGTGCTCGAACCGATGTCACGGATGCGGCCATGAGTGCGGCATGGGACGGCGACCTCGCAGCGGCCACGGTCGACCCCGAGGTCTTCGCGCTGCGACCCGACTA
>CAYGMM010000171.1:0-4360 GCA_964351035.1 uncultured Actinomyces sp.
CCCCGGAGTAAACAAAGTCCCGGGACATCCGTTAACGATGTCCCGGGACTTCACATTTGGTGGGCGATACAGGATTTGAACCTGTGACCTCTTCCGTGTCAGGGAAGCGCGCTAGCCCCTGCGCCAATCGCCCGTGGGGGTTGTTGCCTCGAGGTGGAGACGGGATTTGAACCCGTGTAGACGGCTTTGCAGGCCGTTGCCTCGCCTCTCGGCCACTCCACCGAATGGTCCGTGGACCTTTCGAGCGGACGACGGGACTCGAACCCGCGACCCTCACCTTGGCAAGGTGATGCGCTACCAACTGCGCTACGTCCGCGTGGGGCGGCCGTGGGCCGCTGCCAGAAGGTAGACCATAGCCGACTGCCCGGAGTGCCCTCAACACAGGGGCCCGACACGTCAGGATGGGGCCATGGCGCAGCAACGAGACCCGGTCGCGCATCTGGGGGGACTGCGGGGCTCGCAACTTGTCGAGGTCACCGATGAGTTGGGCGTCCTCGATCGCTCCGGGCGGTGGGCGGTCGTCCTTCCGTACGTTGGCCGGCCGGTATTGGCCCGGTTCGCCGACTGGCGACCGGCCGCGCCGGAGGCCGTAGCTGGTCCCTGGACAGGCCCCCAAGGCTGGTCGTCGTCGGCGGACATTGACGCCTACGTCGGAGGGGTCCAGCGCGTGCGGCACGTCATCTCCGAGGGCGGGGTCTACCAGGCCAACGTCTGCCGGGTCATGAGCGCGACTCTGCCCGACCCGTCGCGCGCGGACATCGGTGGCCTGCATGCGCTCCTGTGCGAGGGCAACCCGGCGCCGTACGCCGGCATGCTGTCGATTCCTGGAACCATAGAGGTGGCGACGGCCTCCCCGGAACTCTTCCTGCGGCGTACCGGCGACGTCGTGGAGTCCGGGCCGATCAAGGGCACCGGTCGCACCCGCGAAGACCTATCGGTCAAGGACGAGGCTGAGAACGTCATGATCGTCGACCTGGTCCGCAACGACCTATCCCGCGTCTGCGCGACCGGCACGGTCACGGTGCCGGCACTGCTCGAGGTCGAAGTGCACCCCGGCTTGGTGCACCTGGTGTCCAGGGTGCGCGGTCGCCTCGACGGCGCGGTGGGCTGGGTAGACATCGTCGATGCAACATTCCCGCCGGGGTCGGTCACCGGGGCCCCGAAGATCGCCGCTCTCGACCTCATCGACGAGGTCGAGGCGGCCCCGCGGGAGGTGTACTGCGGCGCGGTCGGGTGGGTGGACGCCGACACGGGGGAGGCCGAACTCGCCGTCGCCATCCGGACTTTCTGGAAGGTCGGCGGCACTTTGAAGTTCGGGACCGGAGCCGGCATCACGTGGGGTTCGGATCCGCAGCGCGAGTGGGAGGAGACCGAACTCAAAGCGGCTCGCCTGACGTCGGTGGCTGCCGGCAGTTGGCCGCCTGACGGTCAACGCGTCGCGGCGGGTTCGGGCGCGATGGCCAAGACATCGAGGGCTAGGGGAGGAGGATGACGACATGAGGTTCTGGGTTTCCCATCTGGGCGGTCTGGTCGATGCCGGTGACGCCCACGTGTCCGTCCTCGACCACGGATTCACCGTGGCCGACGGAGTCTTCGAAACGTTGAAGGTGGCCGGTGGTGAGGTCTTTGCCCTACGCCGCCATCTGGACCGTCTGGCGCGTAGCGCTGCCGCACTCGGCCTCCCGGCCCCCGACGAGCAACAGATCAGGCACGCGGTCGACGAGACGGTCACGGCAAACGCGCCGCTGATCGGCGAGCTGGGTCGGTTGCGGATCACCTACACCGCGGGCGTGGCCGCGCTCGGGAGCGATCGCGGCGAAGCCGGTCCGACGCTGGTGGTGGCCACATCGGCGATGACTCCCTGGCCGGAGTCCGCCGCCGTGGTCACCGTGCCGTGGCCGCGCAATGAGCGCAGCCCGCTGGCGGGCGTGAAGTCGACGTCGTACGCCGAAAACGTGCTCGCGCTGGCCCGAGCCCATGACCACGGGGCGGGTGAGGCGCTCATGGCGGACACGCAGGGACGCCTGTGCGAGGGCACCGGCTCCAACGTCTTCCTCGTCCTCGACGGCCGGTTGATCACCCCGTCTCTTGCCACCGGGTGCCTGCCCGGCATCACCCGAGAACTGGTGCTCGAGTGGTCGGACGCACAGGAGGTCGACGTATCGATCTCGGCACTGGCAGACGCCAGCGAGGTGTTCATCACGTCCTCCACACGCGACGTTCAGCCGGTCCATCGGGTGGATGAGTCGGCGTACGCGGCACCGGGGCCGACTACCGCCGCCGTGCGCGAGGAGTTCGCCCGGCGGAGTTCGCAGGACGTGGATCCCTGACGGGCCGGACGGTGCGATAGTCTCACCGTCCGGAATCCCGGTGCTTCGGCACCGTCGGGCGATTAGCTCAGTGGTAGAGCACTCGCTTCACACGCGAGGGGTCACTGGTTCGAACCCAGTATCGCCCACCGATGTTTCCCCACGTCAGCGTGAACATCTCCCGCCCCGTGACCCGTTCGCGCCCCAACGCGGCGACAAGTTGACGAGCGACGCCGGGTGGAAAGCGCCGCCTCGGTAGCATCGGGTTCCTACGCCAAAGGAGATCGCCGTGCCCGAGTTGACTGTCAGCGTCGTAACCGCCGAGGGAGCCGAGCAAGCCTCGGTTGCCGCCGGTACGACGGCGTACGACGTCGTGGGTGGGGACCGCTCCGTAGTCGTCGCACGCATCAATGGCGAACTCCGCGACCTGGCGACCGTCCTCGCTGATGGCGACGCCGTGGAAGCGGTGGGCGTCGACACCCCCGAGGGCCTGGCCGTTCTCCGCCACTCCACCGCACATGTCCTCGCCCAGGCGGTGCAGGACACCTTCCCGGAGGCCAAACTCGGCATCGGTCCGCCGGTCAAGGACGGCTTCTACTACGACTTTAGTGTCGAACAGCCCTTCACCCCGGAGGATTTGAAGGTCCTCGAGAAGCGCATGCAGCAGATCGTGAAGTCGGGCCAGCGTTTCTCCCGTCGCGTGGTGACCGAGTCCGAGGCTCGCCACGAGCTCGCCGGTGAACCCTTCAAGCTCCGCCTCATCGGCAGCGAGGGCGGCGCCGAGGTCATGGAGGTCGGCGGCAACGAACTCACCATCTACGACAACATCCAGGCCAAGGACGGCGCGACCTGCTGGGGCGATCTCTGCCGCGGTCCGCACGTCCCCGACACCCGCTACATCGTGCCCAATGCCTTCAAGCTCATGCGGACCGCCGCGGCGTACTGGCTCGGCGACCAGGCTAACGAGCAGTTGCAGCGGATCTACGGCACCGCGTGGCCGGACAAGGAGCAACTGCAGGCCTACCTCACCTTCCTCGAGGAGGCCGAGAAGCGCGATCACCGCAAACTCGGTGCGGAGTTGGACCTGTTCAGTTTCCCCGACGAGATCGGCAGCGGTCTCGCGGTCTTCCATCCGAAGGGCGGTGTCGTCCGCCGCGTCATGGAGGACTACTCCCGCAAGCGACACGAGGAAGCCGACTACGAGTTCGTCAATACGCCGCACATCACCAAGGGTGCGCTGTTCGAAAAATCCGGTCACCTCGACTGGTACGCCGAGGGCATGTATCCGCCCATGAAGCTCGACGGTGAGGTCGACGCCGACGGCACGGTGCGCAAGCAGGCTCAGGACTACTACCTGAAGCCGATGAACTGCCCGATGCACAACCTGATCTTCGACGCCCGCGGCCGCTCCTACCGCGAGCTTCCGCTGCGGCTGTTCGAGTTCGGCACGGTGTACCGGTACGAGAAGTCCGGTGTGGTGCAGGGCCTCACCCGGGCCCGCGGCTTCACGCAGGACGACGCCCACATCTACTGCACGCTCGAGCAGATGCCCGAGGAGCTCGATGCCCTGCTGGACTTCGTCCTCGGCCTGCTGCGCGACTACGGGCTCGAGGACTTCTACCTCGAGATCTCCACTCGAGACCCGCAGAAGAGCGTCGGCACCGACGAGGCCTGGGCTGAGGCCACGGCCATCCTGCGACAGGCCGCTGAACGGCAGGGCCTCGACCTCGTGCTCGATGAGGGCGGCGCGGCGTTCTACGGTCCGAAGATCTCCGTTCAGGCCAAGGATGCGATCGGCCGCACGTGGCAGATGTCGACCATCCAGGTCGACTTCAACCTGCCTGAGCGCTTCGGCCTGGAGTACCAGGCGGCCGACGGCTCGCGTCAGCGCCCGGTGATGATCCACCGCGCCCTGTTCGGGTCGATCGAGCGGTTCTTCGCCGTGCTCCTCGAGCACTACGCGGGCGCCTTCCCCCCATGGTTGGCTCCGGTGCAGGTCGTCGCCATTCCGGTGACGGATGCGCACATCCCGTATCTGGAGGAGGTCGCGG
>CAYGMM010000172.1:0-4359 GCA_964351035.1 uncultured Actinomyces sp.
GATGTCGGTCTTCATCGCCGCCCGCGGCGTACAGGGTCTCGGTAGCGGGGCGATGCCGCGGCGTGCCGACGCTGCTGGTCATCCTGCTGCTCGGCTTCGGCGTCCCCGCCCTTCAACTGCAGGGTGCGCCGGATGACGTCCTCGTGTGGGGCGTTGTCGCCCTCGTGCTCTCCTACGGGGCCTACGTAGCCGAGGTCTTCCGCGCCGGCATCGACTCGGTCCATCCGAGCCAGCGGATGGCCGCGCGATCCCTCGGGCTGTCTTCCTGGCAGACCAATCGCTTCGTCGTCCTGCCGCAGGCCGTGCGCAACGTCACGCCGCCGCTCCTCAACGACTTCATCTCCCTGCAGAAGGACACCGCGCTCGTATCGGTTCTCGGGCCGATCGAGGTGCTGCGCCAGGCACAGATCGACGCGTCCTTCACCTTCAACTACACGCCGTACGTCGCTGCGGCCTGTCTCTTCATCGCCCTCACCATCCCGATGACGCGCTTCACCGACTGGTTGCAGGATCGCCAACGCCGTCGTCGCAGTTCGGGGGTGATGTGATGACCGATCGCCTCGTCGTCGAATCCGTGTGGAAGTCCTTCGGTATCGTCTCGGTCCTGCGCGGGTTGGACCTGGCGGTGCGCGAGCACGAGGTCGTCGTCCTCATCGGGGCGAGCGGCTCGGGCAAGTCGACACTGCTGCGCTGCGTCAACGGGCTGGAGACCGTCGACGCTGGTCGCATCATGCTCGACGGCGAACTCGATGTGACGGCGTTCGACACGGACCTGGACGCCGTGCGTCGTCGCGTGGGCATCGTCTTCCAGTCCTACAACCTCTTCCCCCACCTCGATGTCCTCGCCAATGTCACGCTGGCTCCGCGCAAGGTGCTCAAGGAGAATCGTCAGCAGGTCGAGGCTCGCGCGCGCGAGCTTCTCGAGCGATTTGGACTTGCCGACAAGGTCCAGGACTACCCCGATCGACTCTCCGGTGGCCAGCAACAGCGGGTGGCCATCGTGCGCGCTCTGGCGATGAACCCCGAACTCGTCCTGTTCGACGAGATCACCTCGGCGCTCGACCCGCTGCTCGTCGGGGAAGTGCTTGATGCCGTGCGCGAGTTGCGATCCGAGGGGCTCACGATCCTCATGGCGACCCACGAGATCGGCTTTGCGCGCGAGGTGGCCGACCGCGTCTGCTTCCTCGACGGTGGAGTGGTCGTCGAGCAGGGAACTCCCGCACAGGTGCTCGACGATCCGCGCGAGGCACGCACCCGGGAGTTTCTCGCGCGAGTGCTCGGGTAGGCGCCTACCGGCCGGTACCGCGCGGCTTCCCGAATATCGCGTCGATGACTCCTAGGCTGTCCGATACGCGGAGGCAGATCGCCTCCAACTGAACACGGAGGTACTCCATGGCATCGGTCGATCCCATGACCGGCCTGACGTACGACGACGAGCGGGACATGGTGGTGGCTATCGGCCGCAACTGGTGGGCTCTCCTCGCTCTCGGCCTCGTCAGCATCATCATCGGCATCATCATGTTCTTCCGCCCCGGTGGGTCCACGTGGGTCATCGCGGTCCTGCTTGCCATCTACCTGGTTGTGTCGGGCATCGTCTCGCTGGTTCGGGCGTTTGGTCACGGCATTCCGGGTGGCTATCGCGCGCTGCTCATCATCGGCGGCCTCATCGGCCTGCTGCTTGGTCTGCTCATGTTCCGCTTCGGCCCGGAGGAGAAGGTCGAAATCCTGGGCATCTTCGTCGGCATCTGGTTCCTATTCTCCGGCATCTTCCAGCTCTTCAACGCCTCCGCTTCGTCTGAGGGCAAGGGCTGGTCGATCTTCGCCGGCATCGTGTACCTGCTCGCGGGTTTCGTCCTGCTCGTCAATCCGTGGGCCGTTGAGGTCTTCATCTGGATCGTCGGCATCTACCTGGTGGTGCTCGGCATCTTCGAGATCATTACGTCGTTCCGGCTTAAGTCGGCGGCCGACAAGGCCGCAAAGGCCTAGCTGCCTTCGGATATCTCGACAACGTCCATGGTTCAAGAGACTTCACAGACCCTCGACCGAGGGCTGCGAGTTCTCACGCTCCTGTCCGACTCCCCCGAGGGCCTCACGGTCACCGAGATCGCCGGGGCCCTCGGGGTGAGTCGGACCGTTGTCTATCGCCTCGTCGTCACCCTCGAACAGCATGGCCTCCTGCGCCGTGGCTCCGACGGGCGATGCCGACTCGGGCTCGCCGTCCTCGCGCTCGCTCGGCAGGTGCAACCCCTGCTCCGCGAGGCCGCGCTACCGGCGCTTCGTCGCCTGGCCGAAGCCACTAACGCGACCGCCTACCTCGGTGTCGTCGATGGGCAGGACCTGCTGGCCGTTGCCGTGATCGAGCCGCCGCGGTCCGACATGCACGTCGCCTACCGCCTCGGCTCGCGCATTCCCCTCGACCGCGGCGCCGCGGGTCGGGCCGTGCTCGCCGCGCGTACGGCAGCCGGTCGCCCCCTGGATCCGCCATGGGTCGTGTCTTCGGACGACGCCCCCGGATCAAGCGGTATCGCCGCCCCCATCACCGGGCTGCCCGGCATTGAGGCCGCCGTGGGTGTCGCCGCGCTCGGCGTCCCCGACGAGATCGGCCCCCGCGTCGCGCGCGCCGCGCAGGAGATCGCCCGCGCCATCGGCTGATCGCCTGGGAAACCTCGCAGATCTGGCCCGTCGGGTCACCGATTCAGCGCGACACGGGTCGTACTCTGGAATGACGTCCGCCGCCGCCCGAGAGGATTCCACCCGTGCGTTTCCGCGCCCTTGCCGCTGCATCCCTCAGCCTTGCCCTCGCCGGGTCGATGGTGGCCACGGGCTCGGTTGCCCAGGCAGCGCCGGCGCCCGCGGCCGCGCCGCGCCCCATCGTGTCCGGCTGGTTCGGGTGGTGGGCCTCCGATCCGGACATCACCGCCATGACCACGCAGGGCGATGGGGTGGTCGGTGAGGTGGCGATGTTCTGGTGGTCTTTCCAGGGTGAGAAGAACCCCCTGTGCCTGTTCGACAACGGCGACTACGACAAGGACGGGTCCTGGGGTGAGTGCCTCACCAACACCGACACCCCCTGGACGACGCCGAAGTTCGATCGGCAGCGCAAGATGCTGCAGGAGGCCGGGATCAAGGTCAATGCCTCGATCACTGATCTGGGCTCGGCTACCGCTGGTGAACTTACCCAGTACCTCGCCACGAGCAAGCGACGCAACGCGTACACGACCAAGATTGCGGAATGGGCTGTTAAGGCCGGGGTCGACGGCATTGACCTGGATATGGAGAACTTCGCCTTCAACGACGGCCGCGATACCTGGGAGGCCACCAAGCCGCGCTGGGCAGCATTCGTCAAGGGCCTGGCCAAGAAGTTGCACAACCGCGGCAAGACTCTCTGGGCGACCGTGCCCGGTGGCGTTCCGCCGTTCAGTGGCACCGGTGCTCCCAATCCGGGGACCGGCTACTGGGTCTACGCCTGGGATGAGATTGCGCCGTACGTCGACCGGTTGAACATCATGACCTACGACTACAGCTGGAGTGTCCCGGGACCGATCGGCCCCAACGATTGGGCCACGCTCGTCGCCGACAGCGCCGTACAACAGATCGGTGCGGAGTACGCCGACAAGGTGTGGATCGGTGCCCCTCAGTACGGCCGAGACTGGCCGGTGCGCAGCGGCAATGGCTATGCGGTTGATGCCAAGTGTCCCAGTGACTGGAAGCCGAATGAGACGCCGCAGCGCACGGTGGTGACGCCGATGTCCGCGCGGGATCTCGCCGCGCGGGAGAAGGTTGATGTCACCTGGGATTCGGATGCGGGGGAATGGTCGTTCACCTACGGCCAGACCGTGGCCGGCAAGTCTGGCAAGAAGGCCAAGGAGTGCACGATCAAGCGTGAGGTGTGGTTCGCCGATGCGCGCTCGGCGCTGATGCGCGCCAAGATCACCCCGCAGTTCCGCATCGGTGGCATCGCGGTGTGGGATTTCGGGACGGTGGAGAGCGACTTCTACTCCCGGCTCGCCGACTACGGTCGCGAGATCGCACCGGCTAAGACGACCGTGACCGTCAAGGCACCCAAGTCGCGCGTGCATGGCAGCAACGTCAAGATCGTCGTCGCGACGGAGTCGTCCGCTGGCACAGCCAAGGGTGCGACGGCGACACTGACCTTCATCCCCAAGGCGTCGGGCGCGGCACGTTCTGAGGTCGCCAGCATCACTCTCGACAAGTCCGGGGCGGGCACCTTCACCGTGCCCGCTGAAGCGAGCGGATCCTGGGTCGTCAGCGTTGACGGAGACTGGTACCGCAAGGCGGGCTCGAGTGAGCCGGTCGCCACACGGGTGCGGTACGGCGTACGTGCAACGGCGGACGCCA
>CAYGMM010000173.1:0-4339 GCA_964351035.1 uncultured Actinomyces sp.
TCTCCATCCAGACGAATCAGCCGAGCGAGCCCGCAGCGAAGGACATGTGCTGCGGATGCGTCAGCGGGTGAGTACGTCGATGAACTGGCTGTCGGTCCACGAGGAGGGTCCATGAGCGTCGCGGAGTTCCCGGTCCCTCATTCGGAGGGCCCGGACCGCACCCCGCCCCAGGACGTTGCTGCCGAGCAGTCCGTCCTCGGCGCGATGATGCTCAGCAAGGACGCCATCGCCGACGTGGTCGAGGAACTGCGGCAGGGTGACTTCTACCGCCCAGCCCACGGCACCATCTACGACGCCATCCTCGACATCTACGGTCGCGGCGACCCCGCGGACGCCGTGACCGTTGCCGCCGAACTCACCCGCAGTGGCGAGATCAGCCGCATCGGCGGAGTGTCCTACCTCCACACCCTCGTCTCGCTCGTCCCGACGGCCGCCAATGCCGGGTACTACGCGCGCATCGTCAAGGAGCGCGCGATCCTGCGACGGCTCGTCGAAGCCGGCACCCGCATCGTCCAGATGGGTTTCGCCGGTGAAGGCGAGGTCGACGACGTCGTCGATCGCGCACAGGCCGAGGTCTACGAGGTCACCGAACGCCGCACCGCCGAGGACTATCTGCCGCTGCGCGATCTCATGGACGGCGCGCTGACCGAGATCGAGGCCATTGCCAACCGCGGTGGCGAGATGGTCGGCGTCCCGACCGGATTTGCCGACCTGGATCAGTTGACGAACGGTCTGCACTCCGGTCAGTTGATCATCGTCGCGGCGAGGCCGGCTGTTGGCAAATCGACCCTTGCCGTGGATATCGCGCGCAACGCTTCGGTCAAACATGGTTTGACCAGTGTCATCTTCTCGCTGGAGATGGGGCGCAATGAGATCTTGATGCGCCTGTTGTCTGCCGAAGCGCAGGTCCCGCTGCATCACATGCGCAGCGGCAACATGAGTGATGGCGACTGGCAAAAACTCGCCACCAAGATGGGGGTGGTGAGCGACGCACCGCTGTTCATCGATGACTCGCCCAACCTCACCATGATGGAGATTCGCGCGAAGTGTCGACGCCTCAAGCAGCGGCACGATTTGCGCCTGGTCGTCGTCGACTACATGCAGCTCATGACCAGCGGCAAGAAGGTCGAAAGTCGCCAGCAGGAGGTCAGTGAATTCTCCCGATCGCTGAAGTTGCTCGCGAAGGAACTTGAGGTTCCCGTTATCGCGGTGAGCCAGTTGAACCGTGGTCCTGAGCAGCGCACCGACAAGCGACCCATGTTGTCCGATTTGCGTGAGTCAGGGTGTCTCACCGCATCAACCCGCATCATGCGCGCCGACATCGGCTGCGAGGTCACGATCGGTCAACTTCTGGAGTCCGGCGAACAAGACGTCCTCGTCTGGTCGTTGGACGATTCATTGCGGTACGTGCCGCAGGTGATGACGCACGTCTTTTCGACCGGTCGCAAGGAAGTCTTCCGGATGAAGACGGCAAGCGGTCGAGTGATTGAGGCCACGGGCAACCATCCCTTCCTGTCCTACGACGGCTGGTCCGATCTTGCGGATCTACAGCCCGGCCATCGCATCGCCACGGCTCGTCATGTGCCTGCACCGGAGGTTGAGTTCGACCTGTGGAGCGATGACATGATCACCGTCCTCGCGCACTTGATCGGCGACGGATCAATGCTGCCGCGCCAACCCCTGCGCTACGCCACGAAGGATCCGGCCAATCTGGCGGCCGTCCGGTCGGCCGCGACCCGTGCCTTTGATGTGCGGGCCAGTGTCGACGACTACCCCAGCGCGCGCTGCTTGACTCTGCGCCTGGCATCCAACCGTCCGGTGACGCACGGTGTGCGCAATCCCATCAACGCATGGCTGGATGAGATCGGCTTGTTCGGCAAGCGGAGCCACGAGAAGTTCGTCCCCGCGGAGGTTTTCTGCCTGCCTAAGCGGCAGATCGCGCTGTTCCTGCACCACCTGTGGGCCACCGATGGTTCGATCCAGATCACTCGCGGGGATCGTGGGGGCCGGATCTACTACGCCACTACAAGCCGGCGCCTGGCTGACGACGTCGCGCGCCTTCTGCTGCGCTTTGGCATTGTCGGCAGGATCCGCACCGTCACCAAGGCCGGATACCGGCCGTCGTACTGGGTGGATATCTCGGGGGCCGCTGATCAGAAGGTCTTCCTCCGTCGGATCAACTCCCATGGCGCTCGTGGCGAAATCGGCCAGCGGCTCCTCGCGATCCTCGAGACCATCGAGCCCAACACCAACGTTGACACTGTGCCGCGCGAAGTATGGACTGATGTGAAGGAGATCATCGCCGAGCGGGGAATGACGCACCGCGAGTTCGCGTCCGCGATGGGCACGGCTTTTTGCGGCAGCACGATGTGGTCCCACGCCCCAAGCCGGGAGCGTCTCGGGCGCGTGGCGACAGTCCTGGACTCGGCTGATCTAGAACTTCTCGCCACGAACGACGTCCATTGGGACGAGGTGGTTTCGATCGAGTCCATTGGCGAGCAGGAGGTGTACGACGCCACCGTGCTCGGCACGCACAACTTCATCGCCGACGGCTTCGCGGTTCACAACAGCCTGGAGCAGGACGCGGACATGGTGATCCTGCTCCACCGTGAGGACGCCTACGAGCGAGAGTCGCCGCGCGCGGGTGAGGCGGACTTCATCGTTGCCAAGCACCGCAACGGCCCCACATCCACGATCACGGTGGCCTTCCAGGGTCACTACTCCCGCTTCGTCGACATGGCCCAGTAGGCAAAGAAGCAGCTAGGAAAAGAAGTCTGCAGGTGGAAAAGCCGGCGCGATTGCTCACTTCTCGCGCATCGCTGGCCCAATCGGTCTACTCTCCACGCATGCGGCGGGGATGGCGTGCCATGGGCACAGGCTTGGTGGGTAGTGCATTGCTTCTCTCGGGTCTCGTCCTCGCGGGTCCCGCGTCGGCGGCTGCTCGCACGACAAGCGATGTGAGCGAGGCGACCTGGCAGGAGGTGTGGGCCGATGTCGGATACCCGGATACCGCTGACAAGTGGAGTTGCTATGGCACTCCCCGCCAACTCAATCGCGACCCCTCCTGGGTCATTGTCTTCTACCGCACCCTGAAGACTCCGGAGTGCACCGGTCTGCCGACAGATCCTTACCCGGAGCTCGTGCACAAGTCCGGTGGGCAGTGGCGTATCTCCTCCACGCTCGGTCCGATGGGCTGTGCCTACGTGAGCGGGGAGGTCCTAGATGACGGTGGCTCGTGGGGAATCGTCAAGGACCTCATGAAGGATGGATGGTGCGAGCCCCACCCCATGTGGAGCGGGTACATGAAGCGATCCCTCAACACCCGCGCGTGCCCCAAGCCCCTCACCCCGCGACCGAACAAATACGTGGTCGGCTACATCGGCCGCAGTGAGGTGGCCGGCAAGATCGACGACGGCGCGGTGGCCTGGACCTGTGCCAGGGCCGCAGGCGGCGCGCAGGACCAATACCTCACCGTGTTCCTCGCCGGGCCCGTGCCCAAGCAGATCACCGTCCAGCTCAACATGCTGCAGTTCGAGTCACTGAAGATCCGGCACAACCGCCTCGTCGTGACCGGTGGGCAGTATTCCGGGTCAGGCCCCTTGTGCTGCCCGGACCTGCGGGTGACGACGACGTACCAAATGCGGGACGGCAAACTCAAGAAACTCAAGGAGACCGTCAAGCCGATCTAGCGGCGTGAGCGCACCTGCCCGTCAGCCCGGCCCGCCTTGGTTGACGGCCGACCTCGTAGTAGGCTTTGTAAAGACATATAGACTAAGCCCACTTCCTCGAAGGAATCGCCATGACCGCTCGCGTCACCCACTGGATCAACGGCTCACTGTGGGAGGGCTCGCCTGAGCGCTCCGGCGACGTCTACGACCCCGCCACCGGTCAGGTGACCAAGACGGTCGATTTCGCCTCGCGCGCCACCCTCGATGAGGCCGTCGCCGCCGCCAAGGCGGCCTTCCCCGAGTGGCGCGACACCTCGCTCACCAAGCGCGCGCAGATCCTCTTCGCCTTCCGCGAACTTCTCAACGCCAACAAGGAGAAGGTCGCGGCCCTCATCACCGAGGAGCACGGCAAGGTCCTGTCCGACGCGCTCGGTGAGGTCACCCGCGGGCAGGAGGTCGTCGAGTTCGCCTGTGGCATCCCGCACCTGATGAAGGGCGGCTTCTCCGAGGGCGTCTCCAGCGGCGTCGACTCATACTCGATCCGCCAGCCCCTTGGTGTTGTCGGCATCATCTCGCCGTTCAACTTCCCCGCCATGGTGCCGATGTGGTTCTTCCCCATCGCCATCGCGACCGGCAACACCGTGGTCGTGAAGCCCAGTGAGAAGGATCCG
>CAYGMM010000174.1:0-4275 GCA_964351035.1 uncultured Actinomyces sp.
CGGGCACGTTCCCGATCACCTTCGAGCGCGTGTCGTCACTGCGCGGGACTGCGTCAGCGCCCCGCAACTTCACCCACTCACCCTGGAAGAAGCAGGGCAAGCGATACCGCACGGTGGTGACCTGGGCGCCACCCGCAGACCCCGGACTCGGCGGCGAGGTGACCGGCTACGAGGTCGCCGTGCTCCGTGACGGGGAGGCGCTCTTCGAGCTCACGACCGAGTCACCGGCGGTCATCTTGCGCAAACTTCCGCGTGGTCGCGTGTACGTCGCGCGGGTTCAGGCCATCAACGAGGCCGGCCCAGGTGATGCGGCCGAGTTCGTCCTACCGGTGCCTGGTGCGTTGCCCCCCGACGGCGGCAGTGGTGCGCCCGGTGGCGAGGCTCCGCCCGGACCGGTGCCGCAGATCATCTCGATAACGCCGCGTACCGGCCGCCCTGGTTCATTCGTTCGGATCACCGGTGTGAATTTCGACGAACTGGCCTATGTGAAGTTCGGCAATCGACTTGCGGCGTTCTATCTGGAGTCGCCCACCACGATCGTGGTGACGGCTCCGACGGGATCAGGGCGGGTGGATATCGCCGTGGGTAGCCGCAGCGGTGTGAGCACGATCAAGAACGGCTTCACCTATTCATCCAGCAGATGGCTGAGCAACAACCGAAAGAGCAGGAGTTGAGATGTCTGCATCCAGTGAACGCGGCGTGAGTCGTCGCGCGTTCGTCACCGGAGTCGCTACGGCGGCGGCCGGCGCGAGCGCGGTGGTGGTCGCCGGGGGAGTTGCTCGCGCTGACGAGTCAACCGGGTCCGGGACCTGGGTGTGGCATGGGTCGGACTGGCGCATCATCCGACCGGGTGCCCCGGGCGCCGCCCCGGATCGCGAAGCCGACGCACACACCGAGGGCGAGATGCGCGATGGCGCGAAGACTGGCACCTTCCGTTCGGTTCCGCTCGGAGGTGGCGCTCACCTCCATCTCTTCACTTTCGACGACGGGATGCTGATCGGGTTGGGCCGTGGCCTATCCGAGGGCGCGTACGCCGTCGTTGGCGGCACCGGACGCTTCGCTGGAATTACCGGCGCCTACACCGCACAGCAGACCCCGAGCACCCCTGGCAACGAGGGCACGGCCCTCTTCACGATCACCGCGCAGCGATAGGAGACCGTCATGGCAACCAAGCTCTACCTCAAGGTGAATGGAATCGACGGAGACGCCTCGGCGCGCGGATTCAACCGGTGGATCGACGCACTGTCCTACTCGTGGGCCAACGAAATGCCTGCTGGTTCCAGTCTCAGGTCGGGCATGTTGATGGTCACGACCTTGATGGGCAAGCACAGCGTCCCCCTCATGGGCGAACTCGCCACCGAGGCGACGCTGGGTGAAGTGCGACTGGCAGGGACGACCCGTGTGGGAGGGTCCGACGTCCAGTTCCTCGACATAAAGCTGACCGGCGCCATCGCACGAGCTGTGGATTCCGCAGGGTCGTCATCAGCGGATTACCCGGCCGAGGTGTGGTCGTTCGCTTACTCGCGGGTCGAGATGACGTACTGGACGGTGGCCAACGGGTCGCAGTCCAACGAGCTGCGCGAGAGCTGGAATGCCGGTCAGTTCTAGTTCGTGCTCACTTCGTCGGCGACGTCCATGAGGGCGCGAACGTCGTCTGGCGTCGTCCGCACATTGGTGAAGCAGGGGCGTAGCCAGGTTTCACCGTCGACGTCCGCATGCGAGATGTAGACGCGACCGTCGGATTGGAGTCGCTGGACGAGTTCGGCGTTGTCGACGCCGTTCTTGCGCATCAGCACGATAGACAGGTCCGGGTCAGGTCCAACCTCCCAGCCGCGCGCGGCGGCCATGGCGTGCAGCGCCTTGGCGTGATCGATCGAGCGACGAATCGACTCACGGAACCACTCTGCGCCGTACACGCGGAAGGCGAGCCACAGTTTGAGCGCGCGCAGCGGACGGGAGTATTCGAGCGTCACGTCGACGGCGTTGAGCCCCTGCTCTTCCGCCTCCGGGATGTACGACGTCGCATGGCCGAAGGCCGCCGCGAGAGCGGCTTCATTGCGCACCATGACGATGCCGCACGCCTTCGGGACGAACATCCACTTGTGCGCGTCGACGCTGACGGAGTCGGCGCGATCAAGTCCGCGGAAGCGTTCTGGCAGGACGGCCGCTGCCGGCAATCCGTAGGCACCATCGACATGCATCCAGATCTTGTGCTCAGCACAGACGTCGGCGATCGCATCGAGCGGATCCACGGCGCCAGTGAGCGTCGTACCACCGGTGGCAACAACGGCGATCGGAGTGAGCCCGGCAGCAAGATCGGCCCGCACCATCCGATCGAGTGCGACTGGATCCATGCGCCGGTGCGCGTCGATCGGGACCGCGCGCAGGTTGTCCGAGCCGATGCCGAGCAGCTCGATGGCCCGCACGATCGAGTAGTGCGCATCGGATGAGCAGTAGGCGACGGCGGTGCTCGGCGTACCGGATCGACGAGACCCTGGCACCGCATGCTCGCGAGCGGCGGCAAGAGCCGTGACGTTGGAGACGGTGCCACCGGAGGTGAAGGAGCCACCGGTGGCGGGGAAGCCGACGAACTCAGCCACCCACTTCAGGGCCTGCACCTCGATCAAGGTGGCGGCACCGGCGTCGATGGCGAGATTGGGGTCGTGCGAATGCGCGAGGAGGTCGGCGATGGCACCGATCTCCAGTCCGGAGGAACCGATGTAGGCGAGGTAGCGGGGGCGCGCCTGCGCGATGGACTGATCGAGCGCGGCCGCCGCCTCATCGAGAGCCGCGACGACATCGATGCCGTCCTCGGGCAGTGGAAGGGCGAGCGTGGCGAGCAATTCCGGGGCCACGGGTGGCTGGGAGTCGCGCGCGGTATCAAAGTCGGCCCAGGCCGAGGCCACCAGGTCGCGGGCATGGTCCAGGGCCCGCGTGCGGTCGGCGTTCGAGGTGCTCATGTGGCGTCTCCAGGGGTAGGAAAGACGGTAGGAAGCGAGGTAGCATGCAGTATGAAGATCAGCGTGAGCCTTCCTGAGGAGGACGTGTCCTTCCTCGATTCGTACGCCGAATCAGGCGGCAGCCCCTCTCGCTCGGCCGTCTTGCATGAGGCTATCGCCCTGCTGCGCACAGCGACGCTGATGAAGGACTATGCACAGGCCTTCGATGAGTGGATCGACACCGGCGAAGCCGCGGTGTGGGATGTGGTGGCCAGCGACGGATTGGACTGACATGCGCAGGGGCGAAATCTGGTGGGTTGACCTTGAACCGGCCCGCCCTGGTGAGGCCAGCAAGACTCGCCCCTGTCTCATCGTGAGCAACGATGCCAACAATGTTGTCGCGCGACGGCTCGGACGAGGAGTGGTGACGGTGGTGCCCCTGACCTCGAACACGGACAAAGTGTTCGCTTTTCAGGTCCGCATCGCTCCAGGCACTTCAGGGCTCCACGAGGAGTCGAAGGCTCAGACGGAGCAGATTCGAGCCGTGGCGTGCGAGCGTTTGGTCGAGCGCATCGGGGCATTGCCAGCAGAGGTTGTGCGCGAAGTGGATCGTGCACTCCGAGTGCAACTGGGCCTCTAACCGCGCAGACCTACTCGCCAATGGTCTTGCGATAGGACATGAGATCGCGCGTGCGGTTGACGCCGACGACGCCGACCACTTCGTCATCCTTGACGTACTCCACGATGCAATCGCCAAGCCATTCGCCATCGACAAGCTTGGCTTCGCCGAGTGCGGGCTGGCCGTAGGACTGCAGGCCGTAGTCGTACTGATCGCTCCAGAACGACGGCATCGGCCGGAAGTCGCCCTCGGGCTCCTCGCCACGCAACAGCGCGCCAAGGGTGAGCCCGGCTCGTTTGCCCGTCTCGGTCGGCATGTTCCAGTGCTCGATGCGCCGGGGAACGTCGTCGAAGCGCGGATTGGGGAAGCGTGCGATATCGCCGACCGCGACGACGGGCACCTCGGTGCCGAGTGCGCGCAGGAGGTTGTCGGTGAGGACGCCATCGGCTAGATCGAGGTCGTTGCCGTGCATCCACTCGACGTTTGGCACGCTGCCCACGGCTTCGATGACGACATCGGCGCTGAGCCGTGTGCCGTCGGCCAGGGTGGCGCCGTCCTCGTGGAATTCCGCGACCCCCTGCCCGAGATGGAACCGTACGCCGTGTGCCTCGTGATGCTCACGCATCGCGGCGCCGAGGTGTTGGCCAAGCGGTCGAATCATCGGCTCGGCGTCGTACGCCGTGATCGTGACCTCGCAGCCGAGCTGTCGCGCGGTGG
>CAYGMM010000175.1:0-4261 GCA_964351035.1 uncultured Actinomyces sp.
ACCATTGGCTCCGCGGTCGTAGCGGTCGTCTTCCTCGCAGTATTCGTCTGGTGGGAGCGTCGCGCCCCACGCCCCTTGCTGCCCATGTCCCTTTTTGGCCAACGGCTGTTCACCATCTCAGTGATCTCGGTAGGCCTCGTGTACGCGGCGCTCATGGGCGTGATGTTTTTCCTGCCGCAGTTCCTGCAGTTGGTGCAGGGGGATTCCCCGCTTCAATCGGGCGTCGCCGTCCTGCCCGGCGCGGGTGGCCTGCTGATCGCTTCCCTCTTCAGCCCGCGTATCGCCGAACGTATTGGCACCCGGATCGCGGTGGTGATCGGCCTTTCGATGGTGACCGTCGGTTTGGCGGCGGCGGCCTACCTGACGGCGGACTCGCCGTACTGGCACATCGGCGGCAGCCTCGGTCTGATGGGGCTGGGCCTCGGCATGGTGCTGCCGCAGGCCACCAACGGAATCCTCGCGTCGGTACCGCGGGAACGTGCTGGCATGGGGTCAGCGGTCAACGACGGCATGAGCGAACTTGGTGGCTCGCTGGGCGTTGCGGTCCTGGGCTCACTGCTGGCTCTGGGCTACCGCAACTCGATCGAGCAGGCCATCACGGCCGCGGGGGATGCGATCTCGGCCATCCCCACCGGCGTCGTCGATGCCGTTCGGGAGTCCCTGGCTGCCGGGAGTTTGGCCATTGCGCAGTTGCCTTTGGAGGTGGCAACGCCCATCCGGCAGGTGGCGGGGGATGCGTTCGTGTCAGGAATGACGACAGCGCTCATGGTCGCTGCAGCGATTGTGGCGCTCGGCGCCGCGCTCGCCTGGTGGCTCTTCCCGACCCGTGTCGAACGCGTTGAGGAGTAGCCGCTAGCGCTTCACGGTGATGGGCCGCTGGATGACGTCTTTTTGGCCCGAGGAGGTCGCCACGATCTTGAGAGTGCCGCTGCGCGTCGGCGCGACCTTGATGGCGTACCGACCCTTGCTGTTGGTGCGAGTGATGCCGAGTTCCTTGACCTTGCCCTTCGACGAGATCCAGACGACGCGAATCTTCGCGCTCTTCACCGGGTCGTCACCGCGGAGCACCTTGCCGGTGACCTTGGTGGTCTCACCCTTCTTGATCGTGTTGTCGAACTTCGCTCGCAACTCCAGCGGGGGAGCGATCTTGCGTGCCATCTGGCTGTAGAAGCCGTCAAGGACGAAGCCGAACTCCCAGACGGCAACGCCGGCGATCGACCGATCGCGCACGATATTGGCCTTGAGCTTGGCGGAGCGGGTGTCGGCGAACCACACTTCACGCTCGGCCGTGCAGGTCGCGGCTGCACCGCCAGCAGTGCCATCGGTGTCGATCCAGTAGCGGTAGGTGTACTCGCCGTAGGTCGAATCCCAGGTCGGCGTGACCTGTTCGCGGTCGGCTATCTGCAAAGCACGCTCGAGGGACTGGCTGAGCATGCCGGGCACCGCACCACCGCTCGGTTTCCACCCCGTCGGGCAGTCACCGCGCGTGACATAGGCCCCGGTGTTGTCCTGACGGACCCAGTTGCGGGCATATTGCGGGATGCCGAGCCAGATCTTCTTGCGGTGGGCGTTGCCCAACTGGTCAAGGGTGGAGGCGACGACCTGGTCCGCCCAGTTCAGAGGGCCGATCGGTCCCGGGGCGCTGTAGCTGTAGTCGTAGGCCATGAGGCGTAGCCGGTCGACGTGATTGATGATCTCGTCCCAGGCGTAGACGCAGTAGCCGGTGCTTGGATTGGGTGCCCCGATCGGTCCGCGGTCGTTGCCGCAGGCGTTCTTCTCCGACATCCAACTCTCGACGAAGGGGTACTCGCCCGCCGGGACCGTCACGGAGAGCAGAAGGTCGGCATCGTGCAGGCGTGACGACAGTGCCGTAACGAAGGCGACCCACCGAGGCTTGGTCGTGGCCCAGGTGCTCGACCCATCGGCGAAGGCGAACTTCTCCATGTCCAGGTCGACGCCGTCGACGCCTGCCTTGGTCGCCCAATCCACGATCTGATCGGCGTACGCGTCACGGCGCTCGGCGGTGGCGAGGTACTCCGAGAGTTCACCAGCACCCGAACCATCCACGATGGAGCCAAGAACCGGGATGCCGGCCGACTGCATGATGTCGCGCTGCCCGGCGAGGTGCGCGTTGGTCCACGGGGTGTCCCCGGAGTCGTTACAACTGCTGTCGGGGTTATAGGTGCACAGCGGCTTGTCAGGGCCGGCAAAACTCCACCAGAAGAGATTGACCTCGGGCACGGTGCTGCGGCCTTGGGCGGCCAGTGTCTCGACGACCGAGTCTGGCTCCCAATAGCCGAACCAGCCGGAGACGTAGGGCCCGGTGATGAGTTGCGGGGTGATCGCCTGCGCTTGGGCAGGCGCGACGAGGGCCGCGCCGACGAGGCCGAGCAGGGCGGCGCGGAGAGCGTGACGAAGTCCGCCTGTCTTCACACTTCGACGGTACGCCCGGCGATGCCGCCATGCAGTGGGGCATTCGCAGGACTAGCCGGGAATCCCTGGCATGCCTTCGGTAGCGGGAACCATCTCAGGCTGTCGAAGTCGTCGTCTCCGCGTACGCATGGCTCAAGTGCGGGCAGGCTGGCGAGCAGTGCGCGCGCTTCACTCAGGTGGTCCGCAAGCGCACTCAGCGGCAAGTGGTCCTCGCGGTGCGGGTAGTGCAGGTGTCCCTGGCCGTCGTATTTCACGTCGGCCAGACGCAAGGGCGGCTCGATCGGGCCGTCGCGGTGGATCCATCGACCCGTGAGGGCGTCGAAGCGGTACAGGGGGAGGAGCCGTTCGCCGGAGTCGGCGATGAGGCGCACCGCTTCGATGATGTAGTCAGCGACGGCGTCCTCAACGAAGTAGTTGAAGTTCACCCGCACCCAGCCAGGCTTGATGCCTTCACACCCGTTGCGGATCTGTTCCTCGTAGGCGTGTGACTGATCGAGATCGATACCGAGGAGGCGGTGACCGTAGGGCCCGGCACAGGAGCATCCACCGCGCGACTGGATCCCAAAGAGGTCGTTGAGGATTGCCACAACGGCGTTGTGATGCAGGTACCCGCCTTCGCTTGCCCGGATGGTGAACGACACGATCGACAGCCGGTCGACGGCTGGGTTGCCGAGGATGTCGATTCGAGGATGTGCGCTCCACGCGGTGATCGCACGTTGCAGGAGTTCTTCCTCACGGTCCTTGATGGTGTCCACGCCCACCGCGGCCTTCAACTGGAAGACGAGCCCGGCTCGGATCGACTCGATGATGGCGGGTGTGCCCGCCTCCTCGCGATGCACCGGATCGTCGAGGTAGACGTGCTCCTCGGAGTTGACGTAGGCGACCGTGCCCCCGCCAACGACGACCGGGACCGAATTCGCCAGGAGGTCTCTGCGGATGACGAGGATCCCGGGAGTCCCCGGACCGCCCACAAACTTGTGCGGCGACAGCACGACCGCGTCCTTGCCGATCGCGGGATCGCCCGGGTGCATGTCGATGTCGACGTAGGGAGCGGCCGCGGCGTAGTCCCACACGGCGAGGGCGCCGTATTGATGTAGAAGTTCGGTGACCGCGTCTGTATCAGTGAGGATGCCGGTGACATTGCTCGCGGCACTGAACGCGCCGATGATGAGGGGCCGTTCGCGGTACTCGCGCAGGGCCACCTCGAGAGCCTCGAGATCGACGTGCCCGTCGCGGTCTTCGGGGATGGTCACGAGGTCGGCGATCGACTCGCGCCAGGGCAACTCGTTGCTGTGGTGCTCGAAGGGACCGATGAGGACCACCGGCCGCTCGTCGGCAGGGATCGCCGTGGACAGTCCGTAACGGGCATCGAGGTCGGCGGGGATGCGCAGATTGAGGATGCCGATGAGTCTGTCGATGGCTCCCGTGCAGCCGCTGCCGGCGAAGATCACACAGGTTGATTCATCGCCGTGCACCGAATCTCGAATGATGCGCCGCGCGTCTTCGCGCAGGCGCGTGGTTTGCAGGCCGGTGCCGCTGGACTCGGTGTGGGTGTTGGCGTAGGTGGGCAGTACGGCGTCGCGGATGAAGTCCTCGATGAACGTGAGCGCTCGACCGCTGGCGGTGTAGTCGGCGTAGGTTACGCGCCTGGGACCAAACGGTCCGTGCATGACGATGTCCTCGCCGATGACACTGGCACGGATGCGCTCCAGGATGGGCAGGTCGTCGGTCACGGGCTCAGGCTACGCCCGGGACGGTCGCGGTCGCCTATGAGGCGAACAGCTAAGTTTCGAAGTGGCCCCGAGAGGATTCGAACCTCCGACACAAG
>CAYGMM010000176.1:0-382 GCA_964351035.1 uncultured Actinomyces sp.
CCCATCTGACCCTGGTGGGGCGTTCGGCGGACCGGCTGGCCGCACTCGGCGTCGACGGCGAACTCGTTGCGGTGGACATCCGCAAGGCGGCGTCGGCCGACCGCGTCATGGAGGCGGCTCTTGCGCGGTGGGGTGCCGTGGACGGGGTCGTCTTCGCCGCCGGGGCCGTGGCATTCGGCACGATCGCCGACACCGAGGACGACGTGCTCATCGATCTGTTCACGCTGAATGCGCTGGCGCCGATGCGGCTGATTCGTGCGGCACTGCCCGCGCTGCGGGAGTCGGCGGCAGCCGGACGCGATCCGTTCATCCTCAACATTTCCGCGGTGGTTGCCGAGCAACCGATGGCGGGCATGGCGGCGTACTCGGCGGCCAAGGCGGC
>CAYGMM010000176.1:392-4171 GCA_964351035.1 uncultured Actinomyces sp.
CGGGCATGCGGGAGTTGCGTCGCGAGGGAATTCGACTGGTCGACGCGCGACCCCCGCACACCGAGACCGGCCTGGCGACGCGGCCGTTGGCAGGCACGGCACCCAAGATGCCCGAGGGGCTCTCTCCGCAGGCGGTCGCCGAGCGCATGCTCGCGGCGATCGTCGACGGCGAGCGCGACCTGCCGAGTACGGCGTTCACCGAGTGAAGCCCCCCGCACCCTTGTGGTTTGTGGTTGCTATCTCGGCGAGTTAACGACCATTTCCCACAAGGGTGCGGAGGGGGTTTATGCGCGGAGGGCGGCGATGGCGCGGTTGATGCGCTGCTCGGAGACCGGGCGCGGGGTGCCGAGGTCTTGCGCCCACAGGCTCACCCGCAACTCCTCGATGTCCTGACGCACACCGGCGCCCGCATCGCTGCGTCGAGCATCGGTCGGTAGGTCAGCAAAGGCCGATTCCAGTCGCTGCACCTGTTCCATGCGCAGCAGGTCGCGCGCGGCGTCGCCGGGCAATGCGTCCAGTCGGCGCTGGGCTGCTCGCAGATAGCGCAGGAGGTCGGGGACTCCCCGGCGTCGCGTGCGCAGGAAGGCGCCGGGTGACACCAGGTCATCCACCTGGGCGCGCACGTCATCCCACGCACGCCGCAGCGCGGGTGGAGGCGGCTCCTCCAGTCTGCTCACCACCGCCCACCAGGCCTCCATCGCCGGCACGAGGTCGATGAGGAGCGACCGTACGGAGGCCGCCTGCCGTCGACGAAACTCCGCACGCACGCTGGTGAATTCGTCCTCCGTGAGGGGCGCTCCACCGGCCTCCTCGATGATGTCGAGGGCCACGGCCTCCGCGCATTCGTCGAGTAGTGCGCGCACCGATCCCTGCGGATTGCGCGCCAGCCTGAGTTTGTCGCTGTCGCTGAGGCGCAGATCCTTGGCGCGCAGTGGTTCGACCAGCCGTAGCAGTCGGGCGACACCGCGCGGCATGAGGCGATCCTGATCGGCCCGTGTGGGCAGAGCGACCAGTGACACGGTGCCGTCGGCCTCGGGGACAAGCGTGGGGTATGCCGACACCCCGTCGGTGGCCACCTCGTCAACGAAGTCCGGCCATTCGGTGACCGTGCGGCGATCGAACTGCGGCGCGGATCGGCGCACGGCGGTCGCCGCCTGCCGGGACAGGTGCGAGCGCAACTCGGCGACATCACGGCCGGCATCAATCTCGCGACCGGACTCGTCGACAACACTGACGAGCACGCGAAGATGCTCAGGAAGTTCGGCGAACGGCCACGCGGCAGGCGCGATGACGACATCGAACTGCGTGCGTGCGGCGGCGCTCAGGGACTCGCGGACATTGTCGATGTCGATATCGCGCAGCAGGCGCGCGGCAGCATCGGGTGCCGGGCCAAGTTGTCGGCGGACATTTTTGGGCAGCGCGCGCAGTAGTGCGATCACCATGTCCTCGCGAAAGCCGAGGACGTGCGCGGCGAAGAAGTCGTCAGGCAGTGTGGGGAGGGCGGCGACGGGGACGGTCACCGTGACACCGTCGCGGGGATTGCCGGGGGAGAAGGTGTAGCGCAGCGGTAGATCGGTGCCCGGCCATTCACCGGGGTACTCGGCCGGTGCCGGGCGGCCGAGAGACTCCAGCAGATCGGGTGGCAGAGCCAGGAGGTGGCGATCACGCTGACGGGCTCGGCGCCACCAGGCGTCGAAGGCCCGACCGCAGCAGACGCGCGGTCCGATGCGGCCGGCGTAGAACTGCACGACGAGGTCCTCGTCGAGTGAGTCCTCCGGGAGTCGAGCGCGGATGAGGCCTTCGCGGATCTCGTCCAGGACGGCAGCATTGCGTTCGAGTTCACGGTGCCGATGTCGCCATTCATTGCGAACCAGGGCGTGTCGGATGAACATCTCGCGAGCCGCGGCCTCATCGACGCGCGCGTAGGGGATCGTGCGACCGGCGACGACGGGCAGACCGAGTACGGTCACGCGCTCGCGGCAACTGGCGCGCGCCTGACGCGTGGACCACATCGGCTCGGAGTACGCGCGGATGGCGAGATCGCCCGCGGCCTCCTCAATCCAGGCCGGGGCGATGCGCGCGACGCGGCGTGCCCAGAGCCGACCGGTCTCGACGAGTTCGGCCGCCATCACCCAGTCCGGCGTCGACCCGGCGAGGGCCGAGCCGGGCCAGATGGCGAAGCGGGTGTCGCGTGCGCCGTGATACTCCGGCCGGCCCTTGCGTCGCTTGTCGTCCACCTTCTCCTTCATGCCGACATGGGCAAGGTGTCCGGTGAGCACCGCGCGATGGATGGCATCGCTATCGCGGTCGCCGCCCCTGGTGCGCTTGAGGCCGAGGGCTCCGCGAATCTGCCCGACCAGGTCCTGCCATTCGCGCACACGCAGGTAGTGGATGAACTCCGTGCGACACAGCGCGCGGAACTTCGTCGACGACAGCGCGCGTTGGCTCTCCTCGAGGTAGTCCCACAGGTTGAGCGTGGTCAGCAGATCAGACGTCGGGTCGATGAACCGTTTGTGCGCCGCATCGGCGAGCCCGGCCTTGTCCTCCGGGCGTTCCCGCGGATCGCGGATGCTCAACGCGGCGGCCAGCACGATGACGTCGTCGACGCAGCCCAGTTCCTCCGCCGCCAGCACCATGCGACCGAGTCGCGGGTCGACCGGCATGCGCGCCAACCGGCGGCCAATGTCGGTGACGCGCTTGGCGAGTGGTCCGCTGCCGCGTCGCACCGCGCCAATCTCCTCGAGTACGGCGATGCCGGCGGCGACCGCCTTGCGATCGGGTGGATCGAGGAAGGGGAAATCCGCAATGTCGCCAAGTCCGAGGGTGGCCATCTGCAGGAGTACGGCGGACAGGTTGGTGCGCAGGATCTCCGGATCGGTGTACGCCGGGCGGCTTTCGAAGTCGGCCTCGTCGTACAACCGAATGCAGATGCCGTCGGCGACGCGGCCGCATCGGCCGGCCCGCTGCGTCGCACTCGCCTGTGAGATCGGTTCGATCGGGAGGCGCTGCACCTTGGCACGCGTGCTGAATCGGGAGATGCGCGCGGTCCCCGTGTCGACGACGTAGCGAATGCCGGGGACGGTGAGCGAGGTCTCGGCAACATTCGTGCTGAGCACGACACGTCGACCGGTGTGGGGTGCGAAGACACGGTGTTGCTCGTGTGCGGAGAGTCGGCCGTAGAGAGGCAGCAACTCGGTCCCCGCGGGGACGCGACCCCGCAACGCATCGAGCGCGTCACGGATCTCGCGCTCGCCGGAGAGGAAGACGAGGATGTCGCCGGGAGGCTCGCGCAGGAGTTCGTCGACGGCTGCGCACACGGCGTCCACCTCGTCACCGTCGTCGTCCTCGCGCGGTCGGTAGCGAATCTCCACCGGGTACGTTCGGCCGCTTACCTCGATCACGGGTGCGTCGCCGAAGTGTTCGGCGAACCGGGAGGTCTCCAACGTCGCGGACGTGACGATGACGCGCAGATCGGGCCGCTGGGGGAGGAGCCAGGCGAGGTAGCCGAGGAGGAAATCGATCGACAGCGACCTCTCGTGTGCCTCGTCGACGATGATCGTGTCGAAGCGGCGTAGGAGTCGGTCCTGCCGGATGGAGGCCAGCAAGAGGCCGTCGGTCATGACGGTGAGCAGAGTGTCGTCGCTTGTTTCATCGGTGAAACGGACGCGGTAGCCCACCGTGCTGCCGAGGGGGACGTTCAATTCCTCCGCGATGCGTTCGGCGACAGCGCGGGCAGCGATACGCCGGGGCTGGGTGTGCGCGATGCGGGGCGGACGATC
>CAYGMM010000177.1:0-2495 GCA_964351035.1 uncultured Actinomyces sp.
ATGGTGAAGAGCTGGTTGTACTGCTCCAGGGACACGATCTGCATGCCGGGTGTGGCGAGCTCAGCACGGATGACGAGCGCCATGGCGCCGGCGAGGATGAACCACACGAACGAGGTGATGAGGTAGAGGTAGCCGATGACCTTGTGGTCGGTGGAGGTGACCCACTTGACCACGGTGCGGCCGAAGTGCGAGCGACGCACCTGCTTCGGTGACTCCGCGGACTGTGGCGCGGCAACCGGATCGTTCAGGATGGTCATATGTTCGTCCTCTCCGACTCGCGCTCACCGGTGTAGCTCACTCGCTCACTCTCGAGCTTGCCGGTCTGGCCCTTGTTGCGAAGGTCTTCCATGTGCTGGTCGAACTCCGCCTGGGAGACGACCTTCACGTTGAACAGCATGCGGGCATGGTCGGTGCCGCACAACTCGGCGCAGCGTCCCACGAAGGTGCCTAGCTTGTTCGGAGTGACCTCGAACTCGTTGACCTTGCCGGGGATCACGTCCATCTTGAACAGCCAGTCGATGACCCAGAAGGAGTGGATGACATCCGGGGAGGTGAGCTCGAACTTCACCTTCTCGTCCACGGGCAGCCACAGCGTGGGGGGCTCGCCCGGGGTGCCGATGTCATAGACATCTTCATCGAGGTAGTTGAAGGTCCAACTCCACCGGAAGCCGACCACGTTGACCGTCTGATCCTGGTCGTTCTCCATCGCGAGAACCTCGCTCTGGTCGCGCGCGGTAAAGGCGAACAGGCCGAGGATCATGATCAGCGGCAGGACGGTGTAGAGCAGCTCGAGCGGCAGGTTGTAGGTCGTCTGCTTCGGAGTTTCGTTGCCCTTGCGTCGCCGGTAGGCGATCGCGGCCCAGAGCATCAAGCCCCAGGTCAAGATGCCCACGCCCCACGCAGCAATCCAGGCGCCATTCCAGAGGTTCTGGATGATGGGGCCCTCCGCCGTTGCGGGCTCAGGAAGGTCGAAGAAAAACGCCTCGTTGGCGGTGCAGCCCGAAGCTACAAGGGCCACCAATCCGAGGCCTGCTGTCATGCCGATGACGCGGTGCGATCGCTCCACGCAGGCGACATTAGCGCACGAGGGGATCCCTCGTGGGCGAGGGGGCGCTAACGTCATGTCGTGCCCGCCGCCACTCCCCCGCCCGGATTCTTGGACGCCGCCTCCGGACAGCCCCTGAATCCCGCCGCGCGGGAGGCTTGGGCGGCGGCCGCCGACTCCGGCTGGGCCGACCCCCGTCGTCTCTATCGGGCTGGGCGCCAGGCCGATCTGCTCCAACAGGCCGCTCGGCAGGCCGTGGCCTCGGGCCTGGGGGTGACCTCGAACGCCGTCCAGTGGACCGCGACGACCGAGGATCTTCCCGACCGAATTATCCGTTCCACTGTCCCGTCAGGCGGGACAGTGGTGATGAGTGCGGTCGAGCACAGCCGGATGCTCTCCGCCGGCGACAACCTCACTGGGCGCGGTGGGCAGGTCCGCCTGGTCGGCGTCGACCGCCACGGTCGGGTCGACGCGCAGGACTACGCCGAGGCGCTGGACGGCGCCGATCTGGCCATCCTGCAGACGGCCAACCACGAGGTGGGCACCCGCCAGCCGGTCGCCGACGTAGCCGCGGCCTGCGCGCAAGCGAAGGTGCCGCTCCTCCTCGATGCGTCGTTCTCCCTCGGTCACGATCCGGTACCCGAGGGATGGTCGACTCTCATTGGTGATGCCGGTAGTTGGGGCGGCCCCACCGGCACCGGCCTGGTCGCAGCCCGCGACCCGGCAACACGCCGCTCGCTGGAGCGACAACTCAGTCATGCCGCACTCCCGCAGGCCCTTGCCGCCGCGCGCGGTTGGGAGTGGGCCGCGCAGCACCGCGAGACTGCGGCTGAGCGGTCACGCGGCCTAACCGATCGAATCCTGACGGCGGTGGGCGCCAACGTCCCCGACGTTCTCCCCCTCGGCGATCCAGTCGATCGTCTCCCCCACCTCGTGGCGATCTCGTGCCTGTACGTCGATGGGGAAGCGCTCGTACTCGGCCTCGACCGCGCCGGCTACGCGATCTCCAGCGGCTCATCCTGCGTGAGCGACACACGTCGGCCCAGCCACGTCCTCGCCGCGATGGGCGCGCTGACCCAGGGCAACGTCCGGGTCTCGCTGCCGTACGGCGTCACCGACGACACCGTCGACGGCTTCCTTGATGCACTGCCGACCGTCGTCAACGACGTACGCGCCATGCTCGGCGCTCCTCCGGCGGAGCCAACGTGATGGACGAGGTAACGGGCGCAGAGATCGCCCTCGACCAGCGTGGTGAGCGGTGTCCGATGCCGATCGTCGCACTCGGCCGCACCGCGACGAATGCGTCGAGCGGAACGGTCATTGCCGTGACCTGCACCGATCCGGGTGCCGAGTACGACGTTCCGGCCTGGTGCGCGATGAAGGGTGCCGAGTTCGTGAGCGCGACCGAGGAGCCCGACGGAGCCATGACCTATCGCGTGCGCGTCTCCTA
>CAYGMM010000177.1:2595-4078 GCA_964351035.1 uncultured Actinomyces sp.
ATCACACCGAGCGAGGCGAGGTGAGGGGTCCGCCACTGCACATCCAGCAGCCGCCCCTGCGCCTGCGCGGCCGCGCCACCGAGCGCATCGACCAGTGCGACGAGCGCCACCTTGGACGCATCGCGCGCGTGATGGAACATCGACTCCCCCGCGAAGAGCCCACCAATCTCCACGCCGTACAAGCCGCCGACCAACTCCCCGCCCTGCCACGTCTCGACGGAATGCGCGATGCCTAGCGCATGCAACCGCGTGTAAGCCGCGATGAATTCCTCAGTGATCCAACCGGAGTCACGGGTGGGGTCCGCGCAGGCGCGCATCGTCTGCTCGAAGGCCGCATCGATAGTGACGTCGTACCGACGGCAGGAGGACCGCAGCGACCGGGTGATGCGCAGCCGATCCAAGGGAAGTACGCCGCGGGGATCGGGCGACCACCAGCCGAGCAGGCTCGGCGGTTCGGGCAATCCGTCGTCGGAGCGCGGCGGATCGACGCACATCGGGAAGAGCCCCTTCGAATACGCCGCGACCAGCGTGCCCGGGGCAAGGTCCGCGCCCACCGCGATCAGGTCCTCCCCCTCCGGCGCGCTCGCCGGGTCGGGCAGGTCCCATGCGCTGGGCGGGATGGTCACGACACGGGACAGCGCAGGTGCGCGGCGATCTCAGCCGCCGCATCCGCCCCGTAGGCCGCCTCGATTCGCTGCAGGAAATGCTGCTGGGCGAGGGTGTACTCCTGCGTGCCCACGGTCTCGATGACGTAGGTGGCGAGCAGGGAGCCCACCTGGGCGCTGCGCTCATCACTCAGACCCCACGCGAGCCCGGCCACGAAGCCAGCGCGGAAGGCGTCGCCAACCCCGGTCGGGTCTGCCTTCGCGTCCTCGGGGGGTACGCCGACCTCGACGGGGGCCTGCCCGCGACGCTCGATGCGCGCACCCTCCGGGCCCAGGGTCGTGACGCGGCAGCCAACACGCTGCAAGATCTCGTCGGCGTCCCATCCTGTCTTCTGCTCGGTGAGGGCCGCCTCGTATTCGTTGGTGAACAGGTACGCCGCGCCGTCCACTAGGGCGCGAATGTCCTCGCCCTCCATGCGGGCGAGTTGCTGCGACGGATCGGCGGCGAAGGGGTAGCCCCGGAACCGGCACTCGTCGGTGTGCCGCAACATACCTTCGGGGTCGTTCGGGCCAATGATGACCAGATCGGGTGCGCCCACACGATCAACCACGGGCGCGAGTTCGATGTCGCGAGCCTCGCTCATGGCACCGGGGTAGAACGACGCGAGTTGGTTGGCGTCCTCATCGGTTGTGCAGACGAAGCGCGCGGTCTGGTGCACCTCGGACATGTGCACCGACTCGGTGTCGACACCGTGCCGCTCGAGCCAGGACTGGTAGTCCGCGAAGTCCGGCCCGACCGCCCCCACGAGCACCGGCTTCAACCCCAGGCATCCCATACCGAACGCGATATTCGCGGCGACGCCGCCGCGGCGTACCTC
>CAYGMM010000178.1:0-4049 GCA_964351035.1 uncultured Actinomyces sp.
TCGGGCAACGCCCGGGTGCTCATCCTCGGATGGGGATCCACGTACGGGCCTATCGGCGCGGCCTGTCGGGCCGTGCGCGCCGAAGGCCTTGAGGTCGCGCAGGCGCATCTGCGCCATCTCAATCCCTTCCCCGCCAATCTCGGCGAGGTGCTGCGCTCCTACGACCGCGTCATCGTGCCGGAGATGAACCTCGGCCAACTCGCGTTCCTCGTCCGGGGTCGATTCCTCGTGGCCGCCATCGGCTACAACCAGGTGCGCGGTCTGCCGTTCACCTCCGACGAACTCAAGCAAGCCATCACCGACGTCGTCTCGAGCCTGTGAGGACCTGTGACTGCGACTGACCTGCCCATGCCCGGCCTGGCCGGCGTTCCGCGCACCGATGAGAAGCAGACGGCGAAGTCTTTCAAGACCGATCAGGAGGTGCGCTGGTGCCCGGGTTGCGGCGACTACGCGATCCTCGCCGCGGTGCAAGGCTTCCTGCCGGAGCTGGGTCTGCGTAAGGAGAACATCGTCTTTATCTCCGGGATCGGCTGCTCCTCCCGGTTCCCGTACTACATGAACACCTACGGCATGCACTCGATCCACGGCCGGGCCCCGGCGATCGCGACCGGCGTCGCCGTCACCAGGCCGGACCTGTCAGTCTGGGTTGTCACCGGCGATGGTGATGCGCTGTCGATCGGGGGCAATCACCTCATCCATGCGTTGCGTCGCAACGTCAACCTGAAGATCCTGCTCTTCAACAATCGGATCTACGGACTGACGAAGGGCCAGTACTCTCCCACGTCGGAGACCGGCAAGATCACCAAGTCAACGCCCATGGGATCCCTGGACTACTCCTTCAACCCGGTCTCCATCGCCCTGGGCGCGGAGGCGTCCTTCGTGGCGCGCACGATCGACTCTGACCGCCAGCATCTGACCGAAACCCTGCGCCGTGCCGCGGCACATGAGGGCACCGCCCTGGTGGAGATCCTGCAGAACTGCAACATCTTCAACGACGGTGCGTGGGCGCCCCTCAAGGACATCGACACACGCGACGACATGCTCATCCGCCTCGTGGACGGCGAGCAGATTCGCTTCGGCCAGGATGGTCAACACGCGGTGGTCCGCGGCAAGGATGGGCATATCACCGTCGCCGAGGCCGCCGACGTGGACGAGTCGGACATCATCGTCTTCGACTCGCATGCGAAGGACCCTGGTCTCGCTTTCGCCCTGTCCCGACTTGCCGACTTCCACTCGCTCGCCGACACCCCGATCGGTGTTTTCCGCGATGTGCAGCGACCCTCCTACGACCGGCTCGTGCGTGAGCAGGTCGCTGCCGCGAAGGGTGCCGAGGAGCCCGACCTGCAGGCACTCCTGCTGGGCAAGGACACGTGGACGGTCAGCTAAGTACGTCGAAGGCACCCCGTTCGGAAATCACCAGCGGGCTCCTCTTCGGCCTGCTCGCCTACGGCCTATGGGGCACATTCCCGCTGTACTTCTCGCTTTTCGATGAGGTCAACCCGGTCGAGGTGGTCGCCTACCGCATTGCCTGGTCACTGGTCTTCTGCGTGATTCTCATCGCCATCTCCAGCGATTGGCGATCGGTGCGGTCGATCCTTCGCTCACCCCGGCAGTTGGCGTTGCTCGGCACGGCATCGGTCGCCATCGCCATCAACTGGACGACGTACGTCTATTCGGTGTCCACCAACCAGGTCGTCGAAGCGGCGCTCGGCTACTTCATCAATCCGCTCGTCACCGTGGCCATGGGTGTGGTCATCCTGCGCGAACGGCTGCGGGGACTGCAGTGGTCGGCGGTGGCCATCGCGGCCATCGGCGTACTCATCATTGGCGTGGCCAAGGGTGCCGCCCCGTGGGTAGGCCTAATCCTTGCCTTCAGCTTCGGTACCTATGGGCTGATGAAGAAGTTGGCCGGGGCGGGTGCGCTGCCGGGACTGACCGTGGAGACGCTCCTCCTTCTCCCCGTTGCCGGCGTCGTGCTCGGCTACTTCCAGATGAACGGCGGGACGGCCATCGCCACCCACGGCTGGGGGCTGGGCACGCTCCTCGCTCTCCTCGGACCGGTCACCGCGATCCCCCTCATGGCCTACGCGGGGGCGGCGAACCGACTCCCGCTCGCGACCGTCGGCATCCTGCAGTACCTGACTCCCACAATCATCTTCATCATGGGCATCACGATCTTCGGTGACAGCGTGTCGACGTTCCAGTGGGTCGGCTTCTGCCTCATCTGGACGGCCCTCGCGGTGTTCTCCTATGACGCCGTCCGCAGCACGCGCAAACCCACCGCGATCGACGAACTCGAGGTCGCCGAGCCGACGTAGGACGGCATCGGAGATCTATCGCCGGCGACGCCGCCGGAGCACGACGAACACCACCGCGACGATCGGAACGGCGATCACCACCATCGCCACGAGGAAGGGCAGCAGGAAGCCGGTCAGGGTCACCAGCCCCGCCAGCAACGCGACGAAGGCATTCCAGCCGGACTCCAGCCCCGCGAGGAAACCCGGGGCGGTCCATTCCGCTGCCTCGGCCGTCGGCGTCAGGGTCACCGAGAGGGTCGACATCGCCACGGCCTGGCTGAGGGCGGTGCGCTGTGCAACGAGGGAGTCGAGTTCGGCCTGTCGCGCCGTGAGCTCACCCTCGATGTCGATGAGGTCCTTCGTGCTGGCCGCCTGCGCCAGGAGTTCATCAAGCCGAGCGATGGAGGTCCGCAGCGCCTCGATACGCGCGTCCAGATCGATCCCCTGGGCGGTGACATCCTCGCTGCGGACGCTGCGCCACGTCACCGTCCCGAGTTCGGCCACCTGACGCATGACCTCGTCCAGTTCCGCGGCTGGCACCCGCACCGTGATGTCGGCAACGAGCGCGTCGCCCTGCGAGTCGACATTCTCACTTGCGATCCAGCCACCCGCGCTTGCGGTGATGGCTTCGACTCGGGTGACCTCGGCTCGAACATCGTCGACACGCACGCTCATGGTGGCCGTGCGGATAATCTCCCGGTCCACCTCGACGGCCGTGACGTCCTCGGCCGGCACCGGGGCCATCTCCAGCTCCCCCGAATCGCTCATCGGGCCCGCGGCACAGCCGGCGAGCAGAACCGCACTCGCCACGGTCGCGATGATTCCCCACCCTGCATACCGCTTCATGGGACACCTCCCACTGTCGCTTCCAGAGTAAGTCGGCACACGCCGGGTCAGGGAAGGCAGAAAGTCACAACTGGGCCGCGAAAAGTCGCGGCTAGAGACCTGCGCGCTTGGCCTTGACCAGCAGGTCGGCGCGGCCCTTAGCGCCGAGGAGCGCGCTGAGGTTGGCGACATCGGCCTTGATGGTGGCCTGGGAGTAGCCGAGCATCGTGGCGATCTCCCGAGTTGACCTACCCTCGCGCATGTTGACAAGGATCTCTCGCTGCCGAGGAGAGAACTCCAGCGGTGGCGCGTCAGTCTCGAGGGCGCGCGCCTCGCCGTTGCGTTGCGCGTCAGCGATCACCCACAGTGCCGTTGCGTCACACATGGCGTCGAGCACGGCCCGCAACTGCCACGTCCGGTCGACAGACTCTCCGAACGTCAGCACCAGGAATCCGATGGGCGCACCACGGTGAATCAGGGGGACGAAGCCGATGTCTCCGCGCGGCGCGAGCCCGCGGAAGAACGGGGCGGCAAGCGGATAGTCCTCGGCCACCTGCTCGGCCGACATGAACTTCTCCACCCCGGTGCGGAAGGTCTCCGCACCCGGCAGATGCATGGATGCCGTGACGGCCTGGTAGACCCGCGTCTCGCGCGGACCGATGCCGTAGGAGCCGACGAGGTCCAACGTGGTGCCGTCCGGACGTACCGAGTAGATGAGCGCGCCCTCGGCCCGATAAGGGGCGAGCAAGCCGCGCACCATGGCATAGGCGACCGTGTCGCCATCGGGGAAGTCCCGGAGGGTCTTGAGGAAGGACAGCAGTGGTGCGGCGTCAGGAGCATGCCGATCGCCGGTACGGCGTCCCTTGCTCTGCGCCATCGCGCCCACCTCCGGAGGACACTTTCGCCGAGTGTGCGCTCCCGTGCACC
>CAYGMM010000179.1:0-4009 GCA_964351035.1 uncultured Actinomyces sp.
GATTACGTTTCGATGTCGAGGAAATGCCGAAAACCCTTGGTACATATGTTCGAATCCCATGCCCCAGGCGTTCGATTGGGGGCCTGGCCGACATCCGGCTCAATGGCCACGAACTTTGGCGGATTCGCCGCCTCCTGGCCGTCCGGGTCTGAACTCCGGGCGGATTTGCACGCGCGCCGTGCATATCCGCCCAAAGTTCGACCATCGCGGGCCCGGCTCCCCAAGGCATCACTGACTGGCGACGCTAGGCAAGGGACTCGGCGCCAGCGATCCCCTCGTCCACTCTGTGGATACGCGCGGATCGCTCTACCTGCCGACAACGTCCGCAAAGATAAAGATGTGGCCATGACCATCGTCGTCGCGGGCAAACTCGTGATCGACGAGATCCTGCACCTCGCAGCTCCCGTGCTCCCCGGGTCGAGGCAGCGCGCCATCAGTACGACGATCGCCGGCGGGGGCCAGGTGTGGCACACCTCGCGCGCCATTCGCTCGGCCGACGTTGAGTGCACGGTCACCGGTTGGGCCGGCGCCGACGCTGAATCGACACAGCTTCGCGAGCAACTCCGCGACGCCGGCATCGTCGATCGACTCGTCACTACCGGCAACGCGACCAAGTCGACGGTCCTTGTCGGACCCGATGGTGATCGCGCGATCGTTTCCCGCGGTGGCCAGGCGCGCCTTGATCGCGATGAGCTCATCAACACCGGCGCGCTCGACGACGCATCGTGGCTGCACATCGACGCCTACGGCCTCGACGACGGCACCGGAGATGCGTTCGTCGAGCTGGCCCGCACCGCGCGTGACCGCGGTATCCCGATCTCCCTTGAGCCGCCGAGTTTGCAGCACCGCGGCAGGACCGAGCTCTACATCGCGACCCTGCCACCGCTCGCCGCGCTCCTGGGCAATCCCGACGAGATCGCAATGGCACTCGACATCCTCGCCACTCCCCCGACCTACGTCGTCACGCATGACGGTCCGCGCATGGCAACCTCGAGAGGACCGGGCGGCAAGACCGAAGCGCAACCGCCGTCGACGGACATCGTCACGAATGGGGCCGGCGATCGATTCACCGGCGGTTGGCTGGCCGCCAGTGTCCAGGGCGAGAGCGATGAGTTCCGTCTCGCCGCGGCCATATCGGCCGCATCTTCATCTCAGACGATGGCGTGAACTACTCGCCGATCGCCACCCACCCCGCCACACGCTGGCCGCCCCCTCGGCTGGTGAGGCACTTCCGGCTTCACCTGCGAAGCCACGTCCAGGAGCGCGGCACAACTGCGCCTGCTAGCGCCTATGCTCCCCGCACGGGGGCAAGGAGATCGAGGAGTACGACATGGCACGATCCACCACCCGCACGCTGCTTGTCGGTATGGCCATCGGCGCCTCTACGGCGATCGCCGCCGGTGCATTGGTCCTCGGCGCACCATTCGCCGCCGAGACCGCTCAGGCCCCAGCCACAACCCAGACCACCGTCACTCCCCCGGGTCCGGCCGGCTTCGGCGTCTTCTACGTCAACGGCAAGCAGCACGCCTCCAACTGGTCGGACAACCGTGAGGCACCCGAGGGCTTCCCCACCGACGATCGCACCTCGACGTACTACCAGGCCCGCATCACCTACCTCCGCCCGGAGAATCCGACCAAGCCCAACATCGTGCTCGTCCCCGGCTACGGCCTCGCCTCCGACATTTGGATGACGACGCCGGACTTGCGCGAGGGCTGGGCGCAGCTGCTCTACAAGGCCGGCTACCCCGTGTACGTCGTCTCCCCGCCGGACCGCGGCGAGTCGATGCCGATCGACCAGATCAACAAGTGCAAGTTCGGCGCCGTGCCTGCCAAGCGCTGCGAGGGCGACAGCATGAAGGCCTACTACGGCCAGGTCGGTCGTGCGACGCTGGAGAACTCCTGGCCCACCTGGCGCTTCGGCCCGATATACGGGGTGCCCTATCCCAACTCGCAATTCCCATCGCTGCCGCTGAAGAAGAACTACGTCGAGCAGTTCGGGGCGTCGTTCGTGCCCTACCTCGGCACCAGCGACATTGCGATGGTCGACAACAAGAAGATGAACCAACTCACCACCGACTCACTTGAGGCCCTGCTCGCGAAGATCGGCCCGTCGGTCGTCGTGCTGCACTCGGCCGCCGGCACCGGTGGTTACGCCGCCGCGATGCAAGACAACGACATGGTGAGTGCGCTCGTGGCCATCGAGACGACGAAGTGCCCGACGACTAAGGCCGCAGTGCGGGACCTCGCCGATACGCCGTTCCTCGGAATTTGGGGCGACCACATCACCAAGCAGAGCCTCGGTGGGCACTGGGATCGGCGCGCGGCCTGTCAGACCATGGCCAAGAAGATCCGCGCGATCGGTCAGGCTCCGGCGCGGGTCATCTCGCTGCCCAACATCGGTATTGACGGCAACTCGCACATGATGATGCAGGACAACAACAACGATCAGGTGCTGGCGGTTATCACCGACTGGCTCACCGCCAACGGCATCTAGCCACCCTCCTCGCACCCTTGTGGGTTGTGGTCGCTAGCTCGGCGAGATAGCAGCCACAACCCACAAGGGTGTGAAGGCATGGCCACGTTGGGGATTTCCCTCACCCGTCGCAAGGCCCCGCCGCAGATCAGTTCAAGGGGGGTCACGTCAGCGAGCGGTAGGACACCTACGCGCGCCTTCCCTAGACTCCCCACCCATGACGCTTCCCCCCGGGGTTTCCCGGCGCTCCCGCGCACATCGCCGCATCGCCGCAGCAACCGCAGCAATCCTCGCTGTGGGCGTGGGTCTGGCCCCCGTCACTGCCTCGGCACAACCGACAGCCGCTGATCGAAGCGTCGCCGAACCAGCAACCGCCGCGCCTCTGGCTGCTCGACCGACGAGTTTCGCCCTCAAGGCACCGAAGACTGTCCGCACCGGCAAGCGCTTCACGGTCACGGGCTCGCTGCCTCGATCGTTCGCCAACGCCGCTGCTCTGCTCGAAGTGCGCGTCGACAACACCTGGGTGCCGCTGCAGGCCACGTCCGTCTCGCGCAAGGGGCGGGTCTCCGTGCGCGTGCAACTGTCGGAACCAGGCCGTCATGCAGTTCGCGTACGAGTCGGTGCGGGCCGATCCGCCGCGATCTCCAAGACCGTGACGGTCACCGCCAAGGGCAAGAGCGTCACCGACGAGACTCCCCTTCGGATGCTCGCGCACTATTACTCAAATCAGGACGCGCCCATCACCCGTCGAGCCGGTGGCCGCGCCGACCCTGTCGATACAACCGGTGCGATGGCCGCAGCGCAGGCCGCCGATGATGCTCTCAGCGTGAAGTCCGTCGCCGAATTCGTCGGCGACGGCGTCGCCGGCGGCGTCATCGGGTTCGGAGTGACCTGGGTGCTCAGCTTGATCTTTCCCGGTCAATCCGCCGCCACCGGAGCTCAGATCCAAGAACTGGAACAGCAGGTGCAGACCGGCTTCAACAACGTCTACGCCGATCTCACGGCATTGCAGGACTCCATTAACGCCGTCGAGCAGCAGAACAGCCAGATCTTCTCCGAAGCGGCGCTTGCCGCCTGCAATTCCTCGCTGTCGGGGCTTCAGGCAGATGTACAAACCATCGAGGTGGCCTACGCGAACTACCAGGATGTCCTCACCGCCGACTGGGGCGAAGGCAACCTCGTCTATTCGGGTGGCACCGGCAACGCCAACGCCATCGGCAACTATGTCTTCGGCGTGGGCAGCAACGCCACACCGTCTTTCGGCCCGGGCGTGAACCGGGTCCAGGTGGCCGTCACCAACCTGACTTCGCAGTTCACACAGTCAGGGCCGGACAACGTCATCAGCGTGTGCGCCGACGCGATCGCGGGATACGTCATCCAGCAGCAGGCCGGCCAACTTTCCTCTCCGACCGACCAGCTACCGATCGGCGTGCTCGACAACGCCTACGCCGAGATCATGCAGAACCTCGTCGGCCAGTACGCCGCCATCATCAACGTCGGCCTCGCGCTCGTGGGAACCGGTGACCTGCTCGCCGC
>CAYGMM010000180.1:0-3998 GCA_964351035.1 uncultured Actinomyces sp.
CGCGCGTTCCTTCGGTCTGGACCGTCGCCTCGGCATCACCCGCATCGCTGGCCTGGCCATCGGCATCAGCGGCGTCGCCGTACTCGTCGGACTCGACATCCCCGGTGACCAATGGTGGGCGGTTGGGGCAGCAGGCGTGACGGTCGTGGGCTACGCGCTCGGCCCCATCGTCATCTCCACCCGGCTCGGTGGCGCACCCCCGCTCGCCGTCATCAGCCTCGCCCTGGCGATGAACGCCGTGATCTACGCACCGTTCGCGTGGATCCAGCGGCCCAGCGAGCCCGTGCCGGCCTCCGCGTGGTGGTCGATCGTCACCCTCGGCATCCTGTGCACGGCGATCGCCTTCCTTATCTTCTTCGCCCTCGTCGCGGCGGTTGGACCCTCCCGCATGACGGTCATCACCTTCCTTAATCCAGCCGTGGCCATCACCCTGGGCGTCGTCCTACTTGCCGAGCCGATCACCTGGGGCCGGCTCATCGGCTTCCCGCTGGTACTCCTCGGCTCCTACCTCGCCACCCGACCGGCCCGCAATCCCGCAGCCGCGGTCGAGGATGCCCCGCACGCTTGATTCATCACCTCTCCCTATCACTCTCCTAGGAATTCTGCGGTTGCCCTATCGACCAACTGGCGAAAGGGTGGAGGCACCGCCCGTCTCGGGTGCGGATTGAACATAAGGAGAGGTAGATGGAAAGCGAAGGCAAGTGCCCGATGTCGGCCGGTGCCGCCGTCGGCACGCAGAACGAGGATTGGTGGCCCGAGCAGCTCGACCTGCGCGTGCTCCAGCAGTACCCGGTCCAGGCCGATCCCATGGGCGAGGATTTCGACTACGCCAAGGAGTTCGAGTCGGTTGACCTCGCCGCGGTCAAGGCTGACCTCAAGGCCCTGATGAAGGATTCGCAGGAGTGGTGGCCCGCCGACTACGGCCACTACGGCCCGTTCTTCATCCGCATGGCGTGGCACAGCGCCGGCACCTACCGCATCAGCGATGGTCGCGGTGGCGGCGGGCGCGGGATGCAGCGCTTCGCTCCCCTCAACAGCTGGCCGGACAACGTCAATCTCGACAAGGCCCGCCGCCTGCTCTGGCCGGTGAAGGCCAAGTACGGCCGCAAGGTCTCCTGGGCCGACCTGTTCATCCTCGCCGGCACGATGGCGATCGAGGACATGGGTCTGCCGTCGTACGGCTTCTCCGGTGGCCGCGCCGACGTCTACGAGCCCGACATGACCTACTGGGGCAGTGAGACCGAGTGGCTCGCCGACAACCGCTACACCGGTGATCGTGAGCTCGAGAACCCGCTCGCCGCGGTGCAGATGGGCCTGATCTACGTCAACCCCGAGGGCCCCAACGGCAACCCCGATCCCGTCGCCTCCGGCCGCGATATCCGCGAGACCTTCGCGCGTATGGCGATGAACGACTACGAGACGGTTGCGCTCACCGCCGGCGGACACACCTTCGGCAAGATGCACGGCGCTGGCGATCCCAATAAGTACGTCGGCCCCGAGCCCGAGGGTGCACCCATCCAGCAGATGGGCCTGGGCTGGAAGAACACGATGGGCACCGGCAACGGTGACGACACCATCAGCTCCGGCCTCGAAGGCGCGTGGACGGAGACCCCGACCACGTGGGACATGACCTACCTCGAGACCCTGTTCAAGTACGAGTGGCAGCTCGTCAAGAGCCCCGCCGGAGCACAGCAGTGGATCCCGACCGATCCGGCCGCTGCCGATCTCGTACCCGACGCGCACGACCCGAGCAAGCGTCACGCACCGGTCATGACGACGGCCGATCTCGCGATGCGCTTCGATCCGGTCTACGAGCCCATCGCGCGCCACTTCCTGGAGAACCCCGAGGAGTTCGCGGACGCCTTCGCCAAGGCGTGGTTCAAGCTCACGCACCGTGACCTCGGACCGAAGTCGCGCTACGTCGGCCCGGACGTGCCGGCTGAGGACCTCATCTGGCAGGACCCGATCCCCGCACCGGCTCAGCCGCTGGTCTCCGCCGCAGACGTCGCTGCCCTGAAGGCAACGATCCTGGGCTCCGGACTCAGCGTGCCCGAGTTGGTCGGCACCGCGTGGGCCTCGGCCGCCACCTTCCGTGGCACCGATCGTCGTGGTGGCGCCAACGGCGGACGCATTCGCCTCGATCCGCAGCGTGGCTGGGAGGTCAACGACCCGGGCCAGTTGTCGCGGGTACTCACGACCCTCGAGGGCATTCAGGCTGACTTCAATGGCGCCGGCGGCGCACAGATCTCGATGGCGGACCTCATCGTTCTCGCCGGCGCTGCCGGGGTCGAGAAGGCCGCCAAGGATGCCGGCGTCGCCATCGAGGTGCCCTTCACCCCCGGCCGCGGTGACGCGACAGCGGAGATGACCGACGAGGCGTCGTTCGCCGTCCTGGAGCCGAAGTTCGACGGCTTCCGCAACTACTTCAGCAAGGGCTACACCGCGACTCCGGAGAAACTGCTGGTCGAGCGCGCCACACTGCTGGACCTGTCGGCCCCGCAGATGGCCGTCCTCGTCGGTGGCATGCGTGCGCTCAACGCCAACACCGGTGGCTCCGAGGTGGGTGTCCTCACCACGCGTCCCGGCGTACTGACGAACGACTTCTTCGTCAACATCACCGACATGGGCACGGAGTGGAGCCCGTCCTCCAGCGACGACAACCTCTTCGAGGGGCGTGATCGCAAGAGCGGCGAGCTGAAGTGGACGGCGAGCCGCGTCGACCTCGCCTTCGGCTCTGACTCGCAACTGCGGGCGCTGTCGGAGGTCTACGGTGCCTCGGATGCGCAGGAGAAGTTCGTCCACGACTTCGTCGCCGCCTGGGACAAGGTCATGATGAACGACCGCTTCGACCTGAAGAAGTAGTCAGCACCTAAACGACCGGTCGCCGGAACCTCTCCCCGGCCCGGACACCCGATGGGGTGTCGCGTGAGTTCGCTCGCGTGGCACCCCATCGGCGCTTCTTCAGTCCGCGCCCACATCCATGCGCGCGTGCACGGCCTTGGCGACCAGGTGGTCGGCGAAGAACGACGCAAAGGGAATCGTGCCGGCGATGAGCACCGCGACCGTGCGGCCGACGCTGAAGCGCATGCGGAAGCTGATGTCGACACCGGCGGCGACATACAGCACGTAGAGCCAGCCGTGGGCCTGCCAGCCGATCGCGTAGATGGTCGACAGGATGCCGGTCTCGGTCAGGCCGAAGACGTACTTCAGCGGCAGGAACACCACCGACATGAAGGCGAGCAGGATGCCCGTGACCCAGGCCATGATGCGGTAGCGGACGAGTGCGCCGGAAAGACCCTTCACGTTGCCAGGCTATCGGCGTCGGCCTCGTCGCGCCGCCCACGGATCGCCCACATCCACCACATCACCCAGGCGAAGCCAGCGAAGACGAACCACTGCACCGTGTACGCCGCGTTCTGCCAGGGGAACGGCACATCGCCGGTGGCCACCGTCGGCTCCACGGGCACCAGCCCAGGATCACTGGCCGGGTCCTGCTCGGCGAGCACCAGCAGCAGCGACGTGACCGGGCTTCCCCACTCCTTCTCGATCTCTGGACGTGAGACGACCACCAGATCGCCCTCGGGGCTGCGCGGCCGGTCGGCGTAGAAGGTTTCGAAGGGTTGGAGCGTGCCACTGACCGACACCGGCCCGGTGGGGATCGCCGTTGCGGCATCGCCGCGATCCTCGACCCAGCCGCGCAGGACGACGACTGTCTCCCCCTGAGTCCGCAGCGTCGTCAACACCCCCCAGCCCGTGCGCCCGTCGAATTCGCGAGGGCCGACGTAGGTCTGCTGGTCGAGATACTCGCCACTGGCATACGCCGAGCGGCCGACCGAGATCGCCGGGAATCCATCACCGTCGGCCGCGTCGACCAGGAGACCACGCTGCTCAACAGCATGACCACGCCCCGGGACGTGCACCTGATCGTCGACAGCCACGTCGGCTCCGACGCGCGCTTCCGGCTCACCATCGCGTGCGGGAACTGAGCAGGCGCGCAT
>CAYGMM010000181.1:0-3992 GCA_964351035.1 uncultured Actinomyces sp.
CATGGCCGAGGCCGAGCGTGTGAGCAACCTCGTGGTTGAGCAGTGCACCTCGTCCGTCCACGCCGTCACCGGGCGTCTTAGCCCACCGACTGGTGGTCGACAGCGTGAGGCTGCCGCCGCTGAGAATGCCGGCGTACCCCGAGGCACCGCCCCAGCCGTCGGCCTGGCCGGGGAGGTCGGCCCAGTCGACGACGATGTCTGCCGAGCCCTTCTTCACGCGCACGAATCTCAAGCCGGTCAGCCGCTCGTAGATGTCGAACGTCGAGGTGAGGTCCTCAACCAACTGCTTGTCCCCACCGCGAGGAGCCAACCCGTCGTCGTAGACCCACGTGATCGTCGAGCAACGCTCCCAATGTGCAGGTTCGCTCATCAGGGGTGCCCACCCTTTGCTCACGCGGAATGTCGTACGCACGGTCTTGCCGCCGTTGCGTACGAGGACGTAGTAGGTGCCGGACTTCGACAACTTCGAGGACGGGATGGCGAGGTTGATGCGTGCCTTCGACGTCTTCTTGGCCCAAATCGTCTTCGAGCCGCGCTTCACTCGGACCGTGGACTTGCCGCCGGTCGTCTGCGCGGTGACGCGGGCCTTTTGGGCGTAGTCGGCGTCGGGGAACACCCAGCCGGGGCTCACCGCGACAGCGCCATTCGCGACCCGGATCTTGGCCGTGGCGACGACGGAGGACTGACCTGGGAACTCCCAGGTGCCATCGACGATGGGCGAGCACCGCAGGGCGATGTCGACGTTGATGTTGCCCGAGGCCGTTACGTCGTCGGCGGTCACGGCGTAGCCGGGATTGATTGGCTCGACGCGTGTCTCACCGGCGATGATGGGCGACCGATCGGGCGAGCTAAGCCGACCGCCAAGCCGAATGGCTCCTCGCATGACGGTGAGTTCGAGCCCGTGACAGACCGCGTTGGTCATGGCATTGATGTCGAGCGTTCCGGTGACTCGAATGTCGAGTGGCTCGCCCGGGGTGTAGCGCTCTGGTGTGGTGCGCAGGCTGGCGTCGACGGTGATGCCGGCGTCGGTGAGTGAGCCCGCACCATCCCGCAATGGGGTCAGCGTGGACGGGTCGTGTGGTGACGTCACTGGCGTCACCGTCTGGGATCCGTTGAGTTCCGGCCCCGCCGCAGCAACCGAGGAGGTTGTGCTGAGCGCGGCGGCGGCCAAGGCCAACACGCCGGCGTAGATCGCCGTACGCCGTCCACGTCTACACAACAAACCCATGCCCGCCAGGCTAGGCCGACGCGACGGTAGATGCCCCGTTGAGTGGCGAGTTGTTGATGGATTTCGCGTGAAAAACCGTCAACAACTCGCCACTCAACGGGAGGGGCTAGGGAGAGATTTCGCCGGAGCCGCGGACGATGAGTTGCGTGCGAACGACATGTTGACCCTCCACCGGATGCTCGTCACCGGAGCAGTCATCGCCGAGCGCGAGACTCGCAGCGATCACACCGATGCGATAGGGGTCCTGCGCGACGACAGTAATGCCGGGCTGCAGGAGATCGGCCAGTTCGAAGTCGTCAAAGCCGACGAGTGCGATGCGGTCAGCGAGGCCGCGACGCTGCAGCACGCCCACGGCCGTCATGGTGATGATGTCCTGCGCTGTGAAGATCGCGGTGGGCGGTTCAGCAAGATCGAGCAGGGCATTCACCTGTTCCTCCGCACTGGAGCGAGTCGCCCCGACGCGGAACACGAGTCGCTCATCCACGGGAATGCCCGCCGACTCCAGAGCGTCGACGTAGCCGGCGTAGCGCTCCTGTGAGGTGTAGATCGACGGGTCGCGCCCGGCGTAGCCAATGCGGCGATGTCCTTGATCGATCAGATGTTGTACGCCGATACGTGTGCCCTGGCGGTTGTCCGTGATCACCGAAGGCGTCGTCGAGTCCTTGACAGGACGGTCGACGAGGACGACGGCGACGTTGGCATCGCGCAGTTCCTCCAGGTGAGCCGCGTCAGCCTGCGATGGTGCGGTGATCAGGGCGTCGACCTGGCGGGCGAGGAAGCTCGCCGCGACGTCGCGCTCGCGATCAACGTCGAGGTCGGTGCTGGAGGAGAAGACCGCGACACCCCGGGCCCGCACCGTGTCTTCGACACCGCGCAGCAATGCCGCGAAGAAGGGATTGCCGGTGTCTTCGAGCAGCACGCCGACCGTGGCGGTCCGACCGTCGGCCCGGCGGAGGGCGGTTGCGGCGGCGTTGGGGCGGTAGCCGATCTGCTCGGCCGCCGCACGGACCCGCTCGGCCACCGGAGCAGACACCCCCGGCTCACCGTTGACCACCCGGGAGACCGTCTTGAAGCTGACCCCGGCCAGGGCCGCGACATCCCGAAGAGTGGGCCGGCGGCGCGTGGCCGTGGTCCCCTCAGGGGCGGGTAACGAAGCCATAACGGAGCGGGAACCTTCGGGATATGGGACTTGACGGGAGTGTGACTAGGGCCATAGAAAGGCCTCACGACAACGTTGTCAAGGTTTCAACCCCAGCACGATTGCGTAACGGGCCGTGTGCCCACCTTGCGCTCCAGGGCTGATTCGCGACACCTTGCGTAGACCCCCGGGGTCACCCTGACCCCCATGGAAGAGGAGATTCTTCATGGCACGTGCATTTGGCGGCCGGCGCCTCGCCTTCGTGGCGTCCGCCGGTGTGCTGGCGCTCGGTCTTGCCGCCTGTGGCGGCTCGAGCGACAGTGGTTCGTCTGACAGCGCCTCGTCCGACAGCAGCAGCAGCTCCGAGAGCTCGTCGAGCTCCTCGGAGTCCTCGTCTGAGGCTCCTGCTGAGCCGGTCAAGGTGACCCTGATCACCAAGGACTCGACCAACCCGTTCTTCGTCGCCATGCAGGCTGGCGCGCAGGAGGCCGCTGCGGCCAGTGGTGTTGAGCTCACCATCGCTTCCGGCAAGGAAGAGGGCGACGACCAGGGCCAGATCGACGCGATCGAGCAGGCTATTGCTCGTGGCGACGCTGGCATCCTGATCACCCCGATGTCGGTCAACGTCAACGCCGCGATCGAGAAGGCCCGCGCTGCTGGCCTCTACGTCATCGCCCTTGACACCCCGACCGATCCGCCGGACGTCGTCGACATCACCTTCGCGACCGACAACTGCCTCGCTGGCGAGGCCATCGGTGAGTGGTCCGCTGGTTGGCTGAACGGCGAGAAGGCGACCATCGCCGAGCTCGTCATCTTCGACGACCGCGTTGTGTCGGTTGACTACTGCCGCGCCAACGGCTTCCTCATGGGCCTCGGCGTCGACGTTCCGGACCTGGCTGACATGAACAGCCCGGCGAAGTCCGGCACCTACAGCACCGGTGCGGGCGGCGACTACGAGATCGCTTGCCTCGAGGCCACCGGCGCCAACGAGGAGGGCGGCCGCGCTGGCATGGAGAAGTGCCTCGCTGCCAACGACGCCATCAACGTGGTTTACACCATCAACGAGCCCACCGCCTTCGGTGCTGCTGAGGCCCTCAAGGCCGCTGGCAAGACCATCGGCGAGGACGTCATCATCGTCTCGGTCGACGGCGGTCTCGCCGGTGTCGAGGCTGTGAAGGCTGGCGAGATCCAGGCCACCTCGCAGCAGTACCCGCTGCGCATGGCTTCGCTCGGCGTCGAGGCCATCGCCTCCATCGCCAACGGTGGCGCTGCTCCGGAGAACACCTCCGCGAACGGCGAGTTCTTCGACACCGGTGTCACCCTGTGCACCGACATGCCGATGGACACCGTCGTGGCAGCTCCGCAGGAGTCGGCGCAGTACTGCATCGACAACGCCTGGGGCTGATCGACGCACCAGCGATAGTTGATTGACAACGAGGTGGGGCGGCTTTCGAAAGAGGGCCGCCCCACTTCGTGTCTCCCGCTAGTCTTCCCCCAATCACAACGTCGGAGGTTCCTGTGAGCGAGACCGCCCGCACGACCGCAGCCGAGGAGTTCGCCAACAGTGCGACCCCGATGCAGAAGGTCCAGCACGCACTGCACCGCTACCCGTGGCTCAGCCCACTG
>CAYGMM010000182.1:0-3966 GCA_964351035.1 uncultured Actinomyces sp.
ACCCCAACCACCACGTCACCGGCACCGGACCCGACGGCCGCACCTGGACCAGCAGTCCGCCAAGGGTTAGATCCGGCTAGACAGATAGCGTGCCCGGTATGGATTTTGGTGTGACTTCGATGACGGCCCCCTTGCGCAGTGTTGCCGTGCGGCCACCAGACCCCGCAAGTGACTTTGTCGCGGCCCACTGGGCTGAGCCGCTCGACACCACACTGCTCGTCGAACAGCACGCTGCCTTCGTCGCGCTGCTCGAACGTCTGGGCAGCGAAGTCGTCGTGCTTCCCGCTGTGGCTGGTCTTGCCGACTCCTGCTTCACCTACGACCCGGCGTTCATGATCGGCGACGGCCTTGTGGAGTTCAGCGCCAGCAAGGCCGTGCGCGTCGGCGAGGGTGCCCGCATGTCTGCTGACCTTGCCGAAATCGGGGTACCCACCGTGGCGCAACTCACCGGCGACGCGCGCGCCGATGGCGGAGACATGTTCTGGCTTGATGACGCGACCCTCGCGGTCGGTCGCTCCTACCGCACCAACGCCGAGGCGGTCCGCCAGTTGACGATGATCCTCGCGGAGCGTGATCAGCGCGTCGAGGTGTACGACGTTCCACACGATCTCGGGCCGGACTGGTGCCTGCATCTGATGAGCGTGATTTCACCCGTGCGTGAGGATCTTGCAGTTGTCTTCGAACGCCTGGCACCGGTGGCGCTGCTGGAGGAGCTGCGACGACGTGGAATTGATTGGATCGCGGTGCCGGAGGAGGACTGGCTCACCCTCGGCTGCAACGTGTTGGCGATACGACCCGGGGTCTGTGTGATCGCGAGCGGCAATGACGCGACGGCAAAGGCGCTGATTGATCGGGGCTGCGAGGTGCACGTCTACGCCGCGAGCGAGATCTCCAAGGGCGAGGGCGGCCCCACGTGTCTCACCCGGCCGATCCTCCGACGCGCCTGACTAGTCGACGATCAACTGCGCTAGTCGACGGTCAACTGCCAAGCGCGCGCACCACCGACGAGTGCTGCGGCGTTGGGGACGATGACGGTGTCATCGCCGAGCTTCACCAACTGTGACGGCGTGATGTGGCGCGAGTTGCCACCACCGATGTAGAGGCGATCCCACATGAACATTGGTCGGAGGCCGTCGACACAACGCACAATGCGCCGCGACCACAGGCTGTCACCTAGCCGTCGCCGCTCGTGCTCACCGATGTAGGTGTCGTAGGACAACCCCCAACGCACCGGAGCCTGGGATACCTCGAGGTGAGGTGCGAGACGGCCACCGTCAAAGAGTGCACAGCCCAGGCCGGTGCCGAGGGTGAGCACGAGTTCGAGGCCCTTGCCTGCTACGACGCCGGCACCGTGCACCTCGGCGTCGTTCAGCACGATGACGGGGATGCCCAGTGCCTCGCGAAGTGCCTCACGCGCGTCGAAGCCGTGCCACTGATCGACGAGCTTTGGATCGATCTTGGTGCGTGGCCCGCGGGTGGTGATGTAGTGCGGCGTCGCGACGACGACGCCGTGACGGATCATGCCCGGCAGCCCTACGGTCGCGTGCGTCGCGTGGGGCAGCTGCTTCGACAGGTCGACCAGGGTCTTGATGAAGAGCTTCGTCGACAGGGGGTACGGCGTCGGCACGCGCACCGGGTGCGCGCGCATCGTGCCGGAGTCGTCTAGGACGGTGGCCTTGATGCCACCACCCCCACAGTCGATGACGAGGGTGGACACCATCGGGTCTTCGGGGTTCACGAGAGGCAAGTCTGCCCTGTCCGCATCGCGGACGTAGGCGAGTTGGTGAGGCCCTTGCGGATTCGCCCCCGGCGGGCGACGAGGTGCCTGTCCGCTGACCGGCCCGGCCGGGATGGACCGGAGGTGTCCGTCGTAGCGACTACGGGTAACCTGTCCGGGCTGCACTTGGAGGCGTCGCCTAGTCCGGTCTATGGCGCCCGCCTGCTAAGCGGGTTTGGGGCTAAAACCCCATCGAGGGTTCAAATCCCTCCGCCTCCGCCGCATCGATGCCCCCTCCTCGGAGGGGGCATCACCTTTTGTTCTCAGCCAGAGCGTTTGGCTTTCAGCCGGAAATGATCAGCACGCCGCGCTTGCGTCGGGACTTGAGCTTGCGCAGCCCTGTCGGGGTCGGCCCGCTCACGCGATCACCATCGAGGTCGAACCGCGAGCCGTGCGCCGGACAGGTCCAGCCACCACCGCTCGCGGACACGATGGCGCCGGCGTGCGGGCAGGTGCGATCGAGGGCGACGTACGACTTCTTGCTGGCCCGGACAACGGCCACCTGGCGGCCGTTCAGGGCGCCGACGTTGGCGACGCCACCGACTTTCTTCAACGTGGGATACGCCGATAGTCGGACCTTGAGCCGACCGGCCGCTTGCGCCGGTGTCGCCCCCGCTGCAGCGAGTGCTCCGGCGCCGCAGAGCGCCGCCATGGCCCCGAGAGCTTGTCGTCGGGTGAGACCTAGTTCCTCGGACATGGTTGCGAGTATGCCGCTGAAGCGCGCAGGCCGCCCGTTGTGAGAGGTTGCCGTCATGGCGTTGTCCGAACTGTCCGCCCCGGTGGACCTGTGCGATTCGTTGGGTCGGCTGAATCCAACAGCCGTCGGCTGGACCCGTCATCCGCTGCACCGGGCCAACCTCCGGGGCCGTGGTCGTGCAAAGCGCTGGGAGTACTGGGCGATCACCCAGGGCGACGCTGTCTTTGCGGTGACAGTGAGTGATCTCGACTACGCCGCACTGCACGCGGTCTATGTGCTCACGCCGGACGGCCGTGAGTTTGCGCGCAGTGTGATCGTCCCACTGTCGCGAGTGGACTTGCCTGACCGCAGCGGTGCTGCAGCGGTGCGGGTGCGCACGCGCCACCTAGCGGTGGACCTGGTTCCTGACGACGGCGGCGTCGTACTTCGCTCGAAGGCGGACGGCATCGCGGCATCGTTCCGCATCGATCGGCCGGTCGGTCACGAGTCGCTCGGTGTGGTGGTGCCGTGGGGACCGACCCGATTCCAGTACACCGTCAAGGAGAACACCCTGCCGGCGCGCGGTGAGGTTGTCGTCGAAGGGGAGCGCCTGACGTTCGATGACGCCTACGCGACGCTGGATCATGGCCGCGGCAAGTGGCCCTACGCCATCACGTGGAACTGGGGATCGGGGTCGGGAGTCGCTGACGGCCATGTCATTGGGATCCAGGTGGGCGGGGCTTGGACCGATGGCACCGGCAGCACCGAGAACGCCCTGTGCGTCGACGGTCGGATCCACCACATCCCCGATGACCTGAGGTGGGAGTACGACGTCACCGACTGGATGCGGCCCTGGCGGATCACAGATCCGATCGGTGGAAGGGTCGACCTGACTCTGACGCCTCGCCATGTGCGTAGCGATGCCACCCAGTTGGGGATACTCGCCAACGACACCCACCAGGCCTTCGGCAGCTGGGCCGGATGGATGAGTGACGAGGCGGGCCAGCGGTATTGCGTCGACGGGATTCCGGGCTGGGCTGAAGAGGTCCGCAACCGCTGGTAGTGGGAACCCCGCGAGTTGGCCTCCCCGGGGTCGGGGGCTACACTCATCTCCGCTAAGCGCCCGTAGCTCAACGGATAGAGCATTTGACTACGGATCAAAAGGTTGCACGTTCGAATCGTGCCGGGCGCGCCCCCACCAGCCAAGCTGGTCATGCGTTCTTCTCCTGTGGCAGTTCGCGCATCTAACGTCACAACGAGCGACCTCAGCTACCACGGCCTGGAGACTGTAGCCGCTGCGCGCGAGCACTGAGACAGGAGCACGCTTGGGCTCGTCGTCCCGATGGTCGAACTCGAGTACGCGGGGGTCGGACTCGCCACAATCACGGCAGGGATTCTCACTCAGGTAGGACAGGATGAAGTCGAGATTCCCCCGGACCACACGCTTCTGGCGGCGGCGAGCCTTTGCCGCGTAGTAGTCGCGATTGGCAAGGTAGTGCTCACGTCGCTTGAT
>CAYGMM010000183.1:0-3936 GCA_964351035.1 uncultured Actinomyces sp.
CCCCGGACCTACGCATTACGAGTGCGTTGCTCTACCCCTGAGCTAAGGCGGCCTGTCCCTTGCGAGGACCGGGCAATGCTACCGGTCCCGGACGGGTGCTCTTACCCATGGGTCTGGCTCCGCCGTGAGAGGCGTGACGGCGGCTGTCCGGCAGGTGTGCTGGCTGTGTTCCTTGCGGTCATGCCTGAACTTTGCGAGCAAACGACCTCTGGGCGACCGTCTGCCTGCAAAGTTCGGGCCGTGCGGTCACCCATGGAATCGCCGTACCCCCGAGGGTCGCCCACCTCCGCACCGAACGCCGCTCACCTTCGCGCGGGCAAGGTGCCGTTCTTTGGGTGGATTGCGCCACCCGGTGACCACATTTCACCCAAAGAACGAGGGGTGAGGTGTCGTTCGACGGGCCCGCGGGCCGGGGCCTAGCGACTGGCCGGCTCCGAGCGGCCCGAACGCCGCCGGGACATCACCCACAGGGCCAGAGCGGCGAGAGCCGTGATGGCGCCGGCGATCACGGTCATCAGCACCCGCAGCCCAGACGTCTCGAGGATCGGATCGCCGAGAAGGGTCATCATCGTCATGACGGTGAAGGTCATCCCCGCGACAGTGATGGCGTACTTGGCCGACTGGAAGGCCAGAAGCAGGAACACACCTGCACCCGCATAGAACGGAATGACCGCCTCCCCCTCGCCGGTCAGACTGACGAAGAACACGGCCAGACCAACGCCGAGCAGGGTTCCCATGATGCGTTCGAGCACCCTTGTCGCTGTTCCGTGGCTGTCGGGTTTGGACATGATGGCGATCGTCATCGGGATCCAATAGGGGTGCGGCCACGACATGTGGTTGGCGATCATCGAACCGATCAGCATGGCAATCGACAGGCGGATCGCATGGCGAAGGAAGTGTGAGTCGCCGGTGCCGCCGGAGCGCAGCCGCCGCACCCACGACTCCACCGGAGTCCGCTGCGTCAGCGCGCGTGGATCCTGCACAAGGATCACGATGGTCCACAGAGTGATCTGAATCAGACCGCCCAGACCCATGAGGGCCGCGAACTTCACCGCATGACTCGGCGTGAGGCCAAGCCCGGCGAACACGCAGTACATCGACATCGCGACCACGCCGATGATGGCCCCGCGCTTGCCGAGTACGCCGGCGTACCCACCGATGAGACCGACCACCGCAACAACGCCGAGTTCGAGTACGACGTACGGAGAGACCAGGCCACCGACGAGCGTGGCGAGGGCGAGCCAGGCCGCTGCCCAGGCCATGCCGCGCACTCGCGCTGCCGGATCACCCTCCAAGTTCAAGATGCCCGTGTACGCCGATCCGACGACCAGTGGGAGTGCATAGGTCGGATCCCACAGACCAATGGTCAATGCCGCAAGAACAGTCGCCAGGATGCCGCCGACCAGAGCCCGCGAGATGTGCAGGGAGCCGCCGTCCGTCCGGAATGACCCGATGAGCACGTTGCGCGGTGATGCCGCCGAAGCCGAACTGGTCATGGGCGCATCATGCCGACCGTTACCTGTGCAGCCTCCTAGCCTTCGGGTTATTGCACACGCCGACCCCGGTTTCCGACCGTTGTGGTTGCTTCCGGGGCACCGAAACCAACCGCAACGGTCGGAAACGGTGGGGGCTAGTCGGACGCGACTTGGGCGACGACGCGGTCGGCCTCGGTGCGCTCCTCGACGCGGGTACGCAGGAGGAGCGACTGTTCGTCGGCCTCGGTGGGATCGGTCGCGACCAGGCTGCGCGGCCACAGCCGCTTGCGCTGGACAACGGCGATCTCACCGGCGAAGACCATCCCCTGACTGACGAAGTACAGCAGGGAGAAGAGGCCGACTACCGCGGCGAAGGGGCCGTAGACCGCGCCGGAGCGGGATACCAGGATTGTCAGCACCCAACTGCCGAGGACCAGCAGGATCCACAAGATCACCGCGCCGATGAGTACACCGGCCCACGCATGACGCCAACTGCCCGGGCGCGCGGAGAGTAGTGCAATGACCGCCATCAGCATGGTCGCAAGGATCAACCACGTCCCCGCGACCCCCAGGACGATCTCGAACCCGCCGAAGTCCAGCCGAGCGATCGCCACCGCGATGGCTCCGATCAAACCTATGGAGACGACGATGGCGAGAAGAGTCGTAAAAGCGCGGAGGTAGCGCGGGAAGAATCCGAATCTCTCTCGATGTGGGACACCTTGCAGGTTGTTGATGATGTCGTAGATGGTGAAGACGATGCCATTGCCGGTGAACAGCAGCCCGGCGATACCAATGACGAGCGGTAGGGGAGAAGTCGGCATCGCCTCGAGTGCCGACGTGACCGCGTCGGCGACGCTCTCCGGTACGACGGCCGTGATGAAGTCGTCACGAATCTCCGGGTTGTCGCGCAGGACCTGAGTGGCCACCCACACGACGATCAGCAGGATCGGAATGGAGCTCAGGAATCCGTAGTACGTCAGCAGGGCGGCCATCCGCGCGCCGGCATCTTCACCGTACTTGCGGACAACGGCCAGGGGAAACCCGAGGAGCGGTATCCGCCGCTGCCATCGATTCACGCGCGCGACAAGGGCGTCGACGTTCATGACGAAGGACTCCCAACCGCTGGATCTGATGGCGATCTACACCGTACCGGGCTAGCACGGGCCCGGAGGGCGCGTGTGCGGTCCATACTGGCGGGGTGACCGGCGTCTTGCGCGTTGCCGTGGTGGAGGACGAACCCCTCTACCGCGAACTCCTCACGTCCGGGCTCATCAACCGACTGGACCATGTCACGGTCGTCGGCAACTATGCCTCGGGAGAGGAACTCCTGGCGAGCGCGCAACCGGAAGATGTCGACGTATTGCTGGCGGACGTGGACCTAGGGCCAGGAATCGATGGGACGCAGGCGGGTATTCGGATGCGTCGCGGCAACCCGCGGATGGGGGTCGTGCTGCTCAGCAACTTCGCGATGCCGGGTCTGCTCGCTGGACTTCCCGGCGATGTACGCGGTGGCTGGTCCTATCTGCTGAAGACGTCGGTGGCCGACCTCGATCAGTTGGGCCTCGCTATCCGGGAGTCAGCCGCCGGCGGAGTGGTCATCGACGCGGCACTCACCAAGACACTGGTGCCGCAGGGCAGTGGGCCGCTGCAGGTGCTGACTCCGCGTCAGATCGATGTACTTGCCCGTATGGCGAATGGCTGGTCGAACAAGCGCATCGCCGAAGACCTCGTGCTGTCGGTGCGCACCGTGGAGTCCGTTATCTCGGACGTCATTGCCGCCCTCGCCATCCCGCGCGATGTTGACGGCTTCAATGCACGAGTCGCCTGTGTACTGCTCTACCTTCAGCACACCGTCAGCCGCAACGATTCACCCGCCGCTCGACCATGACGCTCCCGCCGAACTACTCGCGCCTGAGGCTCAGTCCGTGGCCGTTCCTTATCCTCGCGGTGCCGGAATTCTTCGGTCTCATCAACTTCCTAGGCAATGTGCGCGAGGATGCTGGACTTTCGTGGGTGCTAGGCGTGAGTGCTGCCGCAGTGGGGGCGAGCCTCGCGGTGATGGCGATCGCCTTGCCGCTGGTGTTTGCCGCGCGCCGTCGCCCGTGGGGTCGTGGCCTGAGGTCGACAGCGGGAGTTCTGGCGACCTACGGCGTCCTGGGTGTGGTTCAGACCATTGTGATCCTTGTCGTGGCCGAGTCCTTCGGTGGTCACGGTGGCCTCCCTCTGGTGCTCGCAGTCCTCTTTGCTCTGACCCGACCGGTCAATCTGGTCATTCTGGCGATCGTCGTCGGTCAGTTGCAGGAGGGATTCGCCGCGATGCGCATCGCGAACGGTGAAGTCGCCGATCGCATCGTGTTGGCACGGCAGACCAACGTCTTGCTGGAGCGGGCGGAGACCGCCATGCGTGCGGAGTCGCGCGCGACCCTCGACGATCAGGTGGGGCGCCCGCTCAAGAGGCTCG
>CAYGMM010000184.1:0-3896 GCA_964351035.1 uncultured Actinomyces sp.
GGCGCGTCGCTCACGCCCACACCGTGCCCTCAAGGCGCTCCTCAGCGTCATCGAGGGTGCCCTCATAAGCACCGGTGGAGAGGTACTTCCAGCCGCCGTCGCACACGATGAACGCGATATCGGCGGGCTCGCCGGCCTTGACCGCCTTGTTGGCCAAGCCCAGGGCAGCGTGCAGGATCGCACCCGTGGAGACCCCGGCAAAGATGCCTTCCTGATCAAGCAACTCGCGCACGCGCTTCAGCGCATCGCGGGGGCCCACGGAGTAGCGCGTGGTGAGCACGGAGGCGTCGTACAACTCGGGTACGAAGCCTTCATCAAGGTTGCGGAGTCCGTAGACAAGTTCGCCGTAGCGCGGCTCCGCCGCCACAATCTGCACATCGGGCTTGTGCTCACGCAGGTAGCGCCCCACGCCCATCAACGTGCCGGTGGTGCCGAGCCCCGCGACGAAGTGCGTGATGGTCGGCAGGTCGGCGAGGATCTCCGGGCCGGTCGTGGCGTAGTGCGCACCTGCATTGGCCGGGTTGCCGTACTGGTAGAGCATCACCCAGTCCGGATGCTCCGCCGCCATGCGGCGCGCGACGCGCACAGCCTCGTTGGAGCCGCCGGCGCCGGGCGAGTAGACCACCTCGGCTCCCCACATGCGCAGGAGTTGGGTGCGCTCGGACGAGGTGTTCTCCGGCATGACGCACACCAGCCGGTAGCCCTTGAGACGCGCGGCCATCGCGAGCGAGATACCGGTGTTGCCGCTCGTCGGCTCCAAAATCGTGCAGCCAGGTGTGAGTACGCCGTCGCGCTCGGCCTGTTCGATCATGGCGAGCGCGGCACGGTCCTTGACCGAGCCCGTGGGATTGCGGTCCTCCAACTTGGCCCACAGGCGGACGTCGGGGGACGGCGACAGGCGCGGCAGACCCACGAGCGGCGTACTGCCGACGGAGTCCAGCAGCGAGTCGTAGCGCATGGTGCGCGGGGTCAGCCGCCCGCGACGGCGGGAAGGATCGTCACCGAGTCGCCGTCCGAGAGCTCGGTGTCCAACCCACCAAGGAACCGGACGTCCTCATCGTTGAGGTAGACGTTGACGAACCGACGCAGCCCCTGCTCGTCGACCAGTCGCTCCTGCAGGCCCGGGTGGCGGGACTCCAGGTCGGCAATGAGGTCGGCCAGGGAGGCACCCTCGCCGGACACGATCTTCTCGCCTCCGGTGTAGGGGCGCAGGATGGTGGGGATACGAACCTCAACGGACATGGGGCAAGCCTAGGCGACGATCTCGACGGGCTCTTCTGTGACCTCGCCGTCCACGATCCGAAAGGACCTGACCTCGACCGGGCCCTCGTCGTTGCCGCAGTCCCGGGTGGAGACGAGCACATAGTGGGCGTTGGGCTCGGAGGCGTAGGAAATGTCCGTGCGCGATGGATAGGCCTCGGTCGCCGTGTGGGAGTGATAGATCACCACCGGCTCCTCGTCACGGTCGTCCATCTCGCGGTAGAGCCGCAGGAGGTCGGCCGAGTCGAACTCATAGAACGTCGGGGAGCGGGCGGCGTTGATCATGGGGATGAAGCGCTCAGGCCGATCCGAACCCTCCGGACCGGCGATGACCCCGCAGGCCTCGTCCGGATGGTCCGCCCGAGCGTGGGCCACCATCTGGTCGACGAGTTCGGAGGAGATCCGCAGCATGCGGACAAGGCTAGGGGGAATCGCCTCCATCCGCCTCATAAAAACCGCTTCATACCTTGTTCAAGTTGCGCATTTCCTCAACAGGAGAAGGCTGGCGCCATTCGCCCCTCGGGACAGGGGCTCTAGGAGGTAAACGTGGAGCAAGTGCTCGAACTCACTAACGGGCAGTTCCAGACTGTCTACAACACGCTGTCGCTCGCCCTCGCGGCGATGGCGGCCACGACCGTGTTCCTACTCGCGGTCACCCCCCGTGTGTTGCCTCGATACCGCCTCGCCCTGATCGTCTCGGCGATGGTCTGCTTCATCGCGGCGTATCACTACCTGCGCATTTTCAACTCGTTCTCGGATGCCTATATCGCTGTCGGCGAGGGAACTCCCGGCGTCCAGGAAGTCTTCGAACTGGTCAAGGGTGACGGCTTCAACGAGGGCTACCGCTATGTCGACTGGCTGCTAACGGTTCCGCTGCTGCTCTTTGAAACCATCGCGGTCCTCGCACTGCCGGCCGCAGTGCGGCGAGGCCTGCTGTGGAAGCTCATCCCGGCATCGGCGCTGATGATCATCCTCGGCTACCCCGGCGAGCTCACCGCCGAACTCGCGCCGAAGGCCATCTGGGGAGCCCTGTCAACGATCCCCTTCCTTTACATCCTCTACGTCCTCTTCGTCGAGTTGAGCCGTGCTGCCAAGTCGCAGCCGAATCAGGTCGGCAAGGAACTCAATGGACTGCGCTGGCTGCTGCTCGCCACCTGGGGCGTGTACCCCATCTCGTACGCCTTCCCGATGCTCGGCCTCGATGGCTCGGACGCCTTCGTCTATCGGCAGGTTGGGTACTCCATCGCAGACGTGCTGGCCAAGTGTCTGTACGGCCTGCTCATCTTCAAGATCGCTCGAATCAAGAGCATGGACGACGATCCGGAGTTCGCCGCCACGGAGATGAAGGAAGCACCCTCGAGCCGCTGACTCATCCCTGTGAACGAGGAGGGGCTCGGCCTCCGGGCCGGGTCCCTCCTCGCGTCTTTCCCGACTTGGCGTTGGCTACCGCGACTCAGGCATGAGGGCCTGCACGAGTGATTCCTGCAGGAACGTCAGCCAGTCATAGACATGAAACGTAGGCGAACGCGGATCGTCGTCCGGCAGATTCGCCAACTCGTCCATGCCGTCCTCAGTGATCGCCAGGCGCGAGCCAAGTGTGAGCCGCAGGTCGTTCAAGGCTCCGAGCCAGGAGCCCGCCTCGTCAAGGCTCAACGTGACCTTGCTGCCCGAACGCTGCAACGTCGCCAGAGCCGTCTGAGCCTGGGCGATCTTTAGATCGCGCAAGGACCGTTCGGTGAACCGACGGTACTCGGCAGCTGCTTCGGGATCATCGAGGTAGGCATCGGGGAAGAGCCGCGCCATGGCCGGATCATCCGAAGGCTTCGCCTTCGGATCGAGCCCCACCAATTGCACGAGCGGGTCCTCGTCTTCTACAGCGGGGGCGACAAACTCGAGTAGTTGCTGGAGAAGAGCCGACAAGATCCCTTTCTCGACATCATCGACGAGCAGGACCACCCGATCGGCCGCCGTACGCCGAAAACCGTGGACGGCCATCAGTCGTCCTTGGCCATCGTCGCCCACAGGCCATAGGAGTGCATGGCTGTGACATCGCGCTCCATCGCCTCGCGATCGCCGTTCGAGACCACCGCTCGACCCTCATGGTGTACCTGCTGCATGAGCTTCTCGGCCTTTTCCCGCGGGTACTTGAAGTAGGTCATGAAGACATAGGTGACGTAGGACATGAGGTTGACCGGGTCATTCCACACGATGGTGACCCAGGGACGCTCGGTCTCTTCGATGAGGTCGGGGAGGTCAATCTCCGCGGGCGCCGTGCTCACGGGTTCAGCGTACGCAGCCGCAATATCGGGCGCGCGACCCTACTTGGTGACGGTGATGGTTATCTTGGCCGAGCGCCCGGCGAGCAGGGAGTCCGAAGCGGCCACGCGGTAGCGGTAGGCCACTTCCCCCGGGCGCGACGGGGTCACCGTCTCAGCCACTTTGCCGTCCGCGTCGGTGACGACGGTTCGAAGGTCGGCCCACTTGTTGTCGGCGCCCTTGCGCTGAAGGACGACCTCGGTCCCTGCCGCCACGGGACTCACCGCAGCACTCAGGGTCACCGCAGCCTTGGCCTTGACCTTGGTGGCGTCCGCCGTTGCACGTACGCCGTACCGCACCCGTGTGGCGACCGGCTCACT
>CAYGMM010000185.1:0-3885 GCA_964351035.1 uncultured Actinomyces sp.
GAGTCAGGTCCTCCGCGCTCACCGTGATGCCATCGGGCCCACGGCGGTCGAAGGTGTGCGTGGCGTCGATGACGAAGGTGACGTCGTACCCGAGGTTGCCCGCCATCCGTGCGGTGGTCTCGCAGCAGTGATTGGTGGTGACACCGCAGATGGTGAGATGCGTGATGCTTCGCTCGGTCAGCCACGCGTGCAGGTCGGGGTCGCCGTAGAACGCAGAGTTGACGCTCTTGGTGATGAGGACGTCGCCATCGATGCCGTGCCGCAGATCGTTGCCGGGTTGTCCGGGGCGCAGTGGCGAGCCCGGGGTGGTGGAGTCGTGACGCACCACGACGATGGGGGCGCCCGCGGCGCGCCAGTGATTGATGAGGCGCGCGATATTCGCCTCGGCGTGGGGGTTGTTGCGGCGCCCCCAAGCCGGATCATCGAAGCCCTGCTGTACGTCGACGACCAGCAGAGCATGGCGGGAGTCGGGCTGCGTGGTCACCCGCCGAGACTAGTGTCCGGCTATGCGTCTCGAACTTGCCCTCGACGTCAACGACCCTGCTCGCATGATCGACTTCTGGTCGGCGGTCCTCGGGTACGACGTGCCGGAGGAAGACCGTTTTGACACACCCGACCGCGTGTACTGGTCCCTGGTCGATCCGGCCGGCGCGGGACCGCGACTGGTGATCCAGCGAGTGCCCGAACCCGTGACCGCGAAGAACCGGCTCCACATCGACCTGCACGTCGACGACATCAAGGCCGCTGCCTCCCGCGCGGTGGCACTCGGCGCCACTCTCGTCGACCGTGAACCGGTGGTCGAGGTCGGCACATCGTGGATTCGCTTGCTCGATCCGGAAGGCAACGTGTTCTGTTTCGTCAGCGAGCGCTAACTCTGCGACACCTGGCACTCGACAGTTAGCACTCAACGGTGCTTGTCTGCTAACCCCATTCTGGCGCAGTCTTCGGTCATGTCGATCGAGGTCTCCGCATTCGCCGGCCGCGACCGCAGCCTGGCCGGCTTCATCCTGTCCGGTCGTTGGCCGGAGTCGACGCGCGAGTGGACGCAATTCCTTGCCGTGGCCGTGCGCTTCGCCGCGATGCCGGGTCTGCTCGGCACCACCACCGTCTTCCGCGCGGTGGACGAGGTGCCGGACGAGCCCGATCCGGACGCCGTCGGACTGGTGACGGCAGCGGGGCCGGTGCTCGGCGACGGGGCGCCCCGACCCGGTCAGTTCGCCGATCCGCAACCACCCGCGATCCTCGTGCTGCACCCACCCGCCGAAACGTCGCCCAGCACTCCAGAGGCAGAGGGCGTGGCCTCCGGCTGCCTGCTGCTGCCCGGCGTACCGCACCTGGGGCTCGAACATCGTGCCGGCTGGGTCGAGGCGGAGGCCAATGGCACGGTGACCCGACTGGTCAGCCGCGTCGGCGTCGAGGTGTTCGAGGATCCCGACTTGGCCGTCCTCGCCACCCTCTGCGCGTAGACCTTTCGTTGTTAGGCGGCTTGGCCGCCGCCGCCCGATGAACCGCGGTCGGACTCGCCATCACCGTCCTTGCCACCCTCTGCGCGTGGAACCGCCAACGACGGGGCGGCTGGGCCGCCGCCGCCGTTAGGCGAACCGCCGTCGGAATCGCCACCACCGTCATCGAAGATGGCGCGCACCCGCGGCAGCAACTCCGTCACATCGAGCAGCGGGATCGCCGCGACCAGTGGCGCCTTCGCGGCGGCAAACGTGTCATTGACCTCCGGCTGGGGCTGGAACCACTCGGTCGGATCCTCCGCCGCCGCCCCCATGTAGTTGACCCAGGCACGGTTGTGTTCGAGGTAGGCCTCCTGGGCCGCACGGATCTTGTCGTGCCACGGCAGGATCGGGACGTCGGCTACCTCTAGGCCGGCCTCGGCGATCGCGAACTGCCCATCGGCCGCCACGTCACCGAGGCGGTCGAGCAACTCGGCCCGGTCCGCATCGCTGAGGTCCTGCGCGTCGTACTCGTCAAGCACGGCCGCGAACTCATCCTGCGTCGCCTTCATCGCGGACTCGGACTTCTCGATGGCCGAGATGAGCATCTCGTCCTCGACGGTACGCGCGGCCAGGTCACTGATGACGGCAAGAGAGGCGACGGTCAGCACGATCAACGTGATGATGCCCAGGGTCCACACGAGGCCGGCTGGCATGCCCGATCGGCGTCGTCGGGGTCCGGGCCGACCAGCTTCGAGAACCTCCTGGGTCATGCCCCCATCCTCCGATACGACTACCGTGGTCGCCATGTCGGCTGCCCCCACCAGCACCTGGACACCACCCTGGCGACCCGATTACGACGCCCGCGTCGAGGCGCTGCGGGCCCAGTACGACGCCATCCCGGCAGGGGCGCCGGTCCGTCTCGCCAAGGCGACGTCGAACCTCTTCCGGCAGCGCGCTGCTGCCACGACTCCGGGGCTCGACGTCGCATCGTTCGACGGCGTACTCGAGGTCGATCCGATCAACCGCACCGCCGAGGTGCAGGGCATGACGACGTACGAGCACCTCGTTGAGGCGACCCTCGCCTATGGCCTCATGCCCATGTGCGTGCCGCAGTTGAAGACCATCACCCTCGGCGGCGCCGTGACCGGACTCGGCATCGAGAGCACGAGTTTCCGCTGGGGCCTGCCGCACGAGTCCGTGATCGAGATGGACGTGCTCACCGGGGATGGTCGTGTCATCACCGTGACGAATGCCGAAGATGACCCGCATCGGGATCTCTACTACGGCTTCCCCAATTCCTACGGCACTCTTGGCTACGCCCTGCGACTGAAGATCGAACTGCAGCCCGTGCTGCCCTACGTGCGCCTGCGTCACATCCACTTCGACACCGCGCAGGCGATGGCGGATGCGATGGCACAGATCACCGACACGCATGAGTGGGATGGCACGCCCGTCGACTTCCTCGACGGCACGGTGTTCTCCGCGAGCGAGCAATACCTCACCCTCGGCCAGATGGTCGCCGACCGCGGTGGCCTGACACCGAGCGACTACACCGGCATGGATGTCTACTACCGCTCGATCCAGAGCAAGCGCGAGGACCTGCTCACCATCCACGACTACATCTGGCGCTGGGACACCGACTGGTTCTGGTGCTCACGCGCCTTCGGTACGCAGAAGCCGGCCATCCGGCGCCTGTGGCCCAAGGACAAACTGCGCAGCGACGTCTACTGGAAGATCATCCGCTGGGATCGGCAGACCAAGTTCTCGGCGAAGATGGCGCGTCTACGCAAGCAGCCGGCCCGCGAGGAGGTCGTGCAGGACATCGAGGTCCCGATCGACCGTCTCGCCGAGTTCCTCGACTTCTTCCATCGCGAGGTCGGTATCGAGCCGGTCTGGGTCTGCCCCCTCAAGCAGCGGGATCCGCAGGCGACCTGGCCGCTCTACGAGTTCGACCCCACGGTCACCTACGTCAACGTCGGCTTCTGGTCCACCGTCCCGCTCCCCGACGGCGTCGACCCCGAGGAGGGCCGGATCAACCGCCTCATCGAGGCCAAGGTCACCGAACTCGACGGCCGCAAATCGCTCTACTCCTCTGCCTACTACTCCCCCGAGGAGTTCTGGTCGATCTACGGAGGTACGGCGTACGAGGACCTCAAGAGCCACTACGATCCTTCGTCGCGGCTCCTTGACCTCTACGACAAGGTCGTGCGCCGCCGATAGTTTGAGAGGGGATCTCCGCAAGGAGGAGGACGTCATGGATCTGGCCAGCGCATTCTCGACCGTCGTGCTACCTGAGCGCCGAGTCGGCTTCAAGGCCTACGACGGCTCAAGCAGTGGACTCATCGGGGCCGAGGTCGTCTTGGAGATCACCAGCCCGCGCGGCGTCCAATACATCGCGAGTTCCCCCAACCAGCTCGGTCTGGCCCGCGCCTACGTCAGC
>CAYGMM010000186.1:0-3868 GCA_964351035.1 uncultured Actinomyces sp.
CCGAAGAGGAAAACGAACCCCAGACTCGTCACCTGAATGATGCGGCCACTGAGGTGATGAGCCTCGGCCGGCGACGGGCTCGCGTCGTCCCCGACCTTCGCGGGCGCTTGGGCGGGGGCAATCAATTGGCCGTGGAACAGCCACACCAGCGCGATGCTGATCCCCGCCGTCACGACCACCGAGATGACTAGTTGCACCGCGGTGGGCACGCTGAGCGCGTAGTCCGCGTACGTCACGGGATCAGATTGCCAGAGGTTCACCGATCACCCGGCGTTCCCGGCCAACTTCCCCGATCGGCGTACGGACTCTTCGCCCCTCACTAACCTTCACTCGGACAGGAGGGGCAATGTCGACTTCGAGCATTCCCAGATCTGCCTGGGTCGTGGCCATCAGTGCGGCCACGCTGGGCGTGATCTACGGGTACGACGGTTCCAATATCGCCGGTGCCCAGCTCTACTTCGCGGAGTACTTCGGGTTGCCCGGCGACGGAGGCACGATCGAGACGATCGTCACGGCCGTCGTCTACGGAGAACTCGTGGGTGCGCTGGCCGGCGGCTTCATCATCAACCGCTTCGGTCGTCGCCCCACGATCATCGCCGTGGCCTTCGGCTACGTGGCCTTCTGCCTAGCGAGCGCCTTCTCCATCTCGCCGCTCATGCTGGGTGTCTCCCGCGTGCTCCTCGGCCTCACCATCGGCGTCTCACTGATCGCCGTACCCGTCTTCGTCGCCGAGTCAGTTCCCGCTCGGATCCGCGGTGCGACGCTCGTGGCCTATCAGGTGGCCGCCGTCGTCGGCATCATCATCGGCTACCTCGGCGCCCTCGCGCTGGGTGGACTCTCCGGCTCACTCAATTGGCGACTCATGCTCGGTCTGGCCGCCGTGCCTGCCCTGCTCCTCATTCCCGCGCTGTTGCGCCTGCCCGAAACGGCCCGTTGGCTCATGCTCAAAGGTCGCGTCGACGAGGCCCGAGCCTCACTTCGTCGTACCGATCCGGACGCCGACATCGATGCGGAGATCGCCGACATGCAGGCGGCCATCCACGGTGAGCGCGGTGGACGGATCAAGGAGATGCTGCGCAAGCCCTACCTGCGCGCCACCGTCTTCGTCGTCGGACTCGGCTTCTTCATTCAGATCACCGGCATCAACGCAACGGTGGCGTACGGACCGAAGATCTTCCAGGCCATGGGTGTTGACACCAACACCGAGTCCATCCTCATGTCCACGCTGGTGCAAGCGATCGCCCTGATCGCCGTTCTCGCGTCCATGACCGTCGTCGATCGGTGGGGTCGCCGCCCCATTCTGCTGACCGGTATCGGCATCATGATCGTGTCGCAACTGGCCATGGTGATCACCTTCGCGACACAGGATGGCGAGACATTCACGACCGCCCAGATCGCCCTCGGCTTCATCGGGTTGGCCGGTATCAACATCGGTTTCGTCTTCGGCTTCGGCGCCCTTGTCTGGGTGTATTCGAGCGAGAGTTTCCCGGCGCGGCTGCGCGGCTACGGGTCGAGCGCGATGCTCGGCTCGGACCTGCTGGCGAACATCATCATCGTGCAGTTCTTCCTGACGGTGCTCAACACCATCGGTGGTGCCTGGTCCTTCACCCTGTTCGCTATCCTCGCCGCACTCGCCTGGATCTTCGTGTGGCGGCTTGCGCCCGAAACGCGGGGTCGCGAACTTGAAGAGATCCAGGGCTACTGGGAGAACGGCGGCAAGTGGCCGACCGAGGCGAAGGAGGCTCGCTGATGTTGCGTGCGGGAGTAGATCTCGGTGGCACCAAGATCCAGAGCGTCATCGTCGACCCCGATGGAGAGGTACTCGGCCAGGACCGCATCCCGACTCCCCAGGACCAGGGGTCGGCCGGAGTGATCGCGGCCATGGTGGCGTCCGTGCACTCCGCGCTCGCCAATGCTGGAGCCGGCATCGGTGACGTTCTCGGCGTGGGCGTCGGCGCGCCGGGTCAGATCGATCACCAGGACGGCACGGTGAGCCACGCCGGCAACCTGCCCGATTGGCTTGGCACCGTCCCCGTGGCCGGTCCCTTACGCGATGCTCTCGGCGTACCGATCGAACTCGCCAACGACGTACAGGTCGGCGTCATGGCCGAGTCGCAGCTCGGTGCGGGGCGCCCCTATTCGTCCATGCTGGGGATCTTCTGCGGTACCGGCGTCGGCGGCGGCATCGTCATCAACGACGCGCTGTGGCTCGGCCGCGGTGCCGCGGGTGAAGTCGGGCACATGGTGGTCATGCCCGATGGCGCCCCGTGCCCCTGTGGTCGGCGCGGGTGCCTCGAGGCGTACGCCGGCCGAGCGGCAATGGAGGCCGAGGCCCGACGCCGCGTCGACAAAGGCAAGCACACCGACCTGTTCAAGATCATGCAGAAGAAGGGACGGTCACGGCTGTCCAGTGGGGTGTGGGCCAAGGCACTCGACAAACACGACCACATGGCCACGGAGTTGATCGACCGTGCCGTCTGGGCCCTGGGGCTGGCCACCGCGAGCGCCGTGAACCTGCTCGACGTCGAAGCGGTGGTGATCGGCGGTGGTCTCGGGTGCCGATTGGGCACTCCGTTCGCCGACCGGATCCGGGCTGCCATGATCCCGCACCTGATCCTGCCGGAGAAGGCACCGCAGGTGCTCAGCGCAGCCCTGGGTGACCTCGGTGGCGCGATGGGAGCCGCGCTTCGGGTGCAGCACACGGTCCCGCCGCCCGGCGAAATCGGCGTGCACACCGAGGAGGACTGACATGGGTGAGCGCGGCGCCGTCATGGCGGCGGAGATTGCCGAACAACCGCAGTCGCTGGAGCGACTCCTGCGCGATGGCGCCGAGCAGTTCACCGCCGCGCGGTCCCTGATTGCCTCAGCGAATCCGCGCTTCGCTCTCCTTGCAGCGCGTGGCACGTCCGACCATGCCGCCCTCTACGCGAAGTACTTGATCGAGACGCGGCTCGGCCTGCCCGTCGGGCTCGTGTCGGCATCGACACTGACCGTGTACGACGCGCAACCGCGGTACGACGACGTGCTGTGGATTGCGCTCAGCCAATCCGGCGGGTCCCCCGACCTGGTCGAGTCCACCGAGCGCGCTCGCGCGGCCGGTGCAACCGCGATCGCCCTCACCAACGCCGCCGGATCACCACTCGCTGCCGCGGCCGATCTGCACATCGACGTCATGGCCGGGCCGGAGAAGGCGGTCGCCGCGACCAAGAGCTACACGAGCGAACTACTGGCCGCGTGGCTGCTGGTCGAGTCGTGGGCTGGCGGCGACAGCGCGTCCGCTCACGCCCTTCCTGACCATGCCCGCGACGTCCTTGACCGTGGAGCCGGACTCGAAGTGGCGCCCCGGTATCGCTTCGTGGAGCGACTGGTCACCACGGGCCGCGGATTCGCCTACCCCACAGCACGCGAGGCAGCACTCAAGCTCATGGAGACGTCGTACCTCGCCGCCCACGCCTTCTCCAGTGCCGACCTCATGCATGGTCCGCTCGCCATGATCGATGAGGACCGACCGGTGATCGCGGTGGTGCCCTACGGCGTTGGCGGTGCGGCGATGCAGCCGGTGCTCGATCGGCTCGGAGAGCGCGGCGCAGACCTCCTGGTCGAGGGGGATGTTTCGAGGGCACCTAATGCAGCGGCACACATCCCGCTCCCGGACGACGTTGCCGAGGATCTCGCGCCCATCCTGCAGATCATCCCGCTGCAACAGCTCGCCTACGCAATGGCGATCGCGCGCGGCTACGACCCCGATGCGCCCCGTGGTCTGCGCAAAGTCACCGAGACTCTGTAGCCCCTTTCGGCGCTAGTGCGGTCGCACGACCCAGTCGCCGTCGCGCATCACGCGCTCGACCTGCAGGTCGTCATCGAGCAC
>CAYGMM010000187.1:0-3853 GCA_964351035.1 uncultured Actinomyces sp.
CGCAGGACGACGGGCAGTCCGCGCTCCGCGAGGGCCTCCTCGAACGCCGGCATGATCGCGTTGACGCGCACCAGGATGGCGATGTCGCGCGGCTCGGTCCCGGCCGCGACCCACTTGGCGATTTCATCGGCGACGGCGTTGGCCTCGGCAACTTCGTCGTCGTACTCGCGAATGACCGGCTCCGGCCCCGACCCGACCTGGGAGACCAGTCCGCCCTCCCCCGGCGCGGATACCGACAGCACGGTGTTGGCGAGGGTGACGATGGGTTCGGTACTGCGGTAGTCGCGATAGAGCCGGACCTGGGTGGCATCGGGGAAGCGCGTGGTGAACTCGCGGAGGAAGCGGTCGGTGGCGCCGGCGAAGGAGTAGATCGTCTGCGCCGGATCGCCGACGACGCAGACCTCGGCGCTGTCACCGAGCCATAGGTCCAGCAGTCGGTTCTGCACCGGGCTGACGTCCTGGAACTCGTCGACGGTGAACCAGCGATAGGTACGGCGTACCTCATCGGCGACATGCGGTTTTGCCTCGAGCATTCCGATCGTGACGAGGATGACGTCGTCGAAGTCGATCTGGCCGCGGTCGGCCTTCATGTCGTCGTACGCCGCATAGACGCGCGCGACGTCCGCCGCGTCCACCGGCGGTGTGCGCTGCTTGGACTCGGCGATGTAGGCGTCCGGGGCGAGTTGCATCTGCTTGGCCCAGGAGATCTCGGCGGTGAGGTCGCGGACGACGGCACGGTCGGTGGAGACCCGGCAGCGACCGGCAGCCTCCGCGACGAGTTGAGCGGGGCGGCCGACGACCTCGGGTGGATTGCCGCCGACGACCTGCGGCCAGAAGTGACGGAGCTGGCGCAGGGCCGCGGAATGGAAGGTGCGTACGGCGGGGCCCTCGACGCCGAGGCGGCGGAGGCGCTCGCGCATCTCGCCGGCAGCACGGGTGGTGAAGGTGACCGCCATGATCCGCCGCGGCTCTTGGACGCCAAGGCCGACCGCGTGGGCGATGCGGTGGGTGACGGCGCGTGTCTTGCCGGTGCCCGCCCCCGCCCAGACGACGACCGGGCCTTCGACCGCTTCGGCCACCGCCCGCTGCTCGGGGTCGAGCGCGTCGAGGTGGTCAGCGGTCACCGGGGCATCGTCGCATCCGGGACCGACGCCCGGCTGGGGGGTGGTTCAGGTGGCCTGCCTGCCGCTCTGCGGTCGAGAGGTGCCACCGGGTGGCCGGTTTCGACCACAGAACGCTCGGCGGGGAGGTCAGCGCTGAGTGCTGCCCGACTCTTCGCGTGCCGGTATGCCGAAGACGGCGGCGTACATCTTCACCGCCTCGACTCGTGGATTGATAGCCGGATCACCATTGAGGTCCAGGGCGGCGAAGACCTTGTGCACCATCCGCTCGACGCTGCGCACAGTTGAACCACGGCGCTCCGCGATCTCGGCATTGGACCACCCCATGGCCAGCATGCGCAGGGTGGCGATCTGGGCCGGACCCAGGGAGGCCACCGGTGAGGCCTCAGCCTCGGGCATGGTCGACACCGACCCCTGATTGCGCAGGGTCGACTCGACGACCTCGAGCAGGTGATCGGCGTCGGTGATGGCCGACTTGTTGATGAACGCCGAGTCCTCGGGCAGGCGCTGCGGCAGTCCGGCGCTGACCGGGTTCGGGTAGTTGCTCACCGCGATAACCGCAAGCCACGGAGCCTCGGCTCGGAATCGATTCGCGAGGTCGACTCCGTTGACCCCCTCACCGAGATGGATGTCGAGCACAACCGCGTCAGGATCCATGTCCGCGAACTCGTGCGCAGCCTCAACAGCCGTTGCGGCGGTCGACACGTCGAATCCGGCGTCGGTCAGCACCCGGGCCACGAGGGAGCGCGTAAAGGCGTCGTCTTCGACGACCAGGACGCGACGGGTCGCCACATGCGAGGACGCGACTTGGTCGCTATCGGCGTTTCCCATGAGACCGATGGTGCCGCTACTCAAATCCACCACCTCCCGGGCGTCGGTTTTCTCTCCCACCCCACCAGAAAGACCTCCCGCATGCACACGGAGGTCGGGTCGTGCTGCCGACGTGACATCCCCGACGCACCATCCATGTGCCAAGGTCTGATGCCGTGGCAACCGGATGGGCGGAGCGGGCACGCGACTACCGCGGCCGCGTGACTTTCTGGCCGGTGCTCGCCGTCGCCATCCTTACGGCGATTCAGCAGGGCCGCGTCGAGCCGACGGTCTTCGGCTGGAGCCCATGGCAGGGGGCTCTGGTGGGCCTGGGGGGCCTGGCGGCATTTGCCGCCGTGGCGGTGTGCCTCCGCGCCGTCACGCGCGGAGGCAGTGTGGGACTCGTCCCCACCGTGGCCGTGTGGGCGCTGGCCAGCCTGGCCAGAGTCATCGGCCTTGTCTCGACGGCGGGTGCGCTGGGCCTGGAACCACGTGCGTCATGGAATCAACTCGGGGTCCTGTTCGTCACGACCCTTGCCTTTGCCATCGTCATCAGCATTCTCGAGCAGTCCCAAACGGCGCATCGCGGGGCGCTCAGTCAGCTGCAGGCTGAGCAGCGGTCCCTCGAGCGGCGAATCGCTGCGGACTCGAAGGAACTCGCCACCGCGCGAGCGAACGTCGCCGATGCCGTCGAGCGTCAAATCCAGCCGGTGCGCGAAGCGTGTCGGCTGATTCTGGCGCAGGACTCCTCCTGGGCCATAGACACCGAAGTACGAAGCGTCCTGAGGTCTCAGGTGGAGCAGGTCCTGCGCCCCGCGAGCCAGCAGCTCCTCGATGACGCCGCCCCCGCAGCCGAAGCCCTCGTCTGGAGGCCGCCAACATCGCCGAGCCTGCAGGAGCGACTAGAACTCTTCGGGCGGCAGATGGGATCGCGCGATGCCATACGCCCAGCCTGGCCCATCGCCGGCGTAGCCATCCTGGCCACGCTCATCCTGGCGAGCGTCCCGCAGATCACTGACCCCAACCCGGCGATCGCCGCAGGGTTTGCGGCCACCGCCGTGAGCATGCTCGCCGTGTGGGGCGTGTGGCGTGCAGGGCTGCGACCCCGACCGCGCAGCCCCTGGGGGTGGGCAGGAGCGATAGCAGCCTACGTCGTGACCGGCATAGCGGCGTCCTTCCTCGTCGGACTGCTGCCTGTAGACATCGCACAGGTGTCTGTGGCGCTCTTCGGAGCGCTGATCGTCATCTTCGGAATGCTCGGGTCCACGTATTACGCCGTACGTGCTTCGCAGCGCTTGGCCGAAGCTGAATTGGCCGCCACACTCACTGCCACGGCCGAACTCGACGCGCGACTGCGTCGCGAATTCTGGTTCGAACGTCGCCGATTGGCGAGTGTGCTGCACGGGCGGGTGCAGTCGCGACTCATCGCCGCAGCCACGCATCTGTCCGAAGATGCAACTGACCCTGGTTCCGTCGATGAGGTGCGCGCTCATATCAACGAGGCGTTGGTCGCACTGGACTCGCTACGAACATCGCGCGAGGGATTCATCGGTGATCCGATGGCGGCGCTGGAGGAGATCGCCGCGGTCTGGGCACCGACCATGTCCGTGGAGTTGCAGGTGCGAGCGGATGATCTTGACGGATGGTCACCGGCCACCATTGCGGCGATGTGCGACATCGCGACCGAGGGCGTTCTGAACGCGCGCAAGCACGGCGAGGCCGAGCACGTGGTTGTCAGCGTTTCGCGCGATTTAGATGCGCTTCGGGTGCAGATCACTGACGACGGCGCCGGACTGTCCGAAGACTCCACGCCTGGACTGGGTAGTCGATTCCTTGACTCCGTGGCGTCGAACTGGACCCGCGCCACGATCAAACCGCGAGGGACATCCCTCGTTGCCGACCTCCGAGAAACCCCCACAACC
>CAYGMM010000188.1:0-3833 GCA_964351035.1 uncultured Actinomyces sp.
GCCGGCTCCACCACCAGTTTGGAACGCTCCAGCAGCAGCAGTTGTGCCCGGGCGAGGGAATCCTCAGACACCACCCGCATCTCATCGACGTACTTCTGAATCAACGCGAACGGGACGTCGCCGGGCCGACCAACGGCGATGCCGTCCGCCATCGTGCGCATCGAGGTGAGCGGAATCGGATGACCGGCCTCCAGCGATGCCGGGTACGCCGCAGCCCCGGCTGCCTGAGCACCGATCACGCGGATGTCCGGACGCAGCGTCTTGACGGCGAGCGCGACACCGGCGAGCAAGCCGCCTCCACCGGTGCAGACGACGATGGTCCGCGCGTCCGGCACCTGCTGGAGGATCTCCAGGCCCAAGGTGCCCTGACCCGCCACGATGTCGGCATGGTCGAACGGTGAGATGAAGAGCGCACCCGTGCGATCGGAGTGCTCCCGCGCCGCCACGATCGCCTCATCGAGCGTGTCTCCGTGGAACTCGACCTGGGCGCCGTAGTCGCGCGTGGCGGACACCTTGGGCATGCTCGCCGACCGCGGCATGTAGATCGTTGAGGCAATCCCCAGCAACTGCGCTGCGAGCGCAACCCCCTGCGCGTGATTGCCGGCGGAGGCCGCCACGACACCGCGAGCACGCTCATCGTCGGTCAGTTGGGACAGCCGGTTGTACGCGCCGCGGATCTTGAACGATCCCGCCCGCTGGAGGTTCTCCGGCGCGAGGTAGGCCGGTCCACCCACACGATCGGAAAGCCATCGGGCCGAGTGGACCGGCAACTCCCGCACGATGTCCTGCAGGCGGGCGGAGGCCGCCTCGATATCGGCCAGGGTCACGGCTTCAGTCACGGCGCCGATCCTCGCAGAGTCAGCGGCCCGCGTGCATCGAATCCACCGGCGAGTCCACACTGGAAGCATGACGGCCACCGAACCGGCAATCGACCTGCGCAAGGCCGCCCGTGATGCCCAGGCCCGCGTGGCTCACAGCGACGTCGAGTCGCCTCGCGATCGGCGCAGAGACGTCCCCCGCCCGCCAGGGCCACGCCCCCTGGCAACCCTCCGCGGCATCACCTCCACAAGCGCCCCGGAGTTCCTCGCGTCCGTCGAGCGCGACTACCAGCCCATGGCGCACACCCGCCTGGGCGGCGAGCACGCCTACATCCTCACGGCGCCGTCGGCGATCGTCGACGTCTTCATCGGGCACGGCCGGCAGACCATGAAGGGGCGCGGTCTGCAAGGAGCCAAAGCCATCCTGGGCAACGGCCTACTCACCAGCGAAGGCGACGTCCACCTGCGCAATCGCCGTCTGGTGCAGCCAGCCTTCCACCGCGATCGGATCGCCGGCTACTCCCAGGACATGGTGCATCTCGCCGAGATCCACGCGGATGGTTGGTGTGAAGGCGACGAGATCGACATGCAGGCGGATATGTCCACGCTCACCCTGGCTATCGTAGGAACGACCCTTTTCGGCGCCGATCTCACCGGGGAAGCACGTGAGATCGGCGCAGCACTTGAGGATCTGCTGCACGGGATGGGGAGTCGGCTCTTCCTCGGGCCTGCTGCACTACGCATTCCCACACCGGCGCGTCAGCGTGGCCTCGAAGCGATCTCACGGATCGACCTCATCGTGCAACGCATGATCGACGAGCATCGGGCGACCGGTGACACCGGCGACATGTTGAGCATGCTCATTGCGGCCGAAGAGGAGGGTGACGTCTTCGATGACGCCCAGGTCCGTGACGAGGCGATGACACTCGTGCTCGCCGGTCACGAGACAACCGCGATGACCTTGACCTGGACCTGGCTACTGCTGAGTCGCAATCCCGCAGCGGCCGAGTGGTTGCACGAGGAACTCGATGACGTGCTTGCCGGTCGGACGCCGACGATGGCCGACATGGCGAGCCTCTCGCGCACCCGCGCGATCATCGCCGAGTCGATCCGGCTCTATCCCCCGGCGTGGATCCAGGGCCGACGACTGCTCGACGACATCGAGGTGGACGGCTGGACGATGCCGGCCGGAGCGCTGGTGCTGGCCTCGCAGTACGCGCTGCATCGCAGTCCGCGCTGGTGGGAGTCGTCCCAGTCATTCCGGCCCCAGCGATGGCTGACCGATGACGGCACCTTCAGCGAGGATGCACCCGGGCAACCGCGCGGCGCATGGTTCCCCTTCGGCTGGGGCAATCGTCGATGCATCGGCGAGCAGTTTGCGTGGACCGAAGCAACCCTTGTCCTCGCGACGCTCGCCCAGCAGTGGCAACCCGAGTTGGTGCCGGGCGCCGAGGTCACGCCGCGACCCGCGGTGACGCTGCGCACGCGGAACGGCGTACCGATGGTGCTGCGGCGCCGTCACTACTGAACGACGCGCACCACCGCAGGCGGCACCCAGGTCGCCGCAAGATCGGAGCCGTCGGTGGGCGGCAGGATGGACGGGGGCGTATCCCCAGGGGTCGGGTAGTACATCCGCAGCATCAGCCGAATGCTCGTGGACGTCTCCTGACCGGGGTACCACTGGTCATACAGGGCCGTCGACGGGCTTGGCAGCCAATTCGCCGCGGGTGCACCGGCCGGTAACTCCGGACCGACCCACAGGGTCAGCGAGCCGTCCTCATTGAACTCCAGGTCGCCGGTGGCGATCTGTTGGGAGCCGAGTTGGGAGACCGGCTGCACCATCCCGAACGACGGCAGCGCGGCCGCACCGGGGTCGGTGAGGTCGACGACCGGACCTGCCTTGCCGGAGTACTGGATCGGTACCCCACCATCGGAGAGGTCCTGCGCCCACGAAGCAGAGACCGTGATCCGCGCGGTCGCACCATCGGCGGAGACCACCGGCGTGCCGGCCACGTAGTACACCGTGCTGGGCACGAGACCAATCGCTTCGGCGCCGTCACCGAAGATGATCGGTGAACTCGCCGCCAGTGGGCCCCATGCCGGAGTGGCCACGGTCAGCATGTCGGCCTCAGCATCGACCGCCAAGACGGCCGTGTCGACGTGCGAGTAGTCGGTGTTGAGCACGGCAGCCTGCGGGAGGAAGGGCGCCGCTCCCTGCGTGACGTCGGGCTGGTAGAGCGTGACCGACCAGAAGCCGGCGGTATCACCTGATTCGTCCGACACCATCGGGGGCAGCGTGCCGACCGCCGGGATATCCGATGTGCTGTCCGGCGGCGTGAAGGTGAGGGTGTAGGTGTTGTTGCCGTCGAGTTGAGTGGTCCCATCCACCGTGTTGATGACCGGATACACCGCGTCGGGGGGCACGTTGGCCGAGCCGCCGAGCAGCACGATCGAGGATCGAACCAGGTAGCCCAGTCGGCTGTTGGGATAGGTCCCGATGATCGAGTTGTCATACGCCCAGTAGTTGTTGGCGGCGCTGGGCACACCACCGCTGGCCGCCTTGTTGGCGCGCTGCATGCCGCGTTCGAAACCCTTCTGCAGCGCCGCGAGTTGCTTGGCGCCCCAGCCCTTGGGGACGCTGAAGCCCTGCTCGGTCAGGCCGATCTTGGCGAAGCGCTTGAGGTAGGCGGTCTGGCCAACGGAGGGCGGTACGTAGACGTCCGTCGCGCCGTACTGCGGCACCATCCAGGCCGGCAATTGCGCGAGTGGCGTCCCATCAAGCGTCGCGCCCGGACGCGGGAGCGGGCTGCTGGACAGAGACAGGCCCGCCTGGGTGAAGTACTCGGTCGCCTCGGCTGGCGTGTTGCTGTACGCCTGCGCCTGCTCGATCTGCTCCTGCGTCGGTGTGTAGACGTAACTGTCGGGGGGCACGGGGGCATTGCCGTTGGCCTGGAAGTCAGCGAGGGAGTTCATGAAGAACTGCTTGATGACGTCCTCGTAGATGCTCGCCACCGA
>CAYGMM010000189.1:0-3789 GCA_964351035.1 uncultured Actinomyces sp.
GGCCTGGTTCGAGTTCGCCATCCACCACGGCGAGCCCGGTGCGGCGCACCCGCTCGAGTTCCCGATCGAGGTCGCGTCGCGACGTGACCGTCTTATCGGTGAACGCCTTGAGCCGACCGCGGGGCAGCGTGCCGCCGAAGGCAATGAGTGCGCGGCCGAGGGCACTGCAGTGGAAGGGGACCGGGCGATCCATCCAGTTCACGGCGCCGAGCAAGTAGGTCGAGTCGACCTGCGCGATCTGCCGAACTTCGCTGCCTACCGCGACCGCGAGATTGACGGTTTCGCCCGTGAGGGCACCGAGTTCATCGAGGTAGGGCTGGGCGATTCTGATGAGGTCGTCCTCGGGGCGGACGGACAGGGCGTAATCGGTGATGCGCGGACCCGGCTGGACCGCGCCGGTCGTCGTCCGCTGGACGAGCCCGTTGCGTTCCAGGCTCGAGAGCAGTCGCGACAGCGTGCTCTTGGGCAGCTCAGTGGCGACAACGAGTTCGCCGAAGGGGACAGGTTCAGGTGCGGCGAGGACACGCACGAGCAACGAGCCGGCCCGATCGACCGCCTGCGTTCCTGTGGGTCCTGACACCGTTGCTCCCCAATCGCTGCTCCCAAGAAATCTTCCGGAAAATTGCTCCGCGATTCCTTTGGAAAATTGTTCCATAATATGGAAGCACTCTTCCACGATCTGAGTGTAGGATCGCGCGTCAAGTCGGTCAAGAGGGCCGTTCCCCCAGGAGATGCCATGTTCCGAAACACGATGCCTCGCTACGAAATCCTGTCCGAGGACTCGATGGCCGTGCTTGACCGAGGTTGGCGACGGATCGTCTCCGAACTCGGTGTGGAGTTCATGGCCCCGGAGGCCGTCGAGATCTTCGCCGCCGCGGGAATGCGTACCGAGGGCGACAAGGTGTTCTTCGACCCCGAATTCGTCCTCGAGCAGGTGGCGAAGGCTCCGCGCGAGTTCGACATTCAGGCGCGCAATCCGGCCAACAACGTGCACGTCGGTGGTGACCACATGGTCTTCTCCAGCGTCTACGGCCCGCCATTCGTGCGTCGCGGAGACCGCCGCGCCGACGGAACCATGGAGGACTTCCGCGACTTCGCCAAGCTCGCGCAGTCCTTCGACGTCATGGACAGCGTGGGCGGCGTGGTGTGCGAGCCCAACGATGCGCCGCTCGACTCCCGGCATCTCGACATGCTGTACGCCGCGATGACGTTGACCGACAAGTTCTACATGGGCAACGTCGTGAGCGGTGAGCGTGCGGCCGACACCATTCGCATGAGCGAGATCCTCTTCGGCGGTCGCGAGGCGATCGAGGAGACCCCGGTCTGCATCTCGCTTATCAACTGCAATTCGCCCCTGCGGTGGGACGACCGCATGCTCGAGGCCCAGTTCGAATACGCGCGGGCCCGGCAGCCGGTGATTTTGTCGCCGTTCCTGCTCATGGGAGCGATGTCGCCGGTGTCGATTCCGGCGACCCTCGCCCAGCAGATGGCCGAGACGCTCACCGGGATCGCCCTCACGCAGTTGATCAACCCGGGGGCGCCGGTCGTGTTCGGCTCCTTCTTGTCGAACATCGACATGCAGTCCGGCGCCCCTCAGTTCGGCACGCCGGAGTCAGCCATCGGCCTGTTGTGCACGGGGCAGATTGCACGCCACTTCAACCTGCCCTTCCGCACCGGCGGCGGGATGAACTCCGCTCAACTCCCGGACGCCCAAGCGGCATTCGAGACGCTCATGACACTGATGCCGACCTTCCTGGCGGGCACCAACTTCGTTATGCACTCAGCAGGCTGGCTCGAGGGCGGGCTCGTGGCGAGCTTCGAGAAGTACGTCATAGACGCCCAGGCGCTTGAGTCCCTGCAGCATGAGTTCACCCCGGTGGACTTCACCGATGAGGAACTGGCCTTCGGCGCGCACGAAGAGGTGGGGCCCGGAGGGCACTTCCTGGGCGCCGAACACACGATGGAGCGGTTCCGCACCTGCTTCTATCGGCCATGGCTGTGGAACTGCGACAACTTCGAGCGCTGGACTCGCCTGGGCGCCCGCGACACCGCGGAGCGTGCGCGAGAGATATATGAGAAGAAGCTCGAGGAGTACGAGCCGCCCACGATGGACGAGGCGATCCGCGAAGAACTGCACGAGTACGTGACCCGCCGACGCATCGAACTCGGCGACTAGCGGACGTCGCGTTCACTAGGGTTGCCGCATGCCGAAGGGATACGACTACATCATCGTCGGAGGCGGTTCGGCGGGCTCTGCGCTTGCCGCACGTCTCACCGAAGATCCGAGCACCACGGTCCTCGTCCTGGAGGCGGGCCGACCCGACTATCCCTTCGATGTCTACATCCATATGCCGGCGGCGCTGACCTTTCCGATCGGCAATAGGTACTACGACTGGATGTACTCCTCACAGCCCGAGCCGTTCATGAACGGCCGGCGTGTCTACCACGGCCGCGGCAAGGTCCTCGGCGGATCGAGCAGCATCAACGGGATGATCTTCCAGCGTGGCAATCCGCTGGACTACGAACGCTGGGCTGCTGACCCGGGGATGGAGTCGTGGAGCTACGCGAACTGCCTGCCCTACTTCAAGAAGATGGAGGATTGTCGCGCCGGCGCCGATGAGTGGCGCGGCAAGGACGGTCCGCTCATCCTCGAGCGGGGCAAGGTCGAGAACCCGCTGTTTTCCGCGTTCTTCGAGGCCGTGCAGGAAGCCGGCCACGAACTCACGGCCGACGTCAACGGCTACAAGCAAGAGGGTTTCGCGGCGTTCGACGGCACGTTGCACAACGGCCGTCGCTACTCCGCCGCCAAGGCCTACCTGCGCCCGGCGATGTCGCGCCCCAACCTCACGGTCAAGACCCGGGCACATGTCACGCGCATCATCATGGACACCTCCAGCGGTACGCCGACCGCTCGTGGTGTCGAGGTCTCCCTCGGGGGCAAGCGCCCGATCGCCGTACGTGGCTCCGAGGTGATCCTGTGCGGCGGCGCCTTCAACTCGCCCATGCTTCTCCAACTGTCCGGCATCGGGCCGGCGGACGACCTGCGCGCGGTCGGCGTCGACCCGATCCACGACCTCCCCGGGGTCGGGGAGAACCTGCAGGATCATCTCGAGGTCTACGTCCAGCACGCCTGCACCCAGCCGGTGTCGTTGAACCCCAACCTGCAGTTCTGGCGTCGCCCGTTCATCGGCGCCCAGTGGTTGTTCCTGCGATCCGGCCCCGGTGCCTCGAACCACTTCGAGGCTGGCGGCTTCATCCGCAGCAATGAGGACGTTGAGTACCCCAACCTGATGTACCACTTCCTGCCGATCGCGGTGCGCTACGACGGCACCTCGATTGCGGAGGGTCACGGATATCAGGTGCATGTCGGGCCGATGTACTCCGATGCCCGGGGCTCCTTGCGCATCACCAGCCCGGACCCGTTCGCTGAGCCGGCGTTCACCTTCAACTACCTGTCGACCGAACAGGACCGCCGAGAGTGGGTTGAGGCCATCCACAAGACGCGAGAGATCCTCGAGCAACCGGCCTTCGCCCCGTACAGCGGTGGGGAGATCTCGCCCGGGGCCGAGGTGAGTTCGGATGAGGAGATCTTGGACTGGGTACGCCGCGACGGCGAGACGGCCTACCACCCGTCCTGCACGGCGAAGATGGGCATCGACGATATGGCCGTCGTTGACCCATTGACTATGAGGGTGCATGGCACGGCGGGTCTTCGCGTGGTGGATGCGTCGGTGATGCCCTACGTCACCAACGGCAACATCTACGCCCCGGTGATGATGCTGGCCGAGA
>CAYGMM010000190.1:0-211 GCA_964351035.1 uncultured Actinomyces sp.
TCTGGTCGGCGCCACCGTGCAGGCCCGCGTCCACCTCGCCGGCGAAGTCGACTACTACGACGGCTCCAAGCGCACCGTGAACGACGATGGCACCTTCGTGTGGAGTCGCCGCACCGGCAAGAAGACCTACGTCTTCTTCACCGCCGAAGACGGCACCATCCGCTCCAACAGGGTGGTCATCCAGGCCAACTAGTAGCCCGGGGGGCCGGAC
>CAYGMM010000190.1:221-3762 GCA_964351035.1 uncultured Actinomyces sp.
AGCCCGGCAGCCCCGGACCTTCGGTTTTCTCACCAACTCCCTTGGTGGATCATGACCGACTTGTACGTTCCGGACCATGGGTTCCCCCAACTCGCGACCCCGTTCGCACCCGAAGGCCAACCGCAGTCGCCGCCAGCGCATCGCGGCCGGCGCAGTCCTAGCCACCACCGGCCTGCTGGGCACCTACCTCGCCGCGATCCGCCCACAACCGACGTACGCCAGCCCCTCATCAGGCAGCGACCGGTCCGGGGCGGCTGCCCCCAACTCGCTTTCCCTGGCGGCCGTCAGGCTGCCGACGTGCGCCAGCGCAGACGTCACCGTCAGTGACGACACCGAGTTGCGTGGTGCCGTCCTCGCGAGCCGAGACGACTCGGTCATCTGCATCGACGAGTCCTTCACTCTCTCTTCGCAGATCAGCATCGACGACACCGCCCTGACGATCGTCGGCCGTGACGACTCCGCGGTCACCCTGACGGGAGGCGGAAGCAATCGCTTCTTCGACGTCGCGTTCGATGGTGCGGGCAAGTCCGTCGCCTTCAGCAACTTCGCGATGACCGGTGGTTACTACAGCAACTTCGGTGGAGCGATCCAAATCGGCAATTCCTCCACCACCGGTGGAACGGTCGTGCTGAGCAGCATGACCTTCACGGGCAATGCCGTTGGCGGCGGCGGCGGAGCCATCCAGGCCGAAGATCTCGCTGTGCTGGCGGTCATCGATTCCACCTTCACGGGCAATGTCGGTCGCTTCGGCGGAACCTACGGCGGCGCGATCAGGGCACGAAGTGTGTCCAACGTCATCGCCTGGAACACCGTATTCGCCGACAACAGCGCAGGGTCTGGCGGCGCCATCGACGCCGTCAACATCTCCTCAAGGCTCGAGATCGCTGACTCCACATTCGAGAGCAACAGCGGCGATGGCGGAGCGATCAACCACCCGGGGGGCGCGACCCTCATCCGCCGGTCCACCTTCACAGGAAATCGGTCAGGCAATAACGGTGGAGCTGTTGTCACCGGGAGCATCGACGTCATCGACTCCGCCTTCATCGACAACTACGCGTCTGACTCGGGTGGTGCGATCTATGCCGATTACGGGGTGCACGCGGCCACCACCCTGTTCCACGGCAATGACGCCGCACAAAGTGGCGGAGCCCTGTACATGGGCGGCATTCTCGGATCGATCAGCACCATCTCGACGTCAAGCTTCATTGAGAACGGTGACGACACGTCGCCGCAAAGAGGTGGCGGCCTCTACCACTTCAACCTGGGGCCGCTCGCCGTCACCAATTCGACGTTCGTCGGCAACCGGGCCCAGTGGTACGGCGGCGGGATCTATCTGCACTGGGCAAACAACGCTCTCGACGACACCATCGCCTACACGACGATCGCGATCAACGAGCTCACCGGTGGTACCAGCGCTGGTGCCGGCATATACATCGGCGGTAGCGGTGCAGTCACCACCAACATCGTCAACTCCATCATCACCAACAACGACGACAGTGTCGGGACGTCGACTGACATCTATGTCGACACTCCGGCTCCCCCCACGATTTTGCGCAACTCCGTCATCACATCCCTGACCTCCGTGAACGTCGATGACTCGGCTCACCTTGCCACGGGCAATCCGCTCTTGGCGACGCTGGGCAACAACGGCGGCGCAGCTGTCGGCGATGACGGCCTCTACTACCTGCCGACGACGATCCCGGCCTGGAACTCTCCGGCTGCGGGCCTTGCCGATGCCTCCCTGACCCCGTCGATCACCACGACCCAGATCGGTACGTCGCGCACCGGCAACGTGGCAGGTGCCATGAATACCTCCGCGCAGCCCACTCCGCCGACGCCACCAACGCCTCCCACTCCACCGCCGACTCCGACTTACGCACCCTCAGCACCCCTGAACGTGATCGGTACCGGTGGCGACACCACGGCCACCATCACGTGGACCGAGCCGAGTTCGGCGGGGTCGTCCCCCATCACCGACTACGAGGCCGTCCTCACACCCGGGGGCGCCACCTGCATCGCCCAGGCACCCACCCTGAACTGCACCGTTGGCGAATTGGTCAACGGCACTGAGTACACAGCGACGGTGCGCGCCCGAAACGACGTCGGCTGGAGTCCTTCATCAATCCCGTCAGCGCCCTTCACCCCGGCGACTCCTCCTCCCGTGACCAAGACCATCGTCATCACCGGCGCCCGCGCCATCGTGCAGAACAAGCCCGGGGTCATCGTGCTCGGCGTCACCACCGACCTGGTCGGTGCCACCCTCCAAGCCCGCGTCAAACTGGCCGGGCAGTCAAGTTATGCCAACGGCTCCACCCGGGTCGTTGAGCCTGACGGCACCTTCCAGTGGCAGCGCATCACCGGCAAGAAGACCTACGTCTTCTTCACCGCCGATGACGGCACCATCAGCTCAAATCGGGTCATCATCCCGGCCAACTAGGCACCGAGGCCATCCCCGCGTTGCCGAGTCGGCGCACTCGGACCACAATGGCCGCGTGCCGCTGACCATGTACACGACCGCCTGGTGCGGCTTCTGCCATCGCCTGAAGGCCCAGCTCAACCGCGAGGGCATCGAGATCACCGAGATCGACATCGAGCACGACCACGACTCCGCGGTTTTCGTGGAGAGCGTCAACGGCGGCAACCAGACCGTCCCGACCCTCCTCTTCGACGACGGCTCGACGATGACCAACCCCTCCCTCGCCCAGGTCAAGGCCAAGCTCGGCGTCTAAGCGCGACGTCGTCTCACTACATCCCGTTTCGGGGCCGTCAAACGGTACGCCGTGAGACGACGTGGCGAATTAGGGGCGGATCCAGTCGCCGGATAGCGGCGCGCCGTACCAGCGCTCAATGAGCCGCCGAGCAATCGACACCGCCGGCGGCAGGGCCACTTCGCTAGATTCGCACGCCGTCCGCAACTCCTCGCGGCTGAACCACCGCGCCTCGACGATCTCTTCGCCATCCACGGCGATCTCCGTCGTCTCGGCGAGCGCGTGGTAGCCGAGCATGAGCGAACTCGGGAACGGCCAGGGCTGACTGCCCAGGTAGGCCATCTCCCCCACGACGATGCCGGACTCCTCGAAGATCTCCCGGCGTACGGCGGCCTCCGCTGACTCACCGGACTCAACGAAGCCAGCCAGCGTCGAAAACCAGGTCGGTTGCCAGCGGCCCTGTCGCCCCAGCAGTGCGCGGTCGTCGGCGTCGATGACGAGGACGATCACCGCCGGGTCGGTCCGCGGATAGTGGTCCGAGCCGTCGGCCGTACAACGGCGCACCCACCCGCCGTCGGCGATCTGCGTCGGCTCGCCGCACCGCGGGCACCGCGGGTGAGTGGTGTGCCAGTTGTCGAGGGCCACCGCCATGGCCGCGATCGACACCTCATCAGCAGCAAGTTCGGCCCCAACCTCACGCAGGCCGCTGCTCGGCTCGGTCGGAGCGCAGCGCACAGCGAAGACCGGAGCGGCATCGGCATCGACCCCCAAGTAGAGGCGCTCGGCGTCGGCCGGGACGGCTGAGGGCGAGACGAACCGCAGAGCGGGAGCGG
>CAYGMM010000191.1:0-3754 GCA_964351035.1 uncultured Actinomyces sp.
CGGCCCGGCCGACTTCATGGCGAGCATCAACATGAAGTCCCTCGTCGTGGGCGAGAATCCGCCTGGCTACGACACCGGCGACGCCTACCACTACATCCTCATGCGCATCCTCATGGCGGCCCGCGCGTACGACAAGCAGGCCATCGACGGTCCGTACCTGCAGATCAAGGACGTCGAGGGCTACAAGCGCGTCGCCGGTCGCAGTGCGGCGCTCGGCTTCGATGGCAAGTGGGTGCTGCACCCCGGTCAGGTCGAGGCCGCGAACGAGGTCTACAGCCCGCGGCAGGACGACTACGACCACGCTGAACTCATCCTCGACGCCTACGAGTACTACACCTCGGCTGAGGGCGGCGCCAAGGGCGCGGTCATGCTCGGGGACGAGATGATCGATGAGGCATCGCGCAAGATGGCGATCGTCATCGCCGCCAAGGGGCGTGCGGCCGGAATGGCTCGGACGCAGGTCTTCACCCCGCCCGAGGGCTGATCTGGCGGGTCACATCACTATCCCGCCGCTAAACCACGTTTTGGAGGTCTTATTCCGTGGTTTTCCGGCGGGATAGTCGGGGGTGGCCCCGTCGGCCGCGGCCGTGCCTACTTGCCGCCGCGCTTAAGTAACTGCCCGACGAGGGTGTCCTGCACCCGCTGCGGCAACTGCGCCACCGTCGCGAGCAGGTGCGCTCCGCCGCCGCCGAGGTAGCGGCGCCGTGGCGCGTCAGTCGACAGAGCTCGAGCGACGAGTTCGGCAGCGCGCTCGGGCTGCATCTTCGGCTTGTTGGCCCGCTGGTCGGCCATCTTGGCGAACTCCGCGGTGATGGCCGCCTGCTGTGGGTACACCGGATTGGGGGCCGACTCCGCGCTCAAGGATGTGGTGAGCGGCGTGGCGATGCCGCCCAGCTCGATGAGTGCGACGCGGACGCCGTGCGGCGCGATCTCGCGACGCAGCGCGATGGCCCAGGACTCCAGCGCCGCCTTCGATGGTGCGTAGCCGCCGTTGAACGGCAGCACGATGCGCGCCATCAGCGCCGAGTTGATGACGACCGTCGCGCGATCGGCGCGGGCCATGGGCAGGAACCCCTGGATGAAGCGGACGGCACCGAAATAGTTCACCGACATGACCTGCTCGAGGGTGCTGATGGGGCAGCCTTCGGCGGACATGTCAGGGGAGTGCCCCTCGATGCCGGCATTGCTGAACACGCCACGCAAGGTGTGCCCCTGGGACCGGAGGTCGTCGGCGAAGGCGACGACCGATTCCACGTCGTCGTCCCTGGTGACATCGAAGTGGAAGGGGAGCAGGTGCGGTCCGGCACCGTCGCGCAAACTCGCGGCCTGCTCGTCTGAACGGACGCCGGCGACCACGGTGTAGCCGAGGCCGGCGAGGTGGCGGGCCGTGGCGAAGCCGATGCCGCTGCCTGCTCCGCTGACGACGACGATCTGCTGTGAGTTGACCGGATGCCGCTTGCTCATCCGCTCAGTATCGTGCAGCCATGGCTGGTGATGAGCGGATGAACGCGGCGGCGGCGACCGAATCTGCCCGACGCGTCGAGGCCGCTCGACTGCTCGGTGTGCCGATCGATGCTGATTCGGCCACGGTTCGTCGCGCCTTCCGGCTCTGGGCGGCGGTCGCCCATCCGGATCAGGGTGGGTCGCCGGAGGCATTCGATCGCCTGTGCGCAGCGCGCGCCACCCTGCTGGAGCCGATGAATGAATCGCCGTCGTACGACGTCCCGCCGCGCGCGACGGACATCTCGAAGCCGAAGCCGCGCAAGCCCTGGCAGCAAGTCCTGCGGCGGCCCAGCGCCGTGGCGGGCATGGTCTGCTCGGCCCTGGTGCTGGTGGCGCTGGGCGCCGTCGTCGTTGCGGATCGACCGTGGGGGCTTGCCGTTGCCGCGCTGGCCGCGACGGCGGCCTGCGTGGCGGTGTCGCGCAGTGTCCTGATCGGCCCGGACCACGGTCACGTCATCGTGACCCGCTCGGTGGCCTGGGCGATCGTGGTCATGCTCCAACTCGTCCTGGCCGCGGTGGTCGGCGTACCCCTGATCGAGGCCCTGCCCCTGCTGGCGGTGCCGTTTGTGGCGGCGATCGCGCTGGTCAACCCCGGCGCCGGGCTTCGTCTAGTTAACGTCCGTTAGCATCGATTGCAGACACGTAGGAGGCAGCTATGGGGCGTCTGGCTCAGACCGAGGGATTGACCGAGGAGCAGGAAGCGATCCTCGAGGCGGTCCGCGACTTCGTCGACAACGAGATCATTCCGGTCGCCAACGACCTCGAGCACGCCGATGAATACCCCAAGGCCATCGTTGACGGCCTCAAGGAGATGGGCGTCTTCGGTCTGATGATTCCCGAGGAGTACGGCGGCCTCGGCGAATCATTGCTCACCTACGCGCTCGTGGTCGAGGAGATCGCGCGCGGCTGGATGAGTGTCTCCGGCGTCATCAATACGCACTTCATCGTCGCCTACATGCTCATGCAGCACGGCACGCAGGAGCAGAAGGACAGGTACCTCCCGCGCATGGCGACCGGCGAGGTGCGCGGGGCGTTCTCGATGTCCGAGCCCGGCTGCGGATCCGATGTGTCGGCCATCAGCAGCAAGGCCGTGCGCGACGGTGACGAGTGGGTGCTCAACGGTCAGAAGATGTGGCTGACCAACGGTGGATCCTCCACGTTGGTCGCCGTACTCGTGCGCACCGATGGCGACGCTGATGAGGGCGCAAGCGTCTACAAGAAGATGTCGACCTTCCTCATCGAGAAGCCCGAGGGCTTCGGCGAGGTGCGCCCCGGCCTGACCATCCCGGGCAAGATCGACAAGATGGGCTACAAGGGTGTGGACACCACCGAGTTGGTGATGGACAACCTCCATCTGTCGGACGACGACCTGCTCGGTGGTGAGACCGGCAAGGGCTTCTACCAGATGATGGATGGGGTCGAGGTCGGCCGCGTCAACGTCGCCGCTCGCGCCTGCGGGCTGGCCAATCGGGCCTTCGAGCTCGGGGTGGAATACGCCCAGCAGCGCGTCACCTTCGGCAAGCCGATCGCCGATCACCAGGCCGTGGCGTTCCGGCTCGCCGACATGGGCACCAAGGTCGAGGCCGCGCACCAGATGATGGTGATGGCCGCGCGCAAGAAGGACTCCGGTGAGCGCAACGACCTCGAGGCCGGCATGGCGAAGTATCTCGCCAGCGAGTACTGCCGCGACGTGGTCGAGGATTCCTTCCGCATCCACGGTGGCTACGGCTACTCCAAGGAGTACGAAATCGAGCGGCTCTACCGCGAGGCACCCATGCTGCTCATCGGCGAGGGCACGGCAGACATCCAGCGCATGATCATCGCCCGTCGTCTGCTCGAGGACTACAAGACCCGCGGCTAGACGGGCCACCTACGGTGGATCAACGCTAGGCGTTGTTGCTGGACTTCTCCGGGACCATCTTGCGGACGACCCAGTCCAGGCCCCAGAAGATCAGGCACAGGATGATCGCCATGATGATGATGTACAGCACGTTGAGCAGCACCGTCGGATAGCCGTACGCCGCCACGTTGAGGAAGCCGTACGGGTAGGCATCGATGACGGCGCCGCGTGCCAGCGCCCAGGCGAGCCAGATCACCGGAATGATCAGTGCAGCCCAGATCGTGCGCCAGTTGATCCAATTGCGCGGGCCCGCGACCAGCCAGATGGCGAAGGTGAGCGCCGGGGTCGCGACATGCTCGAGGAAGTTGGAGATGACCTCCTTGTGGGAAGCATCAAGGTTGCCGTCGTTGG
>CAYGMM010000192.1:0-3742 GCA_964351035.1 uncultured Actinomyces sp.
CACCCTCGAAGACCTCCACCGGTACACCGGCCGTCTTGACCACCGCGCCCTCGGGAGCGAGCGAGCCGGACAGGATGGTGATGCCCCCGGTTGTGTCGAGGGGCTGCGCGAAGGGCCGCACCACGTGGCCGTCCGGAGCCGGCGGATCCACGGCAGCGAGGTTCTCCGCAAGCGTGCAACCGGTCACGGTGAGGCAGTCGCCGTGCAACAGTCCCTCGTCCAGCAGCATCTTCATCACCACCGGGACTCCCCCGACCCGGTCCAGATCTAACAGGACGTACTCGCCGAAGGGCTTGAGGTCGGCGACCAGGGGCGTCCGATCGCTGATCCGCTGGAAGTCCTCGAGGTCCATCTCAAAGCCGGCCTCGTGCGCGATCGCAGGCAGATGGAGGACCGAGTTTGTCGAGCCACCGAGCGCCATGACCACGGTGATGGCGTTCTCGATCGCTTCGCGCGTGATGATGTCGCGGGCGGTGATGCCCTGACGAATCATCTCGATGACCGCGCGACCGGACTCGCGAGCAAGCACCTCCCGTCGCGCATCGACCGCGGGTGGCGAGGAGGAGCCGGGCAGCGCCATGCCCATGGCCTCGGCTGCGCTGGCCATGGTGTTGGCGGTGTACATGCCGCCGCAGGTACCGGCCGTGGGGCACACGGCACGCTCGATCCGGTCGAGGTCCTCATCGGACATGAGGCCGCGCGCGTTGGCCCCGACCGCCTCGAAGGACGTGACGATGTTGACGGTGTGCTCCTTGCCGTCGGAGAGCCGCACCTTGCCGGGCAGCAGCGACCCGGCGTACAGCAGGACACTGGCCACATTCAGTCGGGCGGCAGCCATCATCATGGCCGGGATCGACTTGTCGCAGCCGGCGAGCGTGACCATGCCGTCGAGTCGCTCGGCCTGCATCACCGTCTCCACGGAGTCGGCGATCACCTCGCGGCTGACGAGTGAGAAGTGCATGCCCTCATGCCCCATGGAGATGACGTCCGAAACGGTGATCGTGCCGAACTCCATGGGGAAGCCCCCGCCCGCTCGCACGCCGTTCGCCACCTCGCCCGCGACGTCACGTAGCGACATGTTGCAGGGGGTGATCTGGTTGAAGGACGACGCGATGCCGATCTGCGGCTTGTCGAAATCGTCGTCTCCCATGCCGAGCGCGCGCAACATCCCTCGGTTCGGCGATCGGTCACGGCCCTGGGTGGCCAACGAGCTGCGGGGGGTCAGCGAAGTGCCGGACGACGTCATGACGACAACAATAGGATCACAAGCGGGGGCGACGGTCGAAGGAGCGAAAGACGATGGACTTCACGACGCTCATCACGGTTGATGAGCTGCGAGCGCGCCTCGACGATCCCGATCTGGTGATCCTCGATGCACGCTTCACCCTCGATGACGAGCAGTGGGGCAAGGCCGTGTACGCCGAGGGCCACATCCCCGGCGCCCGCCAGGCGGACACCGCCGACGACCTCGCGGGCCCCATCATCACCGGTGTCACGGGCCGCAGACCCTTCCCCGACGCCGCCGACTTCGCCACCACCTTGGGCGCCTGGGGCATCGACGAGTCCACCCAGGTCGTGGCCTACGACGCCGATGGCGGCCTCATGTCCGCCGCACGGATCTGGGTCATGCTGCGGTGGATGGGCCACGATCGGGTCGCCGTCCTGGACGGTGGCTGGCAGGCCTGGCTGGCCGCCGACGGACCCATCGAGGTCGACGTGCCGGTGCCGACTCCGCGCACCTTCACACCGCGGCTTCGCCCGGAGATCCTCGCCGACGTCGACGAGGTGGACGTCGCGCGACAGCGCCCCATCACCTGCGTCTTCGACTCCCGAGGAGCGGAGGGATACCACGGTGGCGGCGTGTATCACGATCCCGTTCGCGGGCACATCGCCGGCGCCGGGCTGGCCGACCGGGCGCACACTCTGACCCAGGACAAGCACTATCGCTCCCCAGACGAGTTGCGCGCGCACTACCGTGAACTCATCGGCGACCAGAGACCAGAAGACATCATCTTCTACTGCGGTTCGGGCATCACGGCCGCACAAAACGTCCTGGCGATGACGGTGGCCGGTCTGCCCGGCTCACGGATGTACGTCGGATCCTGGAGTGAATGGATCACCGATCCGTCGAGGCCGGTGGAACTATGACCGCTCGCTACCGCTACGCCCTCATCGGCACCGGCTTCTTCGCGCAGAATCATCTGCACGCCTGGTCGGAGATGCCCGAGGTCGAACTGGTCGCCGTGTGCGATGTCGACGAAGACCGACTGGCCGCCGCAGCGGCAGAGTTCGGGGGTACGCCGTACACCGACGCCCGTGAACTCCTGGCCAACGAGGATGTCGACTTCATTGACATCGCCACCACTCCCCCGACACATCGCATGATGGTCGAGCTCGCCGCCGAGTACGGCGTTGCCGCTCTCTGCCAGAAGCCGCTGGCCTGGGAGATGGCCGACGCGAAGGCGATGGTGGACGCGATGAAGGCGAAGAATCTGCCGTTCATGGTGCATGAGAACTTCCGCTTCCAGCATCCAATGCGGCGCATTAAGGCGATCTTGGACAGTGGCGCGATCGGGCGGCCATTCTTCGGCCGGATGAGCTTCCGCACGGACTTCGACTGCTATGCCAACCAACCGTGGCTCGTCGATAGCGAACGCATGATCATCGTCGACGTCGCCGTGCACCTGTTCGATCTCGCCCGGTTCTTCATCGGCGAGCCTCGGTCCCTCTACACCGAAGCCCTGCGCGTCAACCCGCGCATCCGGGGCGAGGACGTCGCCACGATCCTGATGAAGATGGACGACGCCACGGTCATCGTCGACGCGAGTTACGAGACGCGCGCCGACCACTGCACCTACCCGCAGACCTTCGTCACCATCGAGGGCACCGAGGGGGTCATCCATCTCGGTCCGGACTACCGCCTCCAGGTGGTCTCGCGCGGTGAGGTCATCGAGGAGACGCTGACGATCCCGGATCACACCTGGACCTCCGAGCCGTGGAATGGCATCCAGGACAGCGTCTCCGGCGTACAGCGCCACTGGATCGAATGTCTTGACACCGGCCGCACTCCGGAGACCTCCGGTGAGGACACCCTGCGACTTCTCGACATCACCCTCGGCGCCTACGAGTCCCTCGAGACTGGGCTGCCCTATCGAGTCGGGAGCTCACTCTGAACGCCGTCACGCCACTGCAGGCCGGTCCGGTCCGCCTGGACTACGACAGCGGAGACCTGCGCGGGATTACTGTCGGCGACCTTGAAATCGTGCGTCGGATCTACGTCGTCTTCCAAGATCGCAACTGGACCGCGCGGCCATGGGTGATAGAACACGAATCGATCGAGACGACCGAGGATTCCTTCCGGATCACGTTCACCGCGCGTGGCACGGTCGATGCCGAGCCGTTCACCTGGAGCGCCGACATCACCGGAGAGGCTGACGGCACCATCCGCTACGCCATGCGCGGCACGACGACCGCACCGTTCCTGCGCAATCGGCTCGGCCTGTGCGTCCTGCATCCCATGGCGGATTTCGCCGGGCGCCCCTGCACGATCACCTCCCCCGGCGGTGATCGACACCTGTCGGTGTTCCCCGAGGCGATCTCCCCGCACCAGCCCTTCCTCGACATCGCGTCGATGGAGTTCCCCGTGACCGAGGAATCCGCGGCACGGCTGGACTTCAGGGGTGAGGTTTTCGAGACCGAAGACCATCGCAACTGGACGGATGCGTCGTACAAGACCTACTGC
>CAYGMM010000193.1:0-282 GCA_964351035.1 uncultured Actinomyces sp.
GCGACCGCCTACGCCCTCGAGAAGACGGGCATGAAGCTCGAGGACATCGACCTCGTCGAGATCAACGAGGCGTTCGCTTCGGTCGTGCTGGCCTGGATCAAGGAGACCGGCGCGGACCCGGAGAAGGTCAACGTGAACGGCGGCGCCATCGCGCTCGGCCACCCGCTCGGCGCCACCGGCGCGCGCCTCATGACGACGCTGCTGCACGAGCTCGAGCGTCGCGAGGCTCGCTACGGGCTGCAGACCATGTGCGAGGGCGGCGGCCAGGCGAACGTCACCATC
>CAYGMM010000193.1:292-3736 GCA_964351035.1 uncultured Actinomyces sp.
GCGGGCGTCCTCGCGCCCGCGATCGAGAGGACCCAGACGACCATGAGCGGCATCTGCGAAGGACGAGTGGTCATCGTGACCGGCTCCGGCCGGGGCATCGGGCGCGAGCACGCGCTGGAGTTCGCCCGCCAGGGCGCGAAGGTCGTGGTCAACGACCTGGGCGCCGAGATCGACGGCAGCGGCGGCTCGGACGGGCCTGCGGGGGAGGTGGTGGATGCCATCCGCGCGATGGGCGGCGAGGCGATCGCCAACGGCGAGGATGTCGCGGACTGGGAAGGGTCCGGACGGCTCGTGCAGGCCGCCGTCGAGGCCTTCGGTGGGCTCGACGTGGTAGTGAACACCGCCGGCATCCTGCGCGACCGCATGTTCGTGAACGCCACGCCCGACGAGTGGGACGACGTCATGCGTGTGCACCTCCGGGGCCACTTCTGCACGTCGCGCCAGGCGTGTGCGTACTGGCGCGAGCAGAAGAAGGCGGGCAACGAGGTCGTCGCCCGCATCATCAACACGAGCTCGGGAGCCGGCCTGCAGGGCTCGATCGCGCAGGCCGCCTACGGCGCCGCCAAGGGCGGGATCGCGTCGCTCACGCTGATCCAGGCCGCCGAGCTCGGCCGCTACGGCGTCACCGCCAACGCCATCGCGCCGGCCGCGCGCACGCGCATGACCGAGGAATCCTTCGGCGACATGATGAAGAAGCCGGAGAGTGGCTTCGACGCCATCTCGTCCATCGGTCTCACCGAGCACATCGGCCGCGCCAACTACGAGTCCTACTTCTCCTTCCTCTACGAAAAGCTGCGCCCCGAAGGCCGCATGCTCAACCACTGCATCACCCGACCCGATGGCGCGGACCCGTCGCACTACAAGCGCAGCTTCATCAATCGCTATGTCTTCCCTGACGGCGAGCTGAGCTCCCCCGGCCTCATCATCAGCGAGATGAACGACGCTGGCTTCGAGATCCGCCACGAGGAGAACCTGCGCGAGCACTACGCGCTCACCCTTAAGCACTGGTGCGAGAACCTCGAGCGCAACTGGGATGCCTGCGTGGAGGAAGCCGGTCTCCCGACCGCGCGCGTGTGGCGCCTCTACATGGCGGCCTCACGCCTCGGCTTCGACATCAACACGATCCAACTGCACCAGGTGCTCGGGGTGAAGCTCGGACCGCGCGGCCGCTCCGGCATCCCCCTGCGGGTGTCCGGCGAGACCTGGGAGCTCACCGCCCCCGAATAGAGGCGTTCTTTCGTCAGATCGCCGGGCTGAGCCCTGTGATCTGACGAAAGAACGGGCCCCGGTCCTGGGCGGCCGCCTTACGGGCGCAGAAACCTATAGTCGTGGGCATGGTGGCCTACGGGAACGAACTGTCTACTGCGCAGGCGATCGTGTCGACCGTCGTCGATGCACTCCCGCCGGACGCTCCGAAGGTGCTTGAGGTGCGCGTGCGCATCGGAGTTCTCACGGGGATCGTCCCCGAGGTGCTCGTCCGCGCGTACGACTTGGCCGCGAGCGAGACACCGCTCGCAGATGCAGCGCTCCATGTCGAGCGCGCACCCGTTGTCATCCACTGCCCCCACTGTGACGCGGACAGACTACTGGCCGGCACCAATGACCTGTGCTGCCCTGTTTGCGGTACACGGTCAGATGATGTCCGCGACGGCAAGGACATGGAGATCTTGTCCCTCGTCTTCGATGACTAGGCGATCAGGCTGCGGACCGTGGCCGTGGCGATTGAGGCAACGGTCTCTGCAGTCGTGCAACCCACACTTACTCGTCTTCTGCGAGTGCGTCCCTAGTACAGCGTCGGCCCGGTGACGTTGAAACCGCCGTCGGCAACCAGGGTGATGCCGGTGATGTAGTCACCCGCGGGCGACAGCCAGAAGCCCAGTAGAGCAGCCACATCGTCGACCGACTGCAGGCGCCTGATCGGGACGACGGCGGCAACCTGGTCGGGCTCGAGGCCGTAGCGCTCCCAGGCCTCGGTGTGCACGATGCCCGGCGCGACGGCGATCGTGCGGATACCTCGCGCCCCCCACTCCTGCGCCCACGTGGCGGTCAGACTCTCGACGCCAGCACGGGCCGCAGACGAATGCGACATCCCGACAATGCCGCGGTGTGGCGTCATCGACATGGTGATGCTCGCGATCTTGCCGAAGCCGTTCGGCAGCATCGAGCGCTTGGCGACCTGCGTGGAGACATAGAACGTGGCGTCGAGGTTGAGTCGCTCGACCGCGCGAAAGCCGTTGTAGGAAATGTCCTCGGCCGGTGAAACGAACTGGCCACCGGCGTTATTGACCAGCAGATCGATGCGGCCGTGGTCGGCGAGCACCGCGTCAAGGAGCGCGTCGACGTGCTCCGGCTCCCGGATGTCACAGGGGTACGCCGAAGCTCGACCGCCGGCGGCTTCGATAGCCGCCACGGTGTCCTGGAGAAGTTCGGCGCGACGTCCGGTCACCGCAACGGTGGCGCCGAGGCGGGCCAGCAGCTCGGCGGTGGCGCGGCCGATACCGGTGCCGCCACCGGTAATGAGGGCAACCTGCCCGTCGAGTGACCCGTCGGCAAGGACGGCCAGGGCATCGGGGCGGCGAGGAGGTGTCATGCCGTCAGGCTAGTGGGCTTGGCGCCGAAGACGGCTACGCCAGGGAGAGGAACAGCTTTTCGAGCTGCTCGGCGCTGAGCGGCGGCTTCTCACCGCGGCCCTCGGCCGTCGCGCACTGCTGCAGCCAGTTGGCCACCACCTTGAACCCGGCCTTGTCCAGAGCCCGTGAGGCGGCGGCAAGTTGGGTGACGACGTCACCACAGTCCCGACCGTCCTCGATCATCGCGATGATGCCGGCGACCTGACCCTGGATGCGCTTCAAACGGGTCACGACGTCGCGCTGGCAGACCTCGTCGAGGGTGATGGGGGGCATGGCCGACCTCCAGGGTGGGCGCGCACCAGGGTGGTGCCGCGCGTACGTAGAGAGAATACCCTGGGGGGTACCGTTTATCCCAGCGGTTACACCGCGTGCCTACCCCAGCGGTTCCACCGCGTGCCTACCCCAGCGGTTCCACCGCTATGTGCGCCGCGACCTCGCCATCGAGTTCAACGTACTCTCCCGCCGAGCCGACTAGGACCCCCTGCGGACCCACCTGCACGCGCACCGTCCCCCCGGGGACGATGCCAGCGCGCCGCAGTCGGCTGACCACCTCCGGATCGGCATGGGCGCTCTCCCCGATACGGCGCACCGTCACGCGCACCACATCCGAGCCGCCCACATCGGCAAGACGCACCCAGGCACCGGTGACCACCGGCTCAGCGCCCGGCACGAGTTCGTCGAGAGCCGGGATGGGGTTGCCGAATGGTGAGTGCGTCGGGCCACCGAGCAACTCCAGCACCCGCGCCTCCACCGAGTCGGACATCACGTGCTCCCAACGGCAGGCCTCCGTGTGTACCTGCTCCAGGGGCACGCC
>CAYGMM010000194.1:0-3729 GCA_964351035.1 uncultured Actinomyces sp.
GGCGTGATCGCCCGCCAGTCCTTCCGCACGGTGGTGAGGGCCTTAGCCGAGGCAAGCATGGCCTCATCGTCGTACGTACGGGTGAAGATCAGCCGCGTCATGCGCAGCAACTCCAGCCGGGGATGGTCAGCGGCGACGCCCTTGGGACGAGTCTTGAGCGGAGCCCCGTCGATATCCCACGCCGGACGCGCCCGGCGGAGTTTCGCGAGCTCGGATTCCAACGTCGCGCAGGCTGGGGAATCGATGGCAGCGCGCATCCGGGCGAGTTGGCGTGGCGCGGGGGCGTATAGGCCGCCGCCGACCATGAGCCCGGCCGCGGAGATCTGCACGTAGTAGCCGACCGCATCCTCGACCATGACGACCGCACCCTGGTGATCCTTGATCGGCGTCTTGTCCTTGCTGAAGCGCGTGTCTCGATACGGCCGGTAGACCTTGCCGGCACCGAACTCCGGCTCCAACTCCTCCAGGAGCGCAGTCATCGGCGCCTTGATGGCATCGTCGTACGTCGAACGGTTGTCCTGCCACCACGCCTTGGTGTTGTGGGCGGCGAGTTGCTCGTAGAACGCGAACGCGGCGGGCGGGAATCCGGGGAAAGCCATATACGTGAGGTTAGCGAGGCACCGCCACTACTTCACGAGGATGCCGGAAGGGGTTCCCTTGTCGACGACGGCAGGTTCCATGACGAACGGCTCTCCTTCCCCGACGGCAACGAATATTGGGGTGTGACTGTCGCCGGAGGCATCGACGCGTGAAAGAAGCTGGACACAGCAAATCGAGGCAGTCTCTCGGGCGTGTTGCTGTCTACCTATTGGGGAATGGTGCGGAATTCAACTCGGAATCTGTTGGTTCCGCTTGCCTTGTCATCGAGACGCTCGGTGGCAATCTTGACTTTTCCGGTCTTGCCGTGGGGGAAGAAGGTGTGTTTGTCTCCAACTGAGTACCTGAGCCAGTCAGCTTCAGCGGTGACTCCTGATTTGACTTGCATCCAAGGCCACCCAATGAAGGGATTGTTCCACTTCATATACGCGTACTTCCTGCTATCGCAGTTGGGCTCGAATCGGGCGGACCCATCACACCAGGATGCATTTGCCGCTAGGTCATGTTTGCCGTTGGAAGATCCCCAAATGGGGTAAGACTGGCCGGGAGCCAGAGTGAATATTTCTTCTCTCGCCATGCCTTGGCGTGTGAATGCTTGAACTCTGATTTCTCGATCGGAATCGTTGACGAGGAATACCCAGACACGGGCCTGGTCAGGCGTCAATCGGAGGGATGCAGAATTCGCGGTGCTTGGTGCGACGAGCGTCGTCAAAGTAACGGCAGTGACGACCGCCATCGCGGATAGGGCGCGGCGCATAGTGCTTCCCTTCGCTGGATGTCCAGAGTGAGTGCGTTGTTCGTAGGTGGACATCGGGGCTACTTCACGAGGATGCCAGCGGTAGGGGCTCCCTTGTCGACGACCGCGAACGGCTCCCCCCTCTCCTGGGCGGCGTACACGCCCGCCCCGAAATAGTAGCGCTGGCTGTACTCCATGAAGTCGTAGGAGAAGACGGCGAACTTGCCGGCGACGGTCCTGTCGAACACTTCCCGGGGCTGAACGTTCCACACGCCATGAGGCGGCGTCGCATCTGTCGAGCGACCTCCGTACCAGCCGAACTTAGACTCGACAAGCTGCTCCCAGGTCGCCTTGCTGGCGAGGACCTGCATGGGAACCCACCGCATCTTCACGACGTTGCCGTATTCGTCCTTCGAGCCCACAGCGGCCTGGTCACCGAGTTCGAAGGTCTGCGTGCGCACAGCGGCATTCGGGGACGCGGGGCACCCCAGCGCATTCACGCCGGCGCAGATGGCGTACTTGCCTGAGTAGTAGGGGTACGAGCGATGCCGCACCTTCTCCCACACGCCGAACTCTCCTTCGTGGGGGAGCAGCGCTGCCACTTTGGCCATCGTCTCCGCGTTGTAGCCGTAGTCATGCAGCAGCGCAGCAAAATCATTGAGGACTGATGATGAAAGACGCGTGCCCTTGCCCTCACCAGGGACGATCTTGTAGAGCTTGCCGTCGCGGCCCAGAAATGCGATCGAGCCCGGCGGAACATCCGGAATGCGGTAGTAGGCGAAAGACCCTGATACCGTCCCGCGCTCGACTCCGCTGAAGATGAGCTTGTCAGCCAAGTTCGCCTCCGACCGCGCCTTCGACGCTCGACCCTTCAGGGCCTCGGCCGCCGGAGCCAATGCGCCGTAGAGGAAGGTCATGTCGCGGTAGTAGAGCAAGGCGGGGAGCACACTGCTCGACAGGAACTTCGTGATCACGATCGGCCGGAGCGGCAACTCGCCAGGGCTTCGTGCTCCGGACTGGCGATCCTGCTCGCGCTTGGACACCTTCCAGAGCGCCGCGGTGAGTCCGTCCTGGTAGTTGGTGGATCGAGTGCCGGCGTAGTATTGCGCCGCCTGCTCGATGGTCAGTTTGATCTTGTCCATCTCTTGTAGGAAGAATTCCTGCGTGAGCGCCATCGCCTCGGAGATCGGCAATCTCTCCGTCGGCCTCCCGTCGTAGCCCTGGCAGTCCTTGTGGACTCCGGTTGCGGCTCGCTCGGCACATTCAGACAACGCCGTCCATGCGTCGGCTGCCTCGAAGATGTGGGCCTCCACCGGCGAGAAGTCCTTCACCGCCTTATTGAGGTCCTGGGCATCAATAGCTCGCTGTAGTGAATCCAGCGCACGCATCGTCTCCGCTTGGTTGCGCGCCATCTGAGCCTCGATCTGCTCGAGCTTCCTCATGATGTCCCTGGTGGTGGGGTTCTTGAAGCACGCCTGCGGATTGGTGGAGTACTCGGCGCACGACATGATGGTCGACGCGACCCCCAGGATCTGTCCGGCTATCCCCGCCCAGTCGATCCGGGGCGCGGGCTTGGCCACCCCCTGAGAGGAGGCTGCTGCCTGCGCTGCGGGCGCAGCCGCTGCCGGACTCGATAGCTCCGCGACCTGCGGTGCTACTGCGGCCGCAGGCGGGCCCATAAGCATTGCGGCGGCGAGGGCAATGGCAGAGGTGATGACAACGGGAACGGCGATGCGACGCATGGGGACCTTTCATGGACATCAACGGACACCAGGGACTTTAATAGGACACTGTCCCATCATGCAAGCACCCGTACAAAGGCAACCGCCCGCATAGGCGAGGGGCGGCCCCCTTTTCGGGAGCCGCCCCTAGCCGAACAACTGCTGCGCTGAGGACTTGGCAGTCCATTTTCGGGGGACGAGAAGGCCCTCCCCCGGGAACTTAGAAGTCCATGCCGCCCATGTCGGGGGCAGCGGCCGGGGCCGCCTTCTCGGGCTTGTCCGCCACGACCGCCTCGGTCGTGAGGAACAGGCCAGCGATCGACGCGGCGTTCTGCAGCGCCGAGCGGGTGACCTTGGCCGGATCGATAATGCCGGCAGCGATCATGTCGACGTACTCGCCAGTCGCGGCGTTGAGGCCATGGCCCGCGGGGAGCTCCTTGACCTTCTCCACGACAACGCCACCCTCGAGGCCGGCGTTGAAGGCGATCTGCTTCAGCGGAGCGCTGATGGCCGCCTTGACGATGTCGGCACCCACGGCCTGCTCATCGGTGAGGCCGAGGCCCTCGACCTTGGGAGCCGCCGCCACCATCGCCTGGATGAGGGCCACGCCACCGCCGGGCACGATGCCCTCCTCGACGGCCGCCTTCGCGTTGCGGACGGCGTCCTCGATGCGGT
>CAYGMM010000195.1:0-3716 GCA_964351035.1 uncultured Actinomyces sp.
GTTCGCCAGATCGTTGGGATCGAATGTCGGCACCGACGCGAGGGCGAGCACATCGCCGGTGCGCGGGTCCATCACCACGATCGAGCCGCTCTCCGCGCCGGAGGTGGCGACCTCATTGGCGAGTACGCGCTGGGCCATGTACTGGATATCGCGGTCAATGGTGAGTTGTACGTCGCTGCCGGGGACGGGGTCTTCGACGACACTGCCCGCGCCGGGGATCGCCGCTCCCCCGGCGGCCCGCTCGTAGGTGCGGTAGCCGTCGGTGCCGGCGAGCTGCTGCTCGCGGGAGTACTCGACACCGGCGAGACCGGTGCCTTCACCGCCGACGAATCCGACGACGTTGGCCGCCACATCACCGGCCGGATAGATACGGCGCGAGGACCGCTCGGAGTAGATGCCGGTCAGGCCGAGTTCGTCGATCGCCCGCCACTGCTCGGGGGTGATGTCCTTGGCGACGTAGGCGAAGCGACGATCACCGGTCAATCGCCCCGCGATCTCGTTGACGTCACCACCGATGACACTGACGATGTCTTGCGCGGTCGCCATCGGATCGACGACGAGGGTCTGGTCCGTGGTGATGTGCCGTGACTCGACGGTGGAGGCGAGGGCGACGCCGTTGATGTCGACGATGTCCGCACGCGGTGCGGGTACGGCGACCGTCGTCGTGCGCTGATCGACCGCGGCCGCGGCGAGCGCATCGCCCCGCAGCGCCTGGATCTCCAGCAGTCGGCCGGCGAAGATCGTGATGACGATGAGGACGAGGACCAGCAGGATCCCGGCCCGACGCTTGGGGTTGCCCAGGCGCAGCGGCTTGGGCGGACGCGGGGGGCGAGGAGGCCGCGGCGGCCCGGAGGGACGCTTGGCGGCAGGCTTGCGGACGGGACGAGGTGAGGCAGGACGGCTCTGGCCACTCGGGCGCTTCGCCGTAGGGCGCGTGGACGCACTGCGTGTCGGCGTCCGGGTGCCGGTGCTCACGGGGTCTCGACCACTCCCTCCGGCGTGACCGTCGTCGCCGACGCGCCATCGATGGGGGCGGGATCCGTGCCGTCAATGGGTGCGGGGTCAACCGGGGTGCCATCGACCGGTGTGCCGTCGACGGGCGTTGGCGTGATGTCGTCCTCGCCGGGCAGGGCCTCGCCGCTCCCGGGATCCGGGGTGGCGATGGGCTGGCCGGTCACCGGATCGACGTACTCACCGGTGTCGGGATCGATGATGGGTTCCTCACCCGAGACACCGTCAACGGTGTTGCCGTCGTAGCCGATGGGCTGGCCGTCCTCGGTGATGGGCAGGCCGGTGTAGGGGTCGATGTAGATCTCGCCGGTCACCGGATCGACGAGGTAGCCGTTGACGTAGGTGCCGGTGGTGGGATCGACGACGATGGGCTCGGGCTGCGGAACGTCGTTGCCGACGATCGTGCCGGACTCGAGGTCGACGAACGCCGCGGCGGTCTGCGGCACCATGCCCATCGCGCGGACCTTCTCCTCGAGCAGCATCGGCGAGGACGCAACGGCCACTTCTTCGGTGAGTTGCTGCTCCTGCTCCACGAGCAGGGCCTTCTCCGCCTGCAGTCGGCTCACCTCGAAGGCACCGGAGGCGAGCATGGTGTTGACGATGAGCATGGCGACCAGGCCGACGGTGGCGATGCCGAGGCAGATGATCGCGAAGACACCGAGGTGGACGCGACGCTTGGGAGCGTGGGCCTTCTTGGGCAGCAGGCGCGGCTTGGGTGCCGCGGCATGACGGTGACGGGACTCGCGCTTCCGTGCGGCCTCACGCACCAGGATGATGCTCTCGGGCTCATGCCCGTGGTCGTCGAGTTTTCTCGCTGTTGAACTCATGACGCCACCCGCTCTACTGCACGCACTCGCACGGATTGCGAGCGCGGATTCTGTGCGATCTCCTCGGCCGAGGCCTTCTCCGCACCCCGCGTGATCAACTGCAGCCAGGGCTTCAGCGAGTCGGGGATGACGGGCAGGCCGTGCGGGACCTCGGGGTTGGCGCCGGCCGCGAACTCGCGCTTGACCAGGCGATCCTCGAGGGACTGATAACTCATGACGACCATGCGCCCGCCAACGGCGAGGCACTTCAGGGCGCCGGGGATGGCGCGTTCGAGGACGGCGAGCTCGGCGTTGACCTCGATACGTAGGGCCTGGAAGGTGCGCTTGGCGGGGTGACCGGAGGAGGTCTGCTGCACGCGCATAGGAATGGACGTGCGCACGACCTCGACGAGTCGGGCCGACGTCTCCCACGGCGCGACCTCGCGCTCGGCGACGATGCGTTCGGCGATGCGGCGGGCGAAGCGCTCCTCGCCGTACTCACGCAGCACGCGGGTCAACGCCTCGACGGAGTAAGAGTTGAGGATGTCGGCTGCGGTCTGGCCGCTGGTGGCGTCCATGCGCATGTCGAGCGGGGCGTCCTGGGCGTAGGCGAATCCGCGCTCGGCCTCATCGAGCTGCATCGAAGAGACCCCGAGGTCGAAGAGGATGCCCTGTACCGATGCGATGCCGAGCGCGGCAAGCACCTCGGGCATCTGGTCATAGACGGCGTGGACGAGGGTGACGCGATCCCCCCACTCCCCGAGTCGTTCGCGGGCGATCTGGAGGGCTGCGGTGTCGCGGTCGAGTCCGACGAGTCGGCAGGTCGGGATCTCGGCGAGTACGGCGGCGCTGTGGCCACCGAGCCCCATGGTGGCGTCGACGAAGACAGCCCCGGGCTCACGCAGAGCCGGGGCCAGCAGGGCGACAACACGGTCCCGCATGACGGGCACGTGCACCGGGGCGGACATGGTCGATCAGCTCCAGCGCCCTGAGATCACGGTGGCCAGGCCCATGGCCAGGCCGGTGACGACTCCGGCGCCGAGCGCGAGCACTGCGCGTCGGGTGGTGTGAGCCGACACCTTGCGGGTCGTCTCCATCCCGCGCCGGGTGCGCTCGTGGATGTCGAGGATGGTCGCCACTTCTTTTCCCTTTCCTGCGGTGCTGCTGGTCGATCGGTTGAGTCGTTGGTGCCTGTTGGTTTGTTCCTGTCTCCGTCGGGTCAGGTATCCCCCCGTTTGGACCGGAGTGGCTCGTGGCATCGGGGAAGTGATGTCACGTGCCATCCACCCGGGAGGAGGCCTCACACGGCGGAGCGCGTCACAAGATTCCGGGGACCACCTCCTCGCTGATGCCACTGAAGGCGTCCTCTTGTCCGGCCAGGTATGCCTGCCAGGCCTCGGCATCCCAGATCTCGCAGGTGGTGCCGTTGCCGACGACGACGACGTCGCGGTCGAGTCCGGCGTAGTCCCGCAGGATCTGGGGCACGGAGATGCGCCCCTGCTTGTCGGGGGTCTCGTCGGAGGCTCCCGAGAAGAGGACCCGCAGGTAGGCGCGGACTCGCGCGTCTGAACGGGAGGCTTCGTTCAGCTTGGCGGAGTAGGCCGCGAACTCCTCTGCGGGCCAAACCACGATGGACCGGTCCTGGCCCTTGGTGAGGACGACTCCCCCGGCCAGCCCCTCGCGGAACTTGGCGGGCAGGACCACGCGGCCCTTGTCATCGAGCCGAGGCGTGTGGGTACCGAGGAACATCCCCACCACCTCCCACTCTCGTCCCCCTGGAAGGCCCCTGTGGCCCCCGATGGCGCCACTGTACCCCACTTCCCCCCACTTTCAACCATTTGGTGGATTACGTTTCGATGTCGAGGAAATGCCGAAAACCCTTGGTACATATGTTCGAAT
>CAYGMM010000196.1:0-3671 GCA_964351035.1 uncultured Actinomyces sp.
TTGAAACTGTCGGTGTAGCGGTCGCAGAAGGTCTGCAGGCCCGCCTCGTCGCCACCGAGGTGGAAGAGGGTGGTCGGGCCCATCACGGCCCAGCGCAGCCCCGGGCCCGAGGCGATGGCCGTGTCGACGTCGGCGACCGACGCCACACCCTCATTGACCAGGTGGATGGCCTCGCGCCACAGCGCGGCCTGCAGTCGGTTGGCCACGTGACCGGGTACCTCACGCTTGACCTCGATCGTCACCTTGCCGACCGACTCGTAGAACGCCCGCGCGGCATCGACGACGCCCGGGGCGGTGCGTTCGTTGCCCATGACCTCGACGAGAGGGATGAGGTGCGGCGGGTTGAAGGGATGCCCAAGGACTAGCCGAGCGGGGTTCTGCCAGCCGGTCTGCAACTCGCTGAGGGTGAGACCGGAGGCTGACGACGCGACGATGGTGTCGCCGCCGAGGGCCGGCTCGATCCGCGCGTAGAGATCGCGCTTGATGTCGATGCGCTCAGGGACGCTCTCCTGGATGAACGACGCTCCATCGACCGCAGCCGCTGGGTCGGCGTAGAAGGTCAGGTTCGCCGTGGGGGCGTCTTCGGTGGCGAGGCCGAGCTGTCGCAGCATCGGCCAGGCCGACTCGATTCCGGCCCGCACGGCGTCCGCGGCATCGGGCGCCGGATCGTAGACGGAAACGTCATGGCCAGCCGCGAGGAACAGGGCGATCCAACTGCGACCGATGAGTCCGGCGCCCAGCGCGGCGACCGGCGCATCTAGCTCAGACTTTGACATTCTCCCGTCCCTTCAGCCCGAGTCGCTCCCGTGCCTCATCGGGGGTCGCGATCGAGTAGCCCAGGGACTCGACGAGGCCACGCACCTTGGTGACCTGGTCGGCGTTCGACGCGGCCAACTCACCGGGCCCAATCCACAGGCTGTCCTCTAGGCCGACGCGGACGTTGCCGCCGAGCATCGCCGCGGACGTGGCGAACGGCATTTGGTGGCGACCGGCGGCGAGCACCGACCACTCGTAGGAGTCACCGAAGAGTTTCTCGGCAATGGTGTGCATGTGTTGCAGGTTGTCGAGGTCCGAGCCGACTCCGCCCAGGATCCCGAAGACCATCTGAACGAAGAACGGCGGCTCGAGCCACCCCTGATCGATGAGCCACGCGAGGTTGTACAGGTGACCGAGGTCGTAGCACTCGAACTCGAATTTGGTGCCGTGGCCTTGGCCGAGGTCCTTCACGATGCGCTCAAGGTCGGCGAAGGTGTTCTTGAAGATGAAGTCCCGCGTCATCTCCAAGAACTCCGGCTCCCATGGGTGCTGCCAATCCGAGTAGCGCGCCGCCATCGGGAAGATCCCGAAGTTGAGCGAACCGACATTGAGCGAGGCCATCTCCGGCGAGACGTCGAGGGCGGCACGAAGCCGCTCGTCGAGCGTCATGCCGAGCCCACCCCCGGTGGAGACATTCATGACGACGTCGCTCGACTCGGCGATCGTGGTCATGAACTCTCGGAAGAGCTCGGGGCGCGGGTCGGGTCGCCCGGTCTCGGGATTGCGTGCATGCAGGTGCACGATGGCGGCGCCCGCGTCTGCTGCACCGAGTGACGCCTCGGCGATCTGGGCGGGTGTGATGGGCAGGTACGGCGACATCGTCGGCGTGTGAATGCCGCCGGTGGGCGCGCAGGTGATGATGACGGGCTTGCTCATGACGTCAACCCTTCCGCCAGCGACCGGTAGGCGTCGAGGATAAGCCCGTGGAAGTGGTGTACGCCATGCTCGGATAGGCCACTGCCGTCGGGGTCGTAGACGATGCGGCCCTGATCGAAGGCGGGCGTCGACATCCCGCGCTGCACGCTCTCGACAATGGTGATGTCCTGCACCTGCAGCACCTCATCGATGTAGCGGACCGACTCGACCTCACCCTCGGTCAGATCGGTGTCTTCAAGGTAGAAGTCCCAGATCTCCGTGCACCCATCGATGCCGTCGGGCAGGACCTGCAGCACCATGAAATTCCCGCGGCCGGGGTAGCGGAGCAGGCACGTGTTGGGCCAGAGCCACCACACCGCGTGGACCTTGACCGTGGCCTCACTGACGTCGTAGGCGCTGTTGGGGTGACCGCCCGCGTCGGCGAAGTGACTGGACCAGATGCCGTGGGTCTTCACCTCGTAGGTGTCCATGTCGACGAGATCGACGAACTCCTTGTGGGCGATGTGGCAGTGGTAGCACTCGAGGAAGTTGTCGATGACGTTCTTCCAGTTGGAGTTGATGCGGTAGGTCAGGCGCTTGGCGAGTGTCAGATTAGCGACGTCCGGTGCCCACCGGGCGATCTCCGCGGCCAGGTCCGGTGCCTGCGCGGACAGGGGGGCGGCGTTCGGGTCGAGGTTGGCGTAGACGAACCCGCCGAATTCCTCGACCTGCACCCCGTCCAGGCAAATGCTGCCCTGGTCAAAGCCGGGGAGTTGGTCAGCGCGGCGAGATGCCTTGAGTTGGCCATCGAGTCCGTAGGTCCAGGCGTGATAGGGACACACGAGGTTCTTCGTCGTCCCGGAGCCCTGAACGAGCTCGTGCGCGCGGTGCTTGCAGACGTTGTAGAAGGCGCGGAGGTCGCCAGACCGATCCCTGACGACGACGATCGGCTGGCCGGCGATGTCGACGGTCACGTAGTTGCCGGGCTCCCGGAGTTTCTCCACGTGGCAGACCCACTGCCAGGTCCGAGCGAAGATTGCGGCGCGGTCGATGGCGTCCCAGGATTCGTCGGTGTAGGCCTCGGCCCGCAGGGAGTGAGATCGGTCGGGCTCAGGGTGGTAGCCCTGCGAGATCCGCTCTACGTCGGCGGTGGTCAACGTCGGGGAGTGCATGGCGCGAGCGTAGTCATAATTTGTACGACTGTCCAAAGTTTCCATGGACGTGGACCAGGTTGGCTAGGCGCCGTTGAAGGCAATGTCCTCGCACCGCTTGCCAGCCCGCTTGAGGGAGGCCTGGTCGATCCGGAGCAGGGCGGTGAGCCAGATGCCGTTTTGGATGATGTCGATATCGGCGGCCCGCCGCTTGGCCTCGGCCTTGGCGATCCCCGGTACGGCGTTCGCGATGAGATCTGCGAGTTGCTCTCGATAGCGCCGCTGGGCCGTGGCGTTGATCTCGGCAAAGTCGTCGTTGGCCGGCGCAAGTGCCCACAACTGCAGGCGCAGCGCGAGGTAGTCGGTGGTGAGGAACGCGGGGTCGAGGATGCGGCGGAGCACCTGGCGTAGTTGCGCGGCGGGGTTGAGATGGGGATCTGGCTCGAGGAGGTCAAGGTCCTCAGCTTCGACTCGGCGCAGCGCGGCCTCGATGAGGTGGGTCTTGTCCTCGAAGTAGTAGGCGACCAGGCCGTGAGCGACGCCGGCCTCGCGCGCGACCGACCGGACGCTCACTCCAGCAAGTCCGTCGCGGCCGAGAAGCGTGATCACCGCACTGAGGATCTGCTCCTCGCGGTCCGGGCGCGCCATGCAGTTGAGGCTATCGGTCGCGGGCTTGGGGTGCCGGACTCAGGACGGTGACTACACCTGGCTTACTGGCGCAGGGCGAGAGTCTGCGCGGACGCGGTAGTTTAGGTGGGCAACATGGAGGGTTCTACGGATTAAAGAGTGGAACCCCCGGGTCGCTAGCTCAATGGTAGAGCTGCGGACTTTTAATCCGTAGGTTCGGGG
>CAYGMM010000197.1:0-3581 GCA_964351035.1 uncultured Actinomyces sp.
AACTCAACAACTCCGCCCTTGACCTCAATCACGGCCGCGCCTCGTGTGGGGGAGAGGAGGAGAAGGTCAATCTCAACGTCGCCCTCTTTGGCATCGGTGAAGCGCAGCCCGTGGAACAGGACCTCGCCCTCTTCCAAACTGTCAGCCAAGACAGTCCAGATTTGCCGTTCCGACTCTGTCCCGAATGCCGGATTTTCCGGCACCAACCGCCCGTTTTGCTTCCCCCGTGCCACGAACTCAGCCTAGCGGCTCGGCGCGTTGTGAGAGGCTCCGCCTGTAGCCCCGTCGACCCGACCCCCGTGGTCCGGCGGGGCTACCTTGTTTGTCATGTGGAGACTCAACTCCACGACTTGTCCTCGGCGAATCTCATTGCCGCGCGAGCAAGGGGCACTAGCCTGGGAGTGCATTTCCGAGGGGGTCGGGGGTTCACGGATATGAAGCTCTTTGGGCGAGGTTCCGCGGGTGCGGTAGCCGCAGGCTCGTCTACCTCGAGTCGTGTCGATAGTCAGACTGCCCGGTCGCAGGGCACGAAGCCAGCCAAAGACATCCCCCGCTTCCAACCGCTAGCCCGGATCGTTGACTCGGATAGATTCCAGATCGCCATTGCGGCGGTCATCGTCGCCAACGCCTTAGTCATCGCCTTGGACACCTACCAGTCCATCGACGAGCAATACGGCACGATCCTTGTGATCGCCAACGACGTGATGTACGGCATCTTCCTCGTCGAGCTGATCCTGCGGATCCTCTCCTACGGCACGCGGCCCTGGAACTTCTTCCGAAGCGGCTGGAACGTCTTCGACTTCATCGTGATCGGCGGCGTGCTCATCCCCGCCGTACGAACCCAGGTCACGATTCTGAGGTTGCTGCGCCTGGCGCGAATCGTCCGGCTCATGCGGTTCCTCCCCGACGCGCGAGTACTCCTGCTCACCGTCACCCGGGCCACGCCTGCAGTGGTGAGCATGGTTGTGCTCACCGTCCTCATCATCTTCTTGTACGCCGTCATCGGCTGGAGTCTCTTCGGCGCGGAGTTGCCACAGCAGTGGGGAGACGTCGGCACGGCGATGTTGACGCTCTTTGTCTTGCTGACACTCGAGAACTTCCCGAATTACCTCTACGAAGCGCAGGCGGTCAATCCGGTGGCGCCGATCTACTTCCTCAGCTTCGTGCTCATCGCCGCCTTCATCGTGGTCAACCTACTGATCGGCATCATCATCAGTTCGATGGATCAGGCGCGCGAAGAGGAGGCTATTCGACTTCGCAAGTCAGGAGTCGATCACTTGGCCTCTCTCGCGGCCCGAGTCCAGGAAATGCACGACGTCCTCAACGAGATCCAGAGTGAACTCGAGGCAGTGGGGGATGATCTTCGATGGACAAGCCAGCCGGCAGCCAAGGACTCATCGCCCGACTAGAAGTCGAAGCCGCCGAAATCCATATCTCCGCCCCCGGCGTCCATGTCGCCGACGTCTCCGCCACCCATCATGTCGCCGACCGCGTCGGCCACGAGCAATCCACCCGCAACACCAAGACCGACATTCGCCAGCGTCGACATGCCATTGCGGCCGGCGTCCAGCGTGGGCGCGGCGAAGTGCGCGCCCATCAGTTGCGCCGACATACCGTCAACGTACTGAGCCCGAATAGCCTCACGGACGGAGGGCTCGTGCGCGGCAAGATATCCCTCGGTCACGGGCAGTCGGAGCAACACGTAGACACCGGTCACGAGGCCGCCCACGCCGGCGCCCCAGACGTTGTTCCCATTGCCCATGCGGTTCGTCAGTCCGGTCCCTTCAGTCTGCGGGATGGTCGAGACCACCTCCCAGCCGTTGGCCGCGTAGACCGCGAGGCGTGACACATCTGGCGGGCTACCGTTCATCTGCCCGTTGAGGGCGTATGTCGTTGACAAAGTCTCTACCGTGAACAGACTCGGGGTCAGACCTTGATCGTGGGCACGACGCATCTGCGCCAGTGTCGCGTCAATGTAGGCAAGGGTCCGATCCTCAAGTTCCTGTGCTGCCTTCGCTGCAGCGTCAGCCTCCCGCTTGCGACGTGCCGCCGCTTGCTCTTCGATCAGCCGCTTACGCTGGGCCTCTTCCTTCGCGGCGCATGAGGAGCATGTCTTCTTCCCCATTCCCGCCTTTTCCCCGCACGAGATGCACGCGGCCATCACTTCCCCCGTTTCAACTAGTTGCCCATTGTTTTCAGTACGTCGGCGGTCGCTGTGTTGCTTGCTGTTGCATTCGGAGAACTTCCGCTTCTCGCATCAGTTGTTGCGCGGCCGCGTCGAGTCGAGCCAGAGTGGCACTGTCGGAGCGAGCGCCAAGCGATGGATCACGCCGAATTGCCTCGCCGACCGCCCACTGCTTCAACTGCTGTTGGTAGGTGGCCATGGATGGCGCAGTTGCACTCATCCCTACCCCAGGGCGTTGCCGCGGGCTCAAGAAGGCCACGATGATCCAGCCGATGATCCCTAGGAAGAAGCCAAGCCAGAAGCCCGCCGCGCCGCGGCCTTTGCTAGACCCGATGAGCGGACCGACGAGGCCTCCGATACCGCTCCACAGAAGTACCCAAACAACGAATGCGCCGACGTCGGCTGAACTATCCATCTTGCCCCCGTTAAGAACCGTGTCCCCTAGGGAAACTCTAGACAGATGCCTTGCACTCCGCCTAACTTCGAAACAGGTTGGCATTGATGCCCTTTTGATGTCGCCTATGTCCGCGTGAGCACGACGGCGCGGTCGTTGGGCCCTAACTCCAAAGGAGCAGTCTTCGCGGGGTTCACCACAATGCGCGCACCCGAGACAGTGCCATCCGCAGCCACGCCCAACTGGCAGCCGATAGCGACGGCACCAATCGCACGGCAGGCCGACACCACGTCCGCGAAGGTCTTCACTCCGTCGAGGTTCACCTGATCCCGGTCTAGCAGTACGACTTGGACACCGTCAGCATCGAGGAGGCGGCGAAGCACTGGGTAGATCGCCGGATTCTCACTGAGTTGGGCGAGGGCCAGGCTGACCAATTTCTCGGACACGATGAAGTCATCTGGACGCGCGATCTCGCCGATGACCTCGTCGTTAACATCCAGAAGCTCGCCAACCATGTTGGGGCGCTTCACGCCAGGAGGTTGCCGGTCATACCAACGGCGTACATGGAGCAGAGCCAGCAAGGCACGCGCGTCGGCCTCGTGATAGGACAATCGATCCCGCTCCGCCAGCACAAGGATGTGGTCGTACGGCCCAGCTTCGAGGATCTGGTCCACCACCACGCCGTGCACGGGATTGCCCGCGCGCACCACCGCCGACTGGACCTGAAGGTGCAACTCACTTGCGAGAAGACCTGTGTCATGAAGGTCAGGGCCCCCAACGATGGTGATGTCTGACCCTGGAAGCACATGACTCTCGTTGTCGTGGCAGATCTCGGCGCCAAGTCGGCTCCAGCCAATAACGAGGGTTCGCTCCTGGCGCCGCTCAAAGTGGATGGTGTCCACCTGCTGCTGTGACAGGTCAGGGTCAAGATCCAACTCCAGCGAACTGTCATCTTCACTAATGGCGATGGCCAAGTCGCCCGCCTGCGCAGGCGTCGAGAAG
>CAYGMM010000198.1:0-3559 GCA_964351035.1 uncultured Actinomyces sp.
CTGTATATCCGCCACCCCAGGCATCCGTCAACCATTCCGTCAGGCTGACGAGCCAATGCGCCCCAGGCCACACCCACCGCAGACCTGTGGACCCGCCCGGGTAGCCGTCGCTGTGCACAGCCCCACCCCTCTAGGCTCGCCCCTATGTCGCAGAAGGTCGCCCTTATCACGGGCATCACCGGTCAGGACGGTTCCTACCTCGCCGAGCAACTGCTGGATAAGGGGTACGTCGTCCACGGTCTGATCAGGCGGTCGTCCACCTTCAATACCGATCGGATCGAGCACCTCTACCGCGACCCGCACGATCCGGAGGCGCGCCTCTTCCTGCACTACGGCGATCTCACCGACGGCTCGCGCCTGACCACGCTGCTGGAGAAGGTCGCACCCGGCGAGATCTACCACCTCGGTGCGCAGTCACATGTGCGCGTGAGCTTCGACGAGCCGGAGTTCACCGGCGAGGTGACCGGTCTGGGCACCACGCGACTCCTTGAGGCAATTCGCGCATCGGAAGTGCCGGCTCGCTTCTATCAGGCGTCGAGTTCGGAGATGTTCGGTGCGACGCCCCCGCCGCAGGATGAGTCCACGCCGTTCTACCCGCGCAGCCCGTACGCCGCGGCCAAGGTCTACGCCTACTGGATGGTGCGCAACTACCGCGAGGCTTACGGGATCTTCGCCTGCAACGGAATCCTCTTCAACCACGAGTCCCCGCGCCGCGGCGAAACCTTTGTCACCCGCAAGATCACCATGGCGGTCGCGCGCATCGGGGCTGGCCTGCAGGAAGAGCTCTACCTCGGCAACCTTGATGCCCGTCGCGACTGGGGTTACGCCCCCGAATACACCGACGCGATGTGGCGGATGCTGCAGGCCGATGAGCCCAGCGACTACGTCGTGGCCACCGGCACCAGCTACTCGGTCGGTGACTTCATGCGCATGGCGTTCGAGCATGCGGGCCTGGACTGGGAGAAGCACGTCAAGTTCGATCCCCGCTACCTGCGCCCCACCGAGGTCGATGACCTCATCGGTGACGCGAGCCGCGCCAAGGAACTGCTCGGCTGGGAGGCCAAGGTCCACACGCCAGAACTCGTGAAGATCATGGTGGATGCCGACCGCGAGAAGCTCGGCGCCTGACACGACGGACCTACGGCGCCCGGTAGACGTCGCGACGGTGGTCAACATCCAGAACGACGACGCAATGCCGCGCGTCATCTATCCGGTATCGCACGCGGTACTCACCACGCGTCGCTCGCCAGAGGCCAGCGAATGGTGGTCGCAGCTCAACACCCACAACACGCGGTCGCTCCGCGAGTGGACCTTGAATGAATTCCCAAGCGGCAAATGCGGCGGGCGCTGGCAGGACTTCACTGAGCGCACGTTTGGCACCGGGAGCCAAGAAGATCGAATAGGGCTCGGCTTCAGTCGCCACGGTCAGCGCGCTCACGCATCGCGGCGGCCATCTCTTCCGCAGAGACCAGGTCGCCCGACTCGCTGTCCGACTCAGCCTGCCGGACACGCTCAACCGCCGCAGGGTGCGAGAGGAGTTCGATGGTGGCTTCGAGTGATTCCAGGTCATCCGCCGAAAGGAGCACCACATACTCACGCCCGTTGCGAGTGACGCGGATTCGATCATGTGTGCGCGCCACCTCATCAGCGATCTCTGAAAGGCGGGCCTTCGCCTCGGAAAGGGGAATGGTCGTCATAGACCAGAATTCTAGTCCGTTGAGGCGTACGAAACTAGCCAACGGATGCGAGCAACAGGGATCCTCACCCGCGGCGAGCGATCGCTTCCTCGTACGCCGCGGTGTGCTCCCGCAGCATTCGCTCCGGTGAGAACTCAACCAATGCACGCTCACGCGCAGCAGTTCCCATCGCGGCCATGCGCTCAGGATCAGCGACCAGCGAGCGCACACCTTCAGTCACCCCACGCGGGGACAGGGGCACGACAAGGCCAGTGACACCATCGACCACGACCTCAGAGGCCGATCCGGCATCCGTGGTCACCGCGGGCAAACCAGCGAGCGCAGCCTCCACCAGCGAATACGGCATCGCCTCGTTGTCCGAGGTCAGCACCGCCAGGTCGCAGGCTGGCCAGAAGGTGACCGGATCGGCCCAGCCGAGTGAGCGCAGGTTCTCCGGTGCCCGCTCCTCGAGCCCCTCCCGCAGAGCGCCATCTCCGCCAACGAGGAAGTCGACACCCGGAGTCGCCATGGCAGCACCGACCAGACGGTCCGGTCGCTTCACTCGCACGACACGCGCCAGCCAGCCAGCGAGCGGACGTTCACGTCCCGACGCCGACAAGGATCCCGCCCAGTCGGCGATACCTAGCTCGACGCGAGCGTCGTCGCGATTCTTCCGCGGAAGATCGCGTACGCCGGGGCGCACGACGACGACCTTGTCCTCCGACACGATCCGCGCCGCGACCAGGTCGTCGCGCACCTTCTGACCCGCAGCGAGCACCAGGTCGGACGCCGCCGCCATCATGCGTTCCGAGGTGGAGATTCCCCGCACGGCCATCTTGGAGAAGTAGCCGGTGAGCAGATGCCCGTGCACGGTGTGCACCAGTGCCGGCCGGCGTCGACCCAGCGACAGCGCGGCCGCGCGGCCCACCAGGCCGGCCTTGGCGGTGTGAGTGTTCACCACATCCGGCTGCAGATCACCGATGAGATCACGCAGTTCCTTGAGGGCAACAACGTCATCCAGCGGAGACACAGCGCGGCCCAGGTGCGACAGCCGCTCCAGCGGCATGGTCTCCGCATCGGGATCCTCCACCTCATCGCCCTGGACTTCACCCGTGGCGACAACCACCTCATCACCAGCAGCGATCTCCTCGGCGGTGAGGGTTTCCAGCCAGCGGGCGGTGCCGCCGAGGTTGACCCGGGCAATGACGTGCAGAACCTTCACGGGGTCAAGAGTGCCATGGAGTGGGGATCAGCCGATCCCTGCGGACTCCTCCACGACCTCGCGAATCTCGAGAAACTCGTTGCCCGTGAAGTCCCGCAGGGCGGCCGAGACCATTGTCCGGAGCACTTCGAGAGAGGGATCACCAGCAGCCAACTCAGGCACCTGGGTGCAGACGGCGTACCAGTACTGATCGTGACAGCGGTAGATCACGTCGACGGACGTCATGTTCACCCCTCTCGAACCAACCGAAGGGCTTCAGCATCCGCCAGCCCGACCTGCTGAGTCAATATTCGCCGCACCAACCACCCCGGCACAGCGCGAGATCCATGGAAGGCAAACAGGATCGTTGGGTAGCCAGGCATGCTGGGGAAGTCACTCACTCGGTCACCTTCACCCTGAGGCCCGACATTGAGTCGGCCGTCATCCACAGGCAATACCCTCATCCCATGCCCAAGCCGATCACCGTGCGCCTCATCGGTGGACTGGGCAACCAACTCTTCGGCTACTACGCCGGAGCTGCATTGGCCGCCCACCACGGAGTTGAGCTTCGCCTCGATACGTCGTGGACGCGGCATGGCATCACCGATCACGGCATCGAAATCACGCAGTTCGACCTACCCGGGCAATGGATCTCCAACGACTCCGTGCGTGCGAAACTCTC
>CAYGMM010000199.1:0-3558 GCA_964351035.1 uncultured Actinomyces sp.
CATTTGCATGCCTTGTCGGATGCAATGAAATAGCACAGATCCGCCTAAAACCTTCGATTTCGTGTCCTTCTGAGGCTTCCCTCTGAGCAATATCGGCATGGAGGTTTCAACTGATATGGCACTGATTTGTATTCTTTGGACGAGTATTGAGGTCAGGGCAGCCAAGACGAAGTGGTGCCTAACGGGCAAGGTCGTGTCCACTGAGCACGCATAGGCGGAAGGACGGTCAGGCATGGCACAGGGAACGCGGGTAGCAATCGACGTGGGCGGCACCTTTACCGATGTCGTCACGCTGAGCGAGGACAGCGGGACCGTGGCCTTTGACAAGGTGCCCACGACTCCGTCTGACCCTCAGCGAGGTGTGCTCGATGGGTTTGCCGCCACAGGCGTGCCCTTCCCGGAGATTTCGACATTCGTTCACGGAACCACGCTTGGCCTCAATGCGCTGCTCACCCGTCGCGGCGCCAACATGGGGATCATCACCACGGAAGGGTTCCGTGATGTGTACCTCCTTGGTCGCACGGCTCGTTCGCCCATGTACGACTTCAAATATCGCAAGCCCGAATCGTTGGTTGCTCGGTCAAACATTTTCGAGGTGCCTGGCCGCGTCGATTACGCCGGCGACGAACTCGTCGCTTTCGACGAGGCACGTGCGCGTGCGGTGGCCCAGCAGGTCGTCGACCAGGGGCTTGAGGCCGTGGCGATCTGCTTCATCCACTCGTATGTGAATCCCGATCATGAGGAGCGCATGGCGCAGATCATGGCGGAGGTGGCGCCTGAAGTTGAGGTAACGCGCTCGTCGGCGCTTTCGCGTGAGATTCGTGAATACGAGCGCACCAGCACCGCCGTACTGGACGCTTACATCAAGCCCATCGTGCGTCGCTACCTCGGCAAGTTGACGGGTTCACTCGCCCAGGAGGGATTCACCGGCCAGTTCCTCATGACGCGTTCCGGGGGCGGGGCCATGACGGCTGCGACAGTTCAGGAGGCCCCGGTTAACCTGATCCTGTCCGGGCCCGCCGGAGGAGTGCTCGGTGCTTCATGGTTTGCACGCGGTACAGAGCATCCGAACCTGATCACCATCGACATGGGCGGGACTAGCCTCGACGCCTCCCTCGTCGTAGATGGTCAGCCGCTGACGTACTACGACGCTTCGTTTGAGGAACTTCCCATCAACCTAGCGTCGCTCTACATCCACACGATCGGCGCTGGGGGCGGGTCGATTGTGTGGATCGACGAGGGCAACCACCTGCAGGTGGGCCCGGCGAGCGCCGGCGCAGATCCCGGCCCCGCTGCGTATGGGCGCGGTGGGCAGGATGCGACGTTTACCGATGCGGCACTCCACGTCGGGTTCCTTGCCAACGACGCGGCCTTGGCTGGCACCTTGACCTTGGATCCCGCTCTCGCGGCCGCCGCGCTGGAACCCAGCGCCCAGGCATTGGGTATGTCTGTCGACGACGTGGCGCTGGGCGTCCTGCGCATCTCGACTACGAAGATCGTCGGCGCGGTTCGCGCCATCACCGTGGAGTTGGGCCACAATCCAGCTGACTTCGCGTTGCTGTCGTTTGGCGGCGGCGGCGGCCTCGTCGCCGTAGATGTTGCCCGTGAGTTGTCGATTCCCACTGTGATCATGCCGCCGGGACCGGGAGCATTCTCGGCGTTCGGCATGCTCATGGCCAACGTGCAGCATGACTTCTCCCGCACGCGCATGTCCATGCTGGACGCGGTTGACGTATCGCTGGTTCAGGCAGATCTCGACGACATGTTGGCGGAGGGAGCCGCAGCCCTCGACGCCGAGGGATTCGGCCCTGACCGCAGCGTCTTCGCCCAGTCCGTTGATCTTCGCTATGCAGGTCAGGAGCACTCGGTAACCCTCCCCATTGAGGGTTCCTTCGACTCCGCTGAGATTGAGCGCCTGCAGGGAGCCTTCGCGGAGGCGCACGAGCGTGCCTATGGCCACACGATGACCGATCCGGTCGAACTCGTTGCTCTGCGGGTGAGTGCCACCGGGACCGTTCAGGCCCCCTCCCTGCCGCCTGTCCCCGAGGGCACCGGTTCACCGCAGCCGCGATCGGAGCGCATGGTCTATCGAGGAGGCGAACAGCGCGTTCCCTACCGGGTCTATCACCGCGACGACTTCGGTCGCGGTGATGTGATCCCGGGCCCCGCCATCATCACCGAGCACACCGCGACGACCGTTCTGCACGCGGGTGACGAGGCCGTTATTGGTGACCTCGGCGAAATTGTCATTTCAGTCGGAAAGGAAAGCTGACATGGTCGACTCGATTACCTCTGAGGTCATCCGTCACGCGATGCTCTCCGCCGCGCAGGAAATGGCGCGCAATCTCTGCCGCACGGCGTACAACACGGTGGTTTACGAGATTCACGACTACGGCATCGGTCTGCATGATCCCGAGGGCAACACCATCGCTGAGGCACCCGGTATTGCGATCTTCTCGGGCGCCAACGACTTCGGCATCAAGGATTCGGTCAAGTTCCTGGGTATTGAGTCCCTCGAACCCGGCGATGTCATCATGTGCAATTACCCCTACTGGTCCGCTGCTCACACCCTGGACCCGCTGGTCTTCACCCCGATTTTCCATGAGGGCAAGCACATCGGTTTCGCGTCCTGTCGCGTCCATGTTCTAGACCTGAAGCAGAAGGTTCCCGGGTATGTCTTGGACTCGACCGACATGTACGAAGAGGGAATCTTCTTCCCTGCGGTCAAGTTGTATTCGCGCGGAAAGATCCGGGACGACATCTTCAATATCGTGCGCTTCAACAGCCGCTACCCGGAGCGCACTATCGGTGACATCCAGGCAATGGTCTCGGCCGTTCATACTGGAGATGTGCGCCTCGCCGAGATCGCGCATAAGTACGGTGCCGACACTCTCGTTGAGGCAATGCAAGAGATCAGCGACCATGGCGAGCGTCTGTCTCGTGCAGCCGTGGCTAAGCTGCCCGACGGCCAGTGGACCGCGATCGACTATGTCGATTCGGATGGCATCAGCGATGACTTGGTCGAGCTCAAGGTGACGGTCACCATCGCCGGTGACCAGATGACCATTGACTGGACTGCTACGGACAAGGCTGCGCAGGGTCCCATCAACGTCCCCATCGGAATGACGATCGCCGCTTCTCGTCTTGCCTTCAAGGCCGTGACCACGCCGGACACGCCAATTTGCGCGGGCAACTTCCGCAATCTGGACGTATTGGCAAAGGAAGGCAGCCTCATGCACGCCGTTCCGCCATTGCCGACGTTCACATTGTGGACCGGCCTGCTGGCGCCTGAGGTCGTGACGAAGGCGCTGGCGCAAGGGATGCCGGATCTCATCCCGGCCTGTTCCGGCGGCGACGTGTGCGATGTCATGAACCTAGGTGTGAATCCACGAAATAACGCTCCCTGGCTGGAAGCGACGAATGACGCGGTTGGCTTCGGCGCTCATGCGGGAGGGGACGGTGAGGACGGCATCATGCACATCACGGAGCCCGGATGCCGGAATAACCCGGTCGAGATTCTTGAGGCGAAGGCTCCGATGATCATCGACCGATATGCGT
>CAYGMM010000200.1:0-3477 GCA_964351035.1 uncultured Actinomyces sp.
GACCACCGAGTCAGCCACGCAGTCTGCAGCCACCGACTCAGCATCAAGCACGACACCAGGGAGTTCGACAACCGAGGGTTCGACGGTGCGTGTCCTCACCCACGACTCGTTCGCCCTGAGTGAGTCGGTCATCGAAGAGTTCACCGCCAACACCGGCATCACGGTGGCGTTTATCCCAGCCGGAGACGCGGGCGAGATGGTCAACCGCGCCGTGCTCTCCGTCGGTGCCCCCGAGGCCGATGTGCTGTACGGCGTCGACACCACCCTGCTCACCCGCGCGGTCGATGCGGGCGTCTTCGCGCCGTACACCAGCGCTGACGCCGGCTCACTGCGTCCCGAACTCGCCGATCTCGGCGGTGGCGTCGTGACGCCGATCGATGACGGCGATGTCTGCATCAACGTTGACGACGTCTGGTTCGCCGACAACGGCATCGCGCCGCCGACGACTCTCGACGATCTCCTCGATCCGGCGTACCGCAGCCTTCTCGTCGTCGAAAACCCGGCCACCTCCTCCCCCGGCCTCGCCTTCCTGCTCGGCACTATCGCCCGTTACCAGGCCGGCGGCGAGGGCGCGACCGAGAGTTGGACCGACTACTGGACTGCCCTGCGTGACAACGACGTGCTTGTCGTCAACGGCTGGTCCGAGGCGTACTACACCGAGTTCACGGGCGGCGGTGGTGGCGGAGATCGTCCGCTTGTCGTGTCCTACTCCACCAGCCCGCCGGCCGAAATCATCTACGCCGAGGGCACACCGCCGGATCAGCCATCCACGTCCACGATGCTCGACAGTTGCTACCGGCAGGTGGAGTTCGCCGGCGTACTCGCAGGCACCGAGCAGCCCGAGGCTGCGCAGCGCGTCATCGACTGGCTCATCTCACCGCAGGTGCAGGCCGACGTGCCGCTGTCGATGTTCGTCTTCCCAGCACGGGCGGATACGCCGCTTCCCGATGCCTTTGCGGAGTTCGTCACTCGACCGCAAACCCCGCTTGAGCTCCCCGCCGACGTCATCGCCGCCGAGCGCGACCGCTGGATCGAGGAGTGGACGCAGATCGTCCTGCGCTGATGACAACCCGGGCGAGTCGACACACGCTCTGGGCGGCCCTGCCCCTGGCGCTGGTCGTGATGCTCGTCCTCCTGCCGGTGGCCATGGTCATCGCCGTCGGTTGGGGGCCGGACGCGCTGCCGGTCCTCACCGCCTCATCAACCTGGCGGGTCATCGGCTACACGACGTTCCAAGCGGTCCTCAGCACCGTCGGCTCACTCGCCCTCGCCCTGCCCGCCGCCTACGCGCTGTACCGGCTGCGCGTACCCGGCCGGCGCGCGTGGCTGGCGATCCTCACGATCCCGTTCATCCTCCCCACGGTGGTGGTGGGCCTGGCCTTCCGGGAGCTGCTGCCCTTCCCCGGGACGACGGCCGCGATCGTCGTCGCGCACATGTTCTTCAATGTCGGCCTGTCCGTGCGGGTCATCGGCGGATTGTGGGGGCACCTGGACCCGCGCCTGGAACAGGTGGGCGCCTCGCTCGGGCTGCCGCCGTTGACCGTCTTCCGACGCATCACGCTGCCACTGCTCGCGCCCGCGATCACCGCGGCGGCCGTCCTCGTCCTCCTCTTCACCTTCACGTCGTTCGGCGTCGTGCTGGTGCTCGGCGATCCGGCCCTGCCCACGATTGAAGTCGACATCTACACGCGCGCCATGCAGCGGCTCGATCTGGTGGGCGCAGCGGTGCTGGCACTCGTGCAGTTCGTCATCGTGGCCGCCGCGATTGTCGTGTCGTCGGTGCTCTCCGATCGCCTTGCCGTGCGGCAGCGCATGGGTGATGACGACGTCATCCGCCGACGGCCACGCTCAGTCGGGGACCGGCTTGCTGTCGGCTACGTCATGGCACTCGCCGTTGCGGTCGCGATCCCGATGATCAGTCTCGTCCTGCGATCCCTGCGCGTATCGGACGGTTGGGGTCTTGCCTGGTATGCCGAAGCCATCGCGCCCACCGAGGGCACCACGCGCTCAGTCTCCGCCCTGTCGACGCTCACCCGATCCCTCGAGTCCGCCGCCCTAGCCACCCGCACCGCCTCCACCCCCCGCGTCGTCGCCGCGGCCGGCATCCTGGCCGCTCGTCGACGTGGCCGATGGCTGGACGGCATCGTCATGCTGCCGCTCGGTGTCTCGGCCGTCACCGTCGGCCTGGGCCTGCTTCTGCTGTCGGTGCGCGGACCGGTGGATCTGCGCGGATGGACGCTGCTGGTCCCGCTCGGGCAGGCCCTCGTGGCCCTGCCCATCGTGGTGCGCGTCCTGCTCCCGGTCCTGCGGTCAACTGACCCGCGCCTGCGCCAGGTGGCGGCCACGCTGGGGGCGCCGCCCGCGCGTGCCTGGTGGGCGGCCGAGGGAGCCATCGCCGTCCGCGCCACAGCCGTCGGCGCTGCGTTTGCCGCGGCAGTGTCGCTTGGCGAGTTCGGGGCGACGGCGTTCCTCGTCCGGTTGGAGACGCCAACGGCACCGGTGCAGATCGTGCGCCTGCTCGGCCGACCCGGTGAGGCCAATATCGGCGTGGCCACCGCCCTCGCGGTGCTGCTGCTTGTGATCACCGTCATCATCGTGTCCGTGGCCGAACGCATCCGACCTCGACGTAGTGGGGGGTGGTGATGGTGCTGGAAGTGTCGGACCTACGGATCGACTACGAGGGTCGCGTGCTGCTCGAGCACGTGAATCTCACGGTCGCCGCGGGCGAGATCGTGGCCCTGCTCGGCCCGAGCGGATCGGGCAAGTCCACCCTGCTGCGCTGCATCGCCGGCGTGCAGCAACCCGAATCCGGTGACATCCGCTGGGATGGTGCGAGCGTCATCGATGTGCCCGCCCACCGGCGCGGCTTCGGGCTGGTCTTCCAGGATCCGCTGCTCTTCCCCCATCGTGATGTGGGGGCAAACGTCGGGTTTGGGATGAAACCGGCCGATAGTGAACGCGTGGCGGAGTTGCTTGGGCTCGTGGGACTCGCCGGATTCGAGCGGCGGGATCCGTCCACGCTGTCCGGGGGCGAGGCCCAGCGGGTGGCGCTCGCGCGCGCCCTCGCCGCCGACCCCCGACTCCTGCTGCTCGACGAACCCTTCGGCGCACTCGATGCCGATCTGCGTGAACGACTCGTGCGTGAGGTCCGTGATCTGCTGACTGGCGCGGGCGTGCCCGCGATCCACGTCACCCACGACCGCAGCGAAGCTGACGCGATCTCTGATCGCGTCGTGACGTTGGCTGAGCTGACCGGCTGACCGGCCGGCATCTGGCAGGATCGAGCGATTCAGGGAGGTACGACGTGCGCCGTGATGTCATCGAGGTGGCCCGAGGCATCTACGTCGCCACCAGCCGCCGCTACGCAACGACCTCCACCGTCGTTGTCGGCAAGGGCGAGGCACTCTTGGTCGACCCGGCCTGGGATGCGGACGAACTCGGCGGCCTAGCCGACAATCTCCGGGCGCTGCAGGTCAC
>CAYGMM010000201.1:0-3470 GCA_964351035.1 uncultured Actinomyces sp.
GCCGCTCGGCACCGTCAAGAGCCACATACGACGTTCCCTGGACCGCATGCGACGACGATTGGAGGTGGACCGTGAAGCACTGTGACCCCGAAGAACTCTCCCTGCTCGCCCTGGGTGAGACCCCGTCACCGGACGATGCGGTGCACCTGCTCACCTGCGACGACTGCCGGCACCGGTGGGAGGACCTATGCCATGTCGTCGACGTGGCGCGCGAGCTCGAGGATGACGAGATCCTCACCCCTCCCCCGCACATCTGGGCGGCCATCGCGGAAGAGATCGCCGAGCCGTCCAACGTCACCGCCATGCCCGCGCGGACGTCGCGCCGCTGGGCTCCGTGGATCGCCGTAGCCGCCGCGGTAGGCGTCGTACTCGGCGGCATTGTCGGAGTAAGCCTGACGCGCGCATCCGCCCCCGCTCCAGACGTCATCGCGAGTGCGGCGCTAGATCCCCTCGAGGACTTCACCACCAATGGGGCCGCGACCGTCGAGGTCGTTGATGGCACCGAGCAACTGGCCGTCAATGTGAGTGGCCTCCCGCAGACCGACGGCTACTTCGAGGTCTGGCTCCTGGCACCGGATGCATCGTCGATGATCGCGGTCGGCACGCTCGGCGCCGGATCGTCGTCGTCGTTCCCCCTGCCCCCGGGCGTCTCGCTCGCCGACTACCCCGTCGTTGATATTTCGCTCGAGGCCTACGACGGTGATCCGACCCACAGCACCATCAGCGTCGCGCGGGGCACGCTGCCGGCGTAGCGATAGCCGGCCCGCCCAGGCGCTCGTCGCGACAGGCACGGCCCTTGGGCCCTAGCGTCGCGCCGGCCGTCGGTCTTGACTGTAGGTATGGGTACGTTCCTGACCTTCCTCGGCGGCGTCGGCACCGTCACCGGATCCCGCACGCTCGTGGAGTACGGAGACCATCGGATCCTGGTGGACGCGGGGATGTTCCAGGGCCCGCGCGACATCCGACGCCGCAACTGGGATCCCTTCCCGCGTGACCCCGCGACGATCGACGCCGTCGTGCTGACGCACGCGCACCTCGACCACTGCGGCTACCTCCCCGCGCTGGTGCGCGATGGCTACGAGGGTCCGGTCTACTGCACCCCGAACAGTGCGGAGCTGATCGCGATCGTGCTGCGCGACAGTGCGCGCCTGCAGGAAGAGGACACGGAGTACGCGAAGAAAAAGGGCTACTCCCGGCACGCGCAACCGCGGCCGCTCTACGACAGCGAGGACGCCGAGCGAGCGCTCGGCCTGATCCACACTGTCGACTTCGATACGCCGTTCCGTCCGGCCGACGGATTCACCGCAACGTTCACCCCAGCCGGGCACATCCTGGGGGCCGCCATCCTCACCGTCCGCACGGATGAGGGGAAGTCCGTGGTGTTCAGCGGTGATCTCGGTCGCGACAATCACCCGCTGCTGCGCCCCCCGGCGCATCCGATGCATGCGGACGCGCTCGTCCTGGAGTCGACGTACGGCGACCGCCGTCACGAGACCGAGGTCGAAGGTCTCGAGCGGCTCGCAGATGCGATCAGGCGAACCCTCCAGCGCGGTGGCACCGTGGTGATTCCTGCGTTTGCCGTCGATCGAACGGAAGTCATCCTCAAGGCACTGCGCGATCTCATGGGGCAGCAGCGCATTCCGCAGGTGCCCATCCATGTCGATAGCCCGATGGCCCTGGCCGCACTCGACGTCTACCGCAGAGCCATTGCCGACGGTGACCCCGAAGTTCGCTCGGGCATTGTCGCGGTGGGCCCGGAGTGCATCGTGCCGCCCAATGTCCACGCGGCCAGCACACCGGAACAGTCCATGCTGCTTGACCGAGGCGGCAAGCACATCATCGTGTCGGCGTCCGGGATGGGTACCGGCGGGCGCGTCGTGCATCACCTGAAGGCGGTTCTTCCTCGACCGGAGTGCACCGTGATCCTCGCTGGCTTCCAGGCGGTGGGCACACCGGGACGGATGCTTCTCGAGGGCGCTCAACAGATGAAGTTCCATGGGAGTTACCTGCGCGTGCGCGCCGAGATCGTCGATATCGGTTCGTTCAGCGTGCATGCCGACGCCGACGAGCTCATCGATTGGCTCGGCTTCATGTCACCGCTGCCCGACCAGGTATTCGTTAATCACGGAGAGCCCGAGGCCGCGGCAGTGCTGGCACAGCGCATCGAGGATGAACTCGATGTGGTCGCGGTCATCCCCGATCAGGGCGAGCGCGTGCGGGTCTGAGCCTGGGAGAAATGGTCGATAATCGCCCACAACAACGCCCTATCGACCGTTTCTCCCGCTTAGGGGGACAAACGGTCGATAGGAGTGGGATTTTCGGGGTTATCGACCATTTCTCCCACTCAGCAACGGGATTTCGGCGCTCGACGTAGGTACGGCGAGGGCCTAGCCCAGAAGCGTCTCCCCGACCCAACCACCCTCGGACGCACCGGGCGGCAGAGCGAAGACGGCCGACCCGATCGGAGTAGTCCACTGGTTGAGCAGGTCGATCTCCGACAGCGCCTGCTGCACGGGCACGAACTGTGTCTCGAGATTCGCCGCGTACGCCGTGAACACATGTCCGGCATCGGAGACGCCGTTCGCGTCCTCCCCGAGGTCGTAGTTGTAGCCACGGCGCAGGAACTGCGGACCATCCGCTCCGGTCGCCACGCGCGCCCGACGAATGTGGGCCCAGTCCGAGATGACCGGGAAGCCATCAGGGTCCAACGCTTCAAGATCCGGAGCGTCAAACTCATCCGTGCCGGTGAGTGGCGCACCCGAGTCCAACGTGCGCCCGATTGTCGCCTCGCGGTCCGGACGGTCGACCCGATCCCAGCGATCAAGATCCATCGCAATACGCCGTACCGCGAGCTCGGTCCCACCAGCGAACCACGCGGGTGGGCCATCGCTCCACACCATCGCATCGAATTGCTCTGGCGTGCGTGGATTGATCGTGCCATCGACCTGGCCCATGAGATTGCGTCCGGTTGTGCCCGACGCATTCGACCCGCGAGCACTGAGGAATCCGCGTTGCAGCCACCGCGCAGTGACGAACGCACGGGCGTCCTTCCACAGCATCCGCTGGGCGTGCGACACGACGATCGGATCATCCGCGCAGATTTGGATCAGCACGTCACCGCCGTTCCACCGCTGGTCGAGCTTGTCGATCTTGAACGACGGCAGCTCGGCAAGCGACGGTGGCCTTTGATCGGCCAGACCCACCTTGTCGAAGAACGCCGGACCAAACCCGAAGGTGACCGTCAGCCGCGAAGGGGAGAGCGCGAGCTCGGGCTCGGTATCGCCGAGTGCTGGCACCCCCTGCGTGAGCCGAGCGGCGTCGTCAGAGAGCAGGCGCATCATGCGCGCCATGGCCTCGCGCCCCTCCCCTGAGCGCAGGTCGTACGCGGCAAATGCCGCGTACGCCTGCGCCGGAGTAGCGATACCCGACTGATGGACTCCGTAGAACGGCTCCTTCTCGGTGCCCGCCGG
>CAYGMM010000202.1:0-3431 GCA_964351035.1 uncultured Actinomyces sp.
GCAACTTGCACAGGGTCACGCGGTGCTTCTCTCCGCCGGACAGGACGGTGATGTCGGCGTCTCCTGGCGGGCAGCGCAGCGCGTCCATCGCCTGCTCCAACTGCGAGTCCAGGTCCCATGCGTTGCGGTGATCGATCTCCTCCTGCAGTTTGCCCATCTCGGACAGCAGGGCGTCGTAGTCGGCATCGGGATCGGCCATAGCGGCGCTGATCTCGTTGAACCGATCGACCATGGCCTTGGTCTCGGCTACACCTTCCTCCACGTTCTCCAGGACGGTCTTGGACTCGTCCAGCGCTGGCTCCTGCATGAGGATGCCGACGCTGTAACCGGGCGAGAGGTTGGCGTCGCCGTTGGAGACCTGGTCGACCCCCGCCATGATCTTCAGCAGCGAGGACTTGCCCGCGCCGTTGGGACCCACGACGCCGATCTTGGCGCCGGGCAGGAAGGCCAGCGTGACGTCATCGAGGATGACCTTGTCGCCGTGTGCCTTGCGTGCCTTGCGGAGGGTGTAGATGAACTCGGCCATGGGGCCAGAGCCTAGTCAGCGCACGAGCGATGACAGCCCTGACCCCATGGCCACACGACCTATTCCGGCTTGGGCAGCGAGGACGCCAATCGGTCGAAGAGCGGAGCGCCCAGACCGGATGCCTGGTCGTAGCCCTCGTAGGCGGAACAGCAGGCGGGGGTGTTGATGAAGCCCGGTCCCAGGATCGGCACCTGGTTGTCGCCTTCGGTGACATCGTGGAAGTTGCGCGTCGGGGTGGAGTAGAACCACGGGTTGACGAATCCCACGGCGGGCCTGCCCTTGGCTCGCTCGAATCCCGAGATGAGAGCGATGTTGGTCGCCTGGAACGGACTCGAACCGCTGGTGCCCCCGACCGTGGTCAACGAATCGCCGTAGGCCACCGGCCACCCAGGCCGGATCGCCGCGAGCACGGACGAGTCCGGCGTCGTACGACCGCGATTGCCGTGAATGCCCTTTTGGTACCACGGGGCCCGGACGAGCTCACTCACGCCACCACCGCCGCCGGAGGGGATGCCGAAGGCGGTGTCGTTCCACACGGTCTCGGCGATCCGTCGGTTGCCCTCCCCGAGGGTGAGGCGAGTCCCTCCGGCCGCCGTGATCCAGATGGACGATGCGGGCAGCGCCACCGTGGGCTTAGTCAGGTCCACCAGACCAGCGGTCTGGCATATTGACGAACCGTTGTCACCGGATCCGGTGAAGAACGCCGAGCCGACGACGGCTCCGCTGGCAAAAACGTCGTTGAGGACGCTCATCATCGGCGTGAGGCCGGTCTGCCCCACCTGGACCTTGGCGGCGGCGACCAGTTCGCACCCGCCGTAGGACAGCGACACGGCATCCGGGATGCCCCGCGGACTGGCGAGGGCTCGGGAGAAGCCGTCAATCATGCCGACGTAGTAGGCGTCGTTGATGGCCTGTACCAATTGAATCCTCGGGCTGTTGGCGAGCACGCCCGTGACCGTCTGCAGATCGAGGTGGGTCTCCTCGCTCCAGGACACGATCCGCGTGGGATTGCCCGTCCCGAGTGTGATTTCCACCTGCGGCGCCCGCACCCCGAAGCAGTCGGCGTAGTCAGCGATGTCCTGGGTGGAGAAGCCTCCACCCAGGGAGATGATGGTCATGCGGGCCTTGGATCCATCGAACCCACGGCGCTGCAGCGCAGCTGTGCCATAGGCGGAGCGGGTCTGGGCCGGCGTGATGACCTCGCCCTCCATGATCGCTCCTTGGTCGCACACCTTGCCCAGCGGGGTGCCGCCATTGACGGGCCAGGGCAGGATCGTGTCGTCGATGATGGCTTGTGGTGCGGCAGCAGCTGCCGTGAGAGGCGGCACGCCAGGGATGTCCTTCGTGACGTCGTACACCGTGTAACTGGGGATGAACTCGCGCACGACGCCCCGCAGGCTCGCGGGTCTTGCGAGGAGAAGACTCCCGTCCGCATTGGTGAACGAGTACGTCGCAAAGGGCTGGGGACCGGGCGGATCAGCTCCGGCCGACCCCTCCTGGGCGGGCTCGAAGGTGACGTCGGTCCCCATGACGCGCTCCCAGGTCGAGATCGGAGCGGTCAGTCGAGCGAAGAGACCCGTGGCGTCAACCGCCACGCTGATGCCTAGATCCCGCGCTGTCGCGCGAAGCTTCTTGATCGCCTTGGACGAGGCGCCGTAGGTCGACGCCAACTTCTTCAGGGTCAGGAAGTCTCGGTAACCTCCAGAGCCCGGGGTGCTTGCTTTGCGACCCGCGGCAGCGAGACCCTTGGAATCTCGGGGCAGCCCAGCAAAGAAGGTGAGCGCGGTATCCGGGTCGGGTACCGCACGTTCGGCGACCGGTGGGGTCTCGGCCGGAGCAGCGCCAGCGACGACGGGGGCACTAACTAGGAGTGCGGCCCCCAGGGTGATGGAAGAGGCCAGAACGACGACGCGAGAGATCATTCAGAAAAACTAGTCGCCTCCTGCGTGGCGGTCAACGCTCTCGCAGGCGGATCGTCAGTCTCACTCAATGCGCAGGCCCGAGAACCGCTCGAGGCCGCGACCACCCCTCACGAGTGTGGCGCCGCGGGCGCTGGCTCTGACGGAACAAGTACCTGCCCTAGGCCGCCGGCGCGTCAATCTCCGGCATCGGCTCTCCCGGCACCGGCTCCCCTGGTACCGGCTCAAAGGGGCTACCGCTCGGTGTCCCTAGGGCCTCAGACACCGCCACGTCCTCCTGGCGGGCGACCGGTGCCGTTCGGCGGTCCACCGCCCGAGTCGCTCCTCGCAGCAGGTCCGGGCCGACATTGGATGCTTCGATCTCGAAGAAGGTGCGTCGCTCGGTACGACCGCCGTCCACCTCGATGTCGCGCTCCCGGGAGCGTAGGCGTCCGGTGACGATTACCGGCGATCCCTTGCCAAGCGAATCACAGACGTTCTCGGCCAGTCGACGCCAGCAGGACACCTCGATGAACGTGGCACCGTTGTCCTTCCACTCACCGGTCTCCGTGTCGCGGTAGGAGTGATTGTGGGCGAGACGAAAGCGTGTGTAACTCAAAGTCCCAGAGTTGCGCAGTTGCGGCGTGTAGACGATGTTGCCGGTGATGGTGATCTCGTTCATGGATCCTCCTCGGACGGGCCGCGCGGGCCAGGTACCCCCGATCTGATCGCCGACTCATGCCGGACGGAAGGCCACCACCCGTCCTGGGGATAGCGCGGGGGTTCAGGTCCTGTGGATGTGCGGTGCCAGAATGTGCCGCACGGCGCCCGTAGCTCAACGGATAGAGCAACCGGTTTCTACCCGGTCGGTTGGGGGTTCGAATCCCTCCGGGCGCGCTTTGCCTTGTCCTCCTCTCAAGGCGCCGTACGCTGTACTCATGGGCACCCGCCTGGCAGCACTTCAAAGTCAACGCGAAGCGATTCACGCCATCGCGCTGCGCCATGGC
>CAYGMM010000203.1:0-3402 GCA_964351035.1 uncultured Actinomyces sp.
CGATGCACGAGGGTGCGGCGCTGTACGTCGAACTGCCCGCAGCGGTCGAGTTGACCATCACCTACACCGAGCCAGGCCTGCAGGGCGATCGCTCTACGGGCGGGACCAAGCCGGCGACGCTCGAGACCGGCGCGGAGATCCAGGTACCGCTCTTCATCGAGTCAGACACACTGGTCAAGGTCGACACCCGTGATGGGTCGTACCTCGGCCGCGTCAACTGATCGATGTCCGCTCGACATCGGGCCCGGCGTAGGGCCCTCGATGTGCTCTTTGCTGCGGACATGAGGCAGACCGACCCGCTGGTCGTGTTGGACGAGGCCCAGCAGCTCCGCAGCGATGAGGGTGATTCGGCCATGAACCCGTACGCCGCAGAACTTGTCGAGGGTGTGGTGCGGCATCGGGACCGGATCGACGAGATCCTCGCCACCTATTCCCTGGGCTGGCAGCTCGACCGGATGCCCGGAGTTGATCGCGCCGCCCTGCGCATTGCGACGTACGAGGTCCTGTGGGGTGGCGTCCCCGAGGGCGTCGCGCTCGATGAGGCGGTCGAACTGGTGGGGGAACTCTCCACCGACGAGTCGCCGGCGTTCGTAAACGGCCTGCTCGGCCGCATCGTCGAGATGCGTCCGACGATCGACATCGACTGATCTGCGCACGATCCTGTCCTGCGGAAGATCCTCAGCCCGCGCTAGCCGATGCGGTTCTCCATCAACCGAATCGAAAGGGTGCCCCGGGTGGGATTCGAACCCACACTGGACGGTGTTTGAGACCGCTTCCTCTGCCGGTTGGGATACCGGGGCTGTGGCACAAGGGTAGTGGGCGCCTCCTAGGCTCGGCGCCGTGGTGTTGCGCATTGTGGTGGCCGAGGATGAGGCCCTCATCCGGATGGACCTGGTCGAGATGCTCGGCGAGGAGGGCTACGACGTCGTTGGTCAGGCACACGACGGGACGACCGCGCTGAACTTGGTGGAGACGGCCACTCCGGACGTCCTCCTCGTCGATGTCGCCATGCCGGGCATGGACGGCATCGAGGTGACCCGAGCCGTGGCAGATCGGACGGCGGTCGTGGTCGTCACGGCGTTCGGGCAGCGGGAGCGGGTCGAACAGGCGCGGGACGCCGGAGCCATGGGCTACCTGGTGAAGCCGGTCGATCGGGGCGATCTCATGCCGGCTATCGAGATGGCGGCCAGTGGATGGGCGACGCTCGCGGCCCTGCGCGGCCAGGCCGAGGCCTCGGCCAGCGCGGCCGCCGACGCCCAGGCACGCCTAGCCGACCGCCGTGACGTCGAGCGCGCCAAGGGCGTGCTCGCCCGGACCCTCGGGCTCGGCGAAGAGGAGGCGTACACCTGGCTGCGCCAAGCCGCCATGGACGCCCGCCGCCCGCTCGCCGAGGTGGCGCGCGAGGTCCTCGCCCAGGAGCCCGGATCCGCACCGTAGCCGCAGCCGTGAATTAGGTCACGTTTGCATAACGGCGAGGGTTACGGTTTGGCAACCATCGGTCACGATCGGACCCTGGATTGTCCGCTTCGGTCTCGAGCAAGGTAGGTTCGTCCCACCAAGACAGCGTTGCCGTGGATTCTCCTCGGCATGCTTCCCTAAGGAGATAATTCATGATTCGACGCAGCCCGATTGCCGGGGCGGTCGTGGTTCTCGGCGCAGCAAGCCTCGTGCTTGCCGCGTGCGGCGGGAGCAGCAGCAGCGGTGAGTCCTCCTCGAGCGCTTCCAGCTCGAGCGAGTCCTCGTCCTCCAGCTCCTCCTCGTCGGCCGAGCCCACTCCCGAGCCCTCGACTGACTGCAAGAACACCCAGCTGAAGATCGGCACCCTGCTGCCGGCCACCGGCGACCTCGCCTTCCTCGGACCGCCCGAGTACGCGGGTGTCGACCTCGCCGTCATGGACATCGACGCCGCTGGCGGCGTCCTTGGCCAGCCGGTCGTCAACGAGTACGGCGACTCCGGTGACACCAAGACCGACCTCGCCTCGCAGACGGTCGACTCGCACCTCTCTAAGGGCGTGCAGGTCATCATCGGTGCTGCTTCCTCCGGCGTGTCGCTCACGGTCATCGACAAGATCACGAGCAACGGCGTTCTCCAGATCTCGCCGGCCAACACTGCTCCGAGCCTCACGGACTACCCGGACAACGGCCTGTACTTCCGTACCGCCCCGTCCGACGTTCTCCAGGGCGCCGTCATCGCCGGTATCGCGTCTGACCTCGGTCTGACCTCCGGTGCGACGATCGCTCGCGAGGATCCGTACGGCGTCGGCCTCCAGGATGCCTTCGTGAAGGACTTCGAGGCCGCTGGCGGCACCATCACCGCCAAGATCACCTACGATCCCGCTGCCCCGGACTTCGCGGCTGAGGTTGCCGAGATCAAGGCGACCAACCCCGAGTTCGTCCAGGTCATCGGCTTCGAGGAGACCACCAAGCTCCTCCAGGAGATGATCAAGCAGGGTATTGGTCCGCAGGAAACCCAGATCTTCCTCGTGGACGGCAACATCTCGACCACCGCGTACAAGGACTTCCCCAAGGGCACGATGGTCGGCGTTATCGCCTCTGTCCCGACGGGCGATCCCTCGGTCGACGTTGACGCGTTCAACAACCGTCTTCTCGAGGCCGATCCGGCTCTCACCGACTTCGCGTACGGCGCTCAGTCCTACGACGCCACCATCCTGGTTGCGCTCGCGGCTGACTACGCCGGCTGCGCCGATGGCACCGCCATCGCCGCCGCGATGCCGATGATCGCCAACGCTGACGCCGGTGGCGAGCAGTGCATGACCTACGCCGACTGCTTGGCCATCATCCAGGCCGGCGGTCAGCCGAACTACGACGGTGTGACGGGCCCGCTGGACTTCAACGAGTACGGCGATCCCAAGGCTGCGACCATCGACGTTGTCGAGTACGTCAGCAACACCAAGTTCGAGAGCATCGAGGTTGTCGGCCCGGTCGAGGTTCCGGTTCCGTAAGTCTCATCGCTCAGCCGGGAGGCCCGGTCCCCTTCGGGGGGCCGGGCCTTTCGCATGTGCGGCCGTCGTACCCGACCAACATTCCTCACGTTTGTCACCTAGAACCTGGATGCACGTCACTTTGCCGGCCCGCAAACACAGCTTTTGGGTGACAAACGTGACGGTCTGTGCCGGGAGCTGCGTGGCCTGTGTGGTCGGCGGTCCCGCGGTGGCGCGTACCCTGGGTGCTGCAGGGCTGCATGAGGAGGATGTCGGTGCTGAACTATCTCTGGCGGACGATGGGGGATTCCCGGACGTCTGGTGCGGCCGTTCTTGGGGCCCTCGATGAGGTGTTCAACCCGGGCGCAGCTCGTGCCCGAGCCGAACTTGACCGACAGAACCACCTGGTCATGCCCGCACCGAGCCCCGGTGATCGCATGCTCACCGAGGGCCGAGTCGT
>CAYGMM010000204.1:0-3395 GCA_964351035.1 uncultured Actinomyces sp.
GCACATTGGCGCGCAGCGCGGCGAGTGGGGTGCGCAACTCGTGTCCGGCGTCCTGCACCAGGCGCTCCTGCTGCTCCTCCGATCGGCGCAGCGCCTCCTGGAGGGCGGCGGTCGCATCGACCACGTCGACCACCTCGCGCGGAGAGCCGGCTTTGGCCTCCGGGGGCGCACCCTTCTCACCGCGAGTGAGAGCACGCATCGCATCAGCCACGTCCTCCAGCGGAATGGTGGACCGGCGTACTGCGAGCACGCCGATGCCGGCACCGATACCGACGGCCGCGAGACCGACGACAGCGAGGATGGAGGCGAGCCCGACGAGGATCGTGTTGGTCTCCTCCAAGGAGCGGACCGCGCGCGCCGCGGCGCCCTCGACGACCGAGACGGTGAGCACCCGCACCTGTGCGCCGTTGGGGGCCACGCGGGTGGAGAACGCCTCGGTGCCCGGTGCGGACTGGGCGATCTCGATATCAAGGTCGTCCACCGGCAGGTCGAAGGACTCACGGTCGACCTCGAAGACCTCACCGTCGGCGAAGACGGCATCGACGAGGACGGACGGCTGCCCCTTGATCGGTGGGCGCACGGCGGGGGGTGCGTCCTCGGCAGGTTCGAGGTAGATGCCCGCCTGCAGGCGAGCCTCGAGCGAAGAGTCGACACTGCCGATGAGGGCGCTGCGGGTGAGGAACCACACGCCGATCGCAAGACCGACGACAGAGAGGGCGACGGCGACGGCGACGATCAGGGCGACCGTCGTGCGCAGTGACCGCACGGCTACTCCACGCGCGCGACGAAGCCGACGCCGCGCACCGTGTGCACCAGTCGACTACGTCCACCCGCCTCGGTCTTGCGGCGCACGTAGGAGACATAGGTGTCGAGATTGGAGTCCAGGGTCGGGGAGGCGAAGCCCCACACCTCGGTCATGAGATCGCTGCGCTCGACCACGGCTCCATCGGCGGCGAGCAGCACCTGCAGCAGGGCGAACTCGGTCTTGGTCAGGCTGAGTTCCTCGCCATCACGGGTGACCTGGCGACGCGCGGTGTCGACGGTGAGATCGCCAAGGGTGTAGGTGTCGCTGCCACCGGTGTGACCCGTGCGGCGCAGCAGCGCGCGCACGCGAGCGATGAGCTCGGTGAGATCGAAGGGCTTGGGCAGATAGTCATCGGCCCCGGCGTCGAGTCCGGCGACCCGATCACCGACCTCGCCACGTGCGGTGAGGACCAGGATGGGAATGGTGCTGCCGTGGGCACGCAGACGTCGCGCGACATCGAGACCGTCGATGTCCGGCAGCCCGAGGTCGAGCACGATCAGGTCGATCGTGGCGGCACCCCGTGCCGGAGTCTGAATGCGCTCGAGGGCATCGAATCCGGTCGGTACGGTCTCGACGTCGTACCCCTCGAAGGAGAGCACGCGCTCGAGGACCTGTCGCAGGGACGGATCATCGTCGACGACGAGGATGGCCATCTGCCTACCGTAGGACATTGCCGCCCTCGTTTCGGACATCAAGCGGCCCCCGGACCTCACTCCATTCTGGAGATCCGGGGGCCGAAGCTCGAAGTAGTCGGGATCTATGCGCCCTACCGCATACGGCTACCACGAGCAGCTGAGGAGACCCTACCGCGGATCAGCGCCGACGCGGTGACGGTGTCACCGGCCGGTCGCCTCCACCGGATTGGATCATCAGTCGGTAGACCGCGCGCTGAATGTCATCGCGCAATTCAATGGATTCGGAATAGGTCAGATCGCCATCGAAGACCGCCGCGGCGACCGGGCGAGCAAGCCAGTTGTACAGGCCGTCGCGCAGATCATCGGCGCCATCGCCAGCAATGCGAGTGAGGGTTTGCCCTCGGGAGAGCCGGTCCAGCACCTCGTCTTCGTTGAGGCCGGAGGACTCACCGACAAAGCTCCAGAAGGCCTTGACCGTCTTGCGCTCGGCCCGCTTGGACAGATCCTTCGGATCGACCCAGACCGGCAGCAGGGCGCTGGTCACGTAGTTCTCCTGCGACTCCGAGAAGATCCCCACCTCGACCGCCTCGGACAAGATCGCGGCGATACGGGCGTGGGCCCGCTCGCGGAGCTTGTCGTCATTGGCCTGGGCCGGAGCCGCCACCATGAGCGAGCCGAAGAGGGCAAGCACCATCGACACCAAGGCGACCACGAGGGCCGGGCGGCGGGTCGATGTGCTCATGTATCGAGTGTGGCTTGGGGCGCGGGTGATTCGCCAGGGGCGGGGCTGGGAATGGACTGGGAAGGAAAGGGGCGCAGAGCAGAGTCGTCTGGGAACAGGCGCGGCCGCGACGTACGCTCTGTGACATGACTGCGACACAGCGCACTTCTCGGGGAACGGCGGCTCGGACCGCAACCATCTGGGCCTCCGCCGCCATGGCCGGCGCCCTCCTGCTCGCCGCGTGCTCCGGTGGTGACGAGGCAGCCACCTCCTCCTCGGCCGCACCGACGAGCTCCTCGAGTTCGTCGAGTTCCTCGAGTTCGAGCTCCAGCAGTTCCTCGGCCGAGCCGACCGACGGCCCCACCGAGATCCTCGCCGTGCTGTGCGATGAGGCCGCACCGGAATCCGTCGACGCGCTCGAAGCCGCAGTCAGCGATGACTTCACCATCAGCCAGGTCGTCGATGTCCGCACCGACGACGCCGGCATGCACGCGATCCTCGCCTTCGTCGAGGGCCCGGGTCTCGCCGTTCTCGCTCAGTGGACCGGCGAGGGCCTGGACCTGCAGGGCCTGGCAGCCGCGGATGAGTTCGCCGCCCAGGTGAGCGACGTCCCAATGGCCACGCCCGACCAGGCCACCCAGGATCTGCTCGGCCAGACCGTCCAGTGCTACACGACCCTCTTCGCCCCGGATGAGTCCAAGGACAAGAAGAAGGACAAGGACAAGGACAAGCAGTAGTTCGGGGCACTAGCGTCGGTGCATGCGTCGACTCTTCCTTGCCCTTGCCGCCACTGCCCTTCCCGCTTCCCTGCTCGTCGGTGCCCCCGCGGCACAAGCTGCTGATCTGGAATACGTCACCCTCAACGCCAAGGGGTTGAAGCAGACCCTGATCAAGAAGGCGTGGGGTCCGCTGTGGCTCGGCAATGTCGAGTCCTATGACTACGCCGTACCGGACAAGGGCGCCAAACCGGTCGAGTGCCTCACCAAGGGCAAGGCGGTCAAGGGTGAGAAGTCCGAGACGTACGCGCAGATGTCGACGGTCTTCAAGCAGAACAAGGCTGACCACTATCTCGACATCGCCCAGTTCGTCTACCAGTACGCCGACGTGCAGACTGCGCAGTTCGCCTGGCAGGACCTGCAGAACAAGGCGGGCGCCTGCGCCGGCAGTTACGTGCACGCGATCAAGGACAAGGACGGCACGAAGATCGGTGAGGCCACCGTCGTCATCGAGGTGT
>CAYGMM010000205.1:0-3285 GCA_964351035.1 uncultured Actinomyces sp.
GACACCCACGAAGAGGCAGCCGGCCAGGACGAGGTAAATCGAGCTCCACAGCGCGCCCGCGATGACGACGAGGGCACCAGCCGCACCGAGGCCATACCCCAAGGCGAGAGATGCGCGTCGCCCGCGCGACAGGGCAATGCGCGCAAGTGGGAGCGCGAAGATTGCGGCACCGAGTACGCCAAATGTCTGTGCGAGACCCGCCACACCCTCGGATCCGGACACCGAGGCGGCGATGAGTGAGCCCGCCGCAACGGATCCAGCGACCGCGATACCGCCAAGCACCTGACTGCCCGCAAGGACGCCGACGGTACGCCGTTGGATCGCGGGTACGTCGAGGTCGGCGAGGGTGTCCGTCACGAGGCGGACGCTAGCGCAGCAGCGACTAGCGAATGAGGGAGGGCACCTCCACCACACCACAGACCGCTTCCCAGATTTCACGGGTATCGACGCCGGCGTCGATGGCTTCCATCACCGTCCGGCCGCCGAGGGCCGACAGTGAGAAGTCGCGCGCCCAGGACTTGGAGTATTCCGGGCCGAAGACGGCGTCCATTCGTTCCCAGAAGTCGGTGAGGCGCACGCGCACAGTCTGTCGCAGGCCGCCGGAGGCTGACCATCCGGCTGATGCAGCGGTCTGCGCGCGGACGGGAGAGGATGGACCGGTGCCCAACTTCTCCCCCGCGACCGCCGCGTGGTTCGACTCGGCGTTCGCTGAGCCGACCGCGGCGCAGGCGCGCCGACCGGCTCCGGCAAGCCCCTGGCCGCCTTCCTCTGGGCCCTCGACCAGCTCGCCTCCTCAGTTGACCCCACCGTTGACTGGCGGGTTGTGGACGGTTTTTCGGCGGAAAACCGTCCACAACCCGCCACTCAACAGCAGGGTGTTCGGGTCCTGTACATCTCCCCGCTCAAGGCACTCGCGGTTGACGTCGAGCGCAACCTGCGCTCCCCGCTGGCGGGAATCCGCCGCGAGGCTCAGCGGCTCGGCCTCGACGTACCCGATATCTCCGTGGGCGTACGCACCGGCGACACGTCACCCGAGGAACGCCGTCGGATGGTGAAGAACCCACCCGACATCCTCATCACGACACCGGAGTCGCTCTTCCTCCTGCTCACATCGCAGGCTCGCGAGATCTTGCGCACCGTCGACACCGTCATCATCGACGAGATTCACGCGCTCGCCGGCACCAAGCGCGGCGCGCACCTCGCCCTCAGCCTGGAGCGACTCGAGGAGCTCACCGAGTCCCGTCCCCAGCGCATCGGACTGTCCGCGACCGTGCGGCCCGTGGAGGAGGTCGCCCGCTATCTACGGCCGGGAGGAGAGGTCACGGTCGTTGACCCGCCCTCCCACAAGGAGTGGGACCTGTCCGTCGTCGTGCCGGTGCCGGACATGGCCGCCATGGGCACCGAGCTCGAGCCGGACGGGTCCGCCGCTGCCGACCCACGGCGTACGTCGATCTGGCCACACGTCGAGGAACGCATCGTCGATCTCGTCGCCGATCAACGCTCGACTCTGGTTTTCGCGAATTCACGCGGCCTCGCCGAACGGTTGACCGGGCGACTCAACGAGGTTGGTGACGAGCGTGAACTCACTGCGCCGCTCGCCCGCGCACATCACGGCTCGGTGAGCCGCGAGCAGCGCGCCATCATCGAGGACGATCTGAAGACTGGTCGGCTCCCCGCGGTCGTCGCCACTTCAAGCCTCGAGCTCGGCATCGACATGGGTGCCGTGGATCTTGTGGTCCAGGTCGAGTCACCGCCGAGTGTGGCAAGCGGCCTGCAACGCGTGGGTCGCGCTGGCCACCAGGTCGGGGCGGTGAGCCGCGGTGTCGTCTTCCCGAAGTTCCGCGGAGACCTACTCCAGTCGGCCATCGTCATCGAGCGCATGAAGTCCGGGTCCATCGAGGCCCTGGCGGTGCCGCGCAATCCGCTCGACGTCCTCGCACAGCAGATCGTGGCCATGACGGCGATGGATGACTGGGCCGTCGATGACCTGCTCGCGGTGGTCACCAGAGCGGCGCCGTTCACCGACCTTCCGCCGGCGCTCTTCTACGCCGTACTCGACATGCTGGCCGGCAAATATCCCAGCGATGATTTCGCCGAACTTCGGCCGCGTATCGTCTGGGACCGCACGACCGACACCGTGTCCGGGCGTCCTGGCGCCCAGCGCCTTGCGGTGACCAGCGGAGGCACGATCCCCGACCGCGGGCTGTACCCCGTCGTGCTCATTGGCGCCGACCAACGTGTCGGCGAACTCGACGAGGAGATGGTCTATGAGTCGCGGGTCGGTGACGTCTTCGCGCTCGGTGCCACGTCGTGGCGGATCGAGGAGATCACCCCCGATCGTGTCCTCGTCTCCCCCGCACCCGGCCAGATTGCGCGGCTGCCCTTCTGGCATGGCGACGCCATCGGTCGACCGGTCGAACTCGGTCGCGCGCTCGGTGAATTCCTGCGCACGAGCAAGGACGGTGCGGCTCTACGTGAGCGGCTGGTCGAGGCGGGCTTGGATGAATGGGCTCAGGACAATCTCATCGCCTACCTGGAGGAGCAGCGCGCCGCCACGGGCCGATTGCCGGATGACCGCACGATCGTCGTTGAACGATTCCGTGACGAACTCGGCGACTGGCGCATTGCCATCCATACGCCGTACGGCGCTCGCGTTCATGCACCATGGGCGTTGGCACTCACTGCCCGGTTGGAAGCCGAGTACGGCGTATCTCCGCAGGTCATGCACTCGGACGACGGGATCGTGCTGCGCCTGCCGGAAACAATGGATGATGCCGCCGCGGCCGCCGTCGTTGACCTGATCGTCATCGACCCCGAGGAGATCACGCAGGTCGTCGAGCAACAGATCGGTGGATCTGCCCTCTTCGCCGGCCGGTTCCGCGAGTGTGCGGCGCGGTCACTGTTGCTGCCGCGCAGGCGACCGGGCCGACGCAGTCCGCTGTGGCAGCAGCGGCAGAAGTCGGCCCACCTACTGGAGGTGGCCGCGCGCTATCCAGACTTCCCCGTCGTCCTCGAAGCGGTGCGCGAATGTCTGCAGGACGTCTTCGACATGCCCGCCCTGCGGGAACTGCTCGACCAGGTGCGGACTGGCCGCATCCGCGTGGTCGATGTGGAGACTGAGCGTCCGTCGCCGTTCGCGCAGTCACTGGTCTTTGGCTACGTCGCCGCCTTCCTCTATGAGGGTGACTCCCCGCTGGCCGAACGTCGGGCCGCGGCGCTCACGCTCGATGCTGACCTCCTGAGCCAACTCCTCGGGCCGACGGAGTTGCGCGACATCCTCGACGC
>CAYGMM010000206.1:0-3261 GCA_964351035.1 uncultured Actinomyces sp.
AGAGGATCCACTCGACATCTCGACCGGCCTGTGGTTCGTCTCGTCCAAGACCGTCTTCGACGCGCTCAGTCCAGAGGGGCAGGCGGTTACTGACCCGGACTTCGCCGCCCAAGCCGAGCAGGGTGCGGAGTTCAGCGCCCAGGACGTCCAGCGACTCATCGGCAAGCGCAACGCCCTCGGCACTCACATGCGTCTCTTCATGACCCACTACGACCTGCTGGTCACCCCGTCGGTCGCCATCCCCGCCTTCGAGGCACGACCCGCGGGCGCCGTCCCGATGACCCCGGAGTCCATGCTCTCCTGGACGCCGTTCAGTTATCCGTTCAACCTCACCCAGCAGCCGGCGATCACCGTGCCGTGCGGACTGACGTCCGCGGGACTTCCCGTGGGTCTGCAGATCGTCGGAGCGGCGTACGCCGATGCACTCGTCCTGCAGGCTGCACGTGCCTATGAGACGCGCCATCCGGTGCCGCGCCCGACGATCTAGCCGGTATTGACCTCCACCGACTCCGCGCTAGCCGAGCAGCGCCTTCATGCGATCCGCCACGGTGGTGATGGCTCGCATCGGTGCAACGCGTGACAGTCGATCCAGCATCTTGGCGTCACCACCGATAAGCAGTCGCGGCTCACCCTTGGCCACTGCGTCGACGATGAGCCGACCCGCGTCTTCCGCCGAGGTGACCTTGGGGGTCTTGCCGGCAGGCATGGACGGCGCAGCAACACCGGAGTTCTCGGTGATGTTGGTGCCCACCCCACCGGGGAAGACCACGGTGACGGCGACATTCGAATCACGGAGCTCGGCGTACAGGCACTCGGTGAGCAGTTTCACCGCGGCCTTGCTCGCACCGTAGACACCCTGACCAGGGACCGGCACGAGGGCACCCATGCTCGACACGTTGAGGAGGGCCGCCTCGGGCCGCTCCATCAGCAGCGGCAGGAAGGTCGTGTCGAGGTAGTAGGTGCCCCAGAAGTTCACATCCATCACGCGCTCTGCTGCCTCGAGCGGCAACGCGGTGATCGGCTCGAACGGCTGGATGATGCCGGCAATGCTGAGCAGTCCGTCGACCTGACCATGCGCGTCGAGTACGGCGTCCGGAAGAGCCGCGACTTCGCCTCGATCGGCGATGTTCAGCGTGTGCAGCGATAGCCGATCACCGGCACTCGCCAGCCGGGCTGTTTCCTCCAGCGCCTGGGCGTGCAGATCGACCGCCGCAACCTTGGCGCTGCGACTCAACACCTCCAACGTGACAGCCCGTCCGATGCCGCTCCCCGCGCCGGTGACGACAAAGACCTTCGCTGCGATCTGCATGCTCACTCACTCCCTCGGTCCGTCATCCAGTCTGCGTCATCACAAGGCCGGATGCAGGAGGCGAAGGGCCCGGATGCGGCGGAGGGGATAGACACCGCACCCGGGCCCTTGAGGTGAGCTAGCCGTCAGCCAGCGGCAGGAGCGTCGTCCGTGGGATCCTCCGGACCCTCGTTCGCACCGTCATCCGCGGCGTTCTCCGGACCCTCATTAGCGTCATCCTCGACGACGTCCTGGTGGCCGGGCTCGTTGGCGTTGGCATCCGGGCACTGGTTGGGGCCGTCGTCCGAGGCATTCTCCGGACCCTCGACCGCCTGATCGGCAGCTTGCGTGGCCAGTGAGGACATGGACCCACCGAGGGCGGCGGTCGCCGACGTTGACTGTTCCGCCATAGCCACTCCGTTCCCGCCGTGGGCATCCACGGCCAGAGCGGCCGCGGCGATTGCTGACTTGCGCTTGAGATCCATCGATCCTCCTTCGGTGCGGTGGCTGGCGATCAGCCACGACATCTACGGTGCGGTTCGACAGCCAAGAGGACGCTGAGAGCGCCTGTGTCGGAACTGAGAGGTCACAGCGGACTCTCAGGTGCCCCTTCTACGCTGCGGGCATGAAGGGCACCCCCGCACGATCCACGTGGTGGGGTCGGCGCGGGATCCGGGCACGCTCGACGATCGTCGTCGTCGTGACGGTCGCGCTTACCCTCGCCCTCGGTGCCGCCACCGTCGTTCTGGTCGTTCAGGCGGCACTCACCAACTCGGTGACCGAGACCGTGACGCAGCGAGCGCAGGAGATCACCGGCCAGATCGCCGCGGACGATCTCGATGCCGCCGCCACCAGCGCGCAGGCGACGCCCGGCGATCTCACCGTCGTCCAGGTCCTCGACAGCACCGGTGCCGTGCTGGTCGCCTCCCCCGCCATCACCGGCGAGCCCGCGCTCGCCAACCCAACGACCGATCCCGCTATCACCACTGACCGCGTGACACCGGCCTTCGCTGACGGGTCGGACTACGTCGTTGCCGTCCAGGCCGCCCCGGGCAACTTCACCGTTGTCGCCGCTGCGTCGCTCGACGACGTCACCCGTGTGTCTCAGGTCGTGCTCCTCGGATTCCTCGGCCTCGCCCCGCTCGTTCTCCGCGCCGTTGCGGGTCTGACCTGGTACGCCGTAGGTCGCTCGTTGCGTGACGTCGACCGAATCCGCAGTCAGGTGGAGGACATTGGCATCGCCCAACTCGACGAACGCGTCGCGGTCCCTCCGACGCGCGATGAACTGGAGAAGTTGGCCGTCACGATGAACGGGATGCTTGATCGGCTCGAGGTCAGTGTCGAGCAACAGCGTCAGTTCGTCGCGGACGCCAGCCACGAGCTGAAGAGCCCCCTCGCTTCCATGCGAGCATCACTCGACACCACCGAGGAGGGCGTCGACGCCGATGTCCTGCGCGAGGAAGTCGATCGCCTCAACTCCCTCGTGGGCGACCTCCTCGTCCTGGCCCGCACGGACGCCGCACTGCCCGTACGCCGGGAGGAAGTCGATCTCGACGAGGTCGTCGAGTCCGTTGTGTCCGCGAGTCGCGAGATCACGAACGTGCACCTGCGTTGCGTGACCGAGCCGGTTCGACTCCTCGCCGACCGTGCGTACCTCGAGCGCATCTTCCGCAACCTGGTGGATAACGCCGTTCGACACGCATCGTCCCGTGCGGAGGCCGAGCTACGCCGCACCGGACACGTCGCTCCCGTCACCGTCAGCGATGACGGCCCCGGCATTCCCGCCGCTGACCGGGAGCGCGTCTTTGAGCGTTTCGTACGCCTGGATGAGCATCGCGCGCGGCGTGATGGAGGATCTGGCCTGGGTCTTCCGATCGTCCGGGAGTTGGTACTGGCTCACGGCGGGGCGACCACCATTGGTGATTCACCCCTCGGCGGTGCTCAGGTGCGGGTATCGCTGCCCACGACCGGGT
>CAYGMM010000207.1:0-2304 GCA_964351035.1 uncultured Actinomyces sp.
AAGGTGCGTGTGCGGGCGATCGCGCGGGCACTCGGTTCGCCCATCGACGACACGAAGCCAAAGCCCAAGCCGGATCCGACACCCGAGCCCGAGCCGACGCCTGAGCCCGAGCCGACGCCTGCGCCCGAGCCGACACCCGAACCGGACCCGACGCCAGAGCCGACGCCCGCGGCTAGGCCTTGATGCGCGCGTTCGAAGGGTCGTACATCGGCTTGAGTGAGGCAACCGCGGGGTAGCGCACCCCAGCGACATCCACCTCCCACTCACCGGTGTCGAGGGTCTGTGCCGTCACCGCCTCGCCGGTCTCGATCATCGCCAGGCCGACCGCCCCGCCGAGCGTGTGCCCATAGCTCGCAGCGCGGATGTAGCCGACGGGAGCACCGTCGCGGTAGACGACCTCGCCGTGGAACATCAGCGGCTCGGGGTCCAACAGGCGCACCTGGACGAGTCGCCGGGTCAGCGGGCCCGAATCCTTCAGCGCAGCCACGGCCGGGCGGCCGACGAAATCCTTGTTCCAGTCGATGGTGAAACCGAGCCCCGTCTCAAGCGGTGAGTCAGTGTTGTCGATGTCGTGGCCGAAGTCGCGGTAGGCCTTCTCCATGCGTAGGGACGACAGCGCCTTCAGGCCGACATGGGCTAGGTCGTACGCGGTGCCAGCCTCGACGATGAGGTCATAGACGTATGCCGCCTGCTCGGTCGGGACGAAGAGTTCATAGCCGAGTTCGCCGAGATACGTGATGCGCACGCACAGGACCCGCACGAAGCCGAGGTCTATCTCGCGTGCCGCGCGGAAGGGGAAGGCCCCGTTGGACAGATCCGTCGACGTCAGCGACTGCAGTAGTTCACGCGATCGTGGGCCCTGGATGTTGATCTGTGCCAGCCCGGACGTGACGTCGGTGACCCAGCCAAGCTGTCCGTCCAGGGCGCGTCTGAGCATCGTCTCGACATGCCGGTGGGCGGTGTCCGAAGCGACGACGAGGAAGTCGTCCGCATCAAGTTTGGTGATGGTGAGATCGGCTTCGAGGGTGCCGTTGTCGTTGAGCCACTGCGTGTAGGTGATCACACCCGGTTCCCCGTCCACGCGCGCGGTGCTCATGCGATCCAACACCGCCCCCGAATCCGGGCCCTGGACGCGGAACTTCGCCATGAAGGACATGTCCATCAGGCCGACGGACTCTCGGATTGCGTGATGCTCGCGCGCCCACTGGTCGAACCACTTCTGCCGGCCCCAGTGCAGTTCACCCGGGTCAGGTTCTTGGTCGGCGCCGGCGTACCAGTCGGCGCCCTCCCAGCCGGAAACGTCACGGAAGTAGGCGCCCTGGGCGGCGAGGCGGTCATGCAGTGGCGAGCGCTTGATGCCACGGGCGGTCTGCATCGACCTGCCGGGGAAGTGGGTCTGGTAGACCATGCCGAGCGACTCGACGGTGCGCGTTGCGCGGTAGGCCGGACTGCCCTGGTAGGCATGCAGTCGATCAATGTTCATTCCCGTGACATCGACATCCGGCAATCCGTCGACGATCCAGGTAGCGACGGCACGCCCGATACCACCGCCGGTGAGGATGCCGATGGAGTTCAGTCCGGCCGCGACGAAATAGCCACGTACCTCCGGCGCCTCGCCCACGACCGGGGCAAGGTCGGGGGTGAAGGACTCCGGGCCGCAGAAGAACGTCCGAATGCCGACCTCCATCGAGGCAGGGACTCGGGCCATCGCCCGCTCCAAGTAGGGGCCCATGCGTTCCCAGTCGGGCGGCAGTGTGAGGAAGGAGGCATCCGCGGGGATGCCATCGACCTGCCAGGGTGCACATTCGGACTCGAACAGGCCGACCATGAGCCCGTCCCCTTCAGGGCGGTAGTACCCAAATGACCCGGGGTCTTCCAGCACGGGCAGGTCGGGATCGAGTCCCGGGATGGCGTCGGTGATGAGGTAATAGTGCTCGGCCGCTTGGTTGGGCACGGTGATGCCCGACTGCCCTGCCAACTGCCGCGCCCACATGCCGGTGCAGTTGACGACGTACTCGCACTCGATGTCGCCCTGTTCCGTGCGGACTCCGACGACGCGTCCGTCGCGCGAGAGCACCTCGAGGGCGGGAGTGCTTTCAAGGATGGTCACGCCTTGCTGGCGAGCACCTTTGGCGAGAGCCATCGTGGCGTCGACGGGGTTGACCCGACCGTCATCGGGAACGTAGAAGCCGGCGAGCAAGTCATCGGTGCGCGCCGGCGGGAACAGCTCGGCAATCTCGCGCGGGGAGATCTCGTGTACGTCGACGCCGAGGTGACGATTGAAGGCGGAGACGCGGCGATACT
>CAYGMM010000207.1:2314-3258 GCA_964351035.1 uncultured Actinomyces sp.
TACTCCTCGAGTCTGCCTTCCTCCGCGGCCACTTCGATGAAGCCGATGGGGGCAAGTCCGGTCGATTGCCCCGTCTCGGCCTCGAGCCGCGAATACAGGTCACGGGTGTACTGACGCATCCGGGTTGATGTCTCGGAGAGCGACCCGAAGGTCACCATGAGTCCGGCCGCATGCCACGTCGTGCCCGAGGTGAGCCGGTCGCGTTCCAGCAGGACGGTGTCATGGCCCCAACCGAGATGGCCCAGGTGATAGGCGACAGACGTGCCGATGATTCCGCCGCCGATGACGATGACACGGGCGCGATCCGGGATGGGTGCGGTTGCCACGTGCTGACGCTACCGGGTGGATTGCGCTGGCGCGGCGTACCGTGTCGTCATGGGTTCAGTAACCGTTCGAGCGTCCGGCGTGATTCCAGCGCCGGTTGACCGTGTGGCAGCCGTCTTGCGCGACCTGCCCGCTCAGTCCGAGTGGTTCCCCGGCTGTGTCGACGCCGAGGTGCTCGAGGCGGATGGCGAAGGCCAGCCCCTGCGGGCGCGTCAGGTCAACGACGTGAAGGTTGCCCGAGATGAATTCGAACTTGTCTACGACCAGCAGCCGGGATCGATGGGTTGGACCCTTGCGGCGCCGAGCACCGCTCAGAAGGCAGCGAGTGGCCGATGGTCATGGGCGCAGGACGCTGGTGGCACCGTCGTGGAGCTTGAACTCACCGTCGAGCCGTCGATCCCCATTCCGGGGTTCATGGCGAAGAAGGTGCTCGGTGACACGGCCAAGGGTGCGATCGAGGGATTGCGGAAGTACTGCGCGGACCGGTCCTAGCCTGGTGAAGCGTCGTGCGTCGGACGTGCGAGTGCCTCCCAAGGCATTGGGTGGTTCTTTGGCCATACTGCGAGGGGAAGTGGGGTGAGGTGCGATGGCCATGACCGTTGCCCTCGTGGAAGACGACT
>CAYGMM010000208.1:0-3228 GCA_964351035.1 uncultured Actinomyces sp.
ACGAAAACCTCACCGTGCGCGTTCTGCCACGTCAGGCGGACGAGTTCACCTGCTCATCCTGCTTCCTGGTGCACCATCGCAGCCAACTCGATCACGAGGGCAAGAATGGTCCGATCTGCAAGGAATGCGCCTAGCCGCATCGCCCTCAGGCGTCGGAGTCGGGCAGGACACGACTCGCGGCTCGGTAGACCACCATCTGGATCACCGCGCCGGTTGTGGCGGTGAGAACCGTCCAGGTGAGCACCCTGGCAAACGACACCCCGCGGTCCTCGGGAACCGGCGGTTCCTGTCCGGTCACCGATCGGTAGGCCGCGGCCAGCGCCTTCGACGCCGCCCAGGACGCGCCCAGCGCCACCAGGGGGGCCGTCATGCGCAGCACCGGATGGGCCGGATGGACGTGGACGGCAGACTCCGTCTCGGTGGAGTCGGCGCTTTCGGGCAGATCGCTCATGTGTGACCTCTCGTCTTGGGGCGGGTCCTACTCTGCCGCATCAGTCGGCCGCTGTGTGCCCAGGTAGATCTTTCGATGTGTTCGGGCCGCACAGCGCCTCGACGATTCGATCTGGATGGCGTGTCTGCACGATCCACCGCGGATGCGGGTCGTTCGGATCGGTGTTCTCCACGAGCACCGCCCGGCGGGACGTTCCCGGACGCAGGACGAAGTAGGTACGCACGTCACCGCTTGTCCGTTCGCGTGACAGGTCCGACGCGGAGAGACCGCGCACGTCACCCACATAGGTCCGAGGCAGGCGGGCGCGGCCGGCACGGAACACCCGGTCGTCAACGCGCAGTGTCGGCGCGGAACCGATCAGCCAAGCCCAGGCCAACCCGATGACGAGCACACCGAGGATCCAGCCGAGGGTGGCGCCGAAGACCGCGCCGTAGGCAATCGCGACGGGGGCAATCACCGCTGCGGCGAGGATCAGCAGCCCGGGGCCCGGCCACAGTCGTTCCGAATAGACCACGGCGTCACCGTCGCGGCCCTCCTGCCAACCCTCCACGGCCCCAGCCTGTCAGGTCATGTCGGCGGGTATCGTCCGGGCCATGTCCACGCAGCCGCGCCCCAAGGGACCCGAGCGCAAGACCATCCCACCGGACCGGGCCACGATGCCGGCCCGCAGTGCTGGCGCGCCCCTGCCCGGAGACGTCGTGCCGAGCCACTACCGCTGGTGCCTCGGCTGCGGGGCGGATCATCCGGGCGGTCTTCACCTGCGTGTCATCGCCGGTGAAGGGCTCGATATGTGGAGCACCCTCGAGGTCAGCACGTACCACCAGGGAGCCCCCGGACTGGCCCACGGCGGGATGATCGCGACCGCGATGGACGAGGCCATGGGTGTCCTGAATCGCCACCTCGGGGTTCCCGCGGTGACCGTGCACCTAGAGGTGGACTACCGGCGCCCAGTGCCGGTCGGGACGACGCTGCACATCAGCACACGTATCGCCGGTGCCGTCGGGCGGAAGATCTACACCGAGGGCGAAGCGCGACTCAATGCCGACGACGGCGAGATCGCCGTCACGGCCGCCGCACTGTTCCTGCAGGTTCCGCTCGAGCATTTCCTCGACAACGGCAACGCCGAGCAGATCGAAGCGGCGATCGAGGATCGGCGACAGGGGGGACCGAGTTGGGTCCACGAGGTCAACCCGTGACGGGGGATGGACGCGTCGACGTCCTCCTGCAACGTCTCGACCCAGACCTCCCGCTTCCGACGTACGCGCGCCCCGGGGACGCAGGAATGGACCTCTACGCCCGAGAGGATCTCGTGTTAGGCGCCGGCGAACGCGGCCTGATGCCCACGGGTATCGCCATCGCGCTGCCGCCGGGCCATGCCGCCTTCGTTCATCCGCGGAGCGGACTCGCCGCTCGGCACGGGCTCACCGTTGTGAACGCACCGGGAACGGTCGACGCCGCGTACCGCGGCGAGATCATCGTGTGTCTGCTCAACACCGACGCATCGACCCCGATCGAGATCAGCCGAGGGGACCGCATCGCGCAACTGATCGTTCAGCCGGTGTGCGAAGCCGTCTGCCACGAGGTAGACGCATTGCCCGGCACCCACCGAGGCGCAGGCGGCTATGGCTCGACAGGTACGGTGGGGGGTCCGCACACTCCGGAGGATTCATGATCCGCAAGCGCCGCAAGGACAGCGACAACGACGTCGCCGTCGAGGCCGTCAGCGACGACTCCGTCGCATCTGATGACAATGCGTCGGAGGAGGAACCCGCCGGACTGTCCCCGCGACCCGATGGGCCATGGGATGCCGCCGAGGTCGGCGAGGAAGACGATCGCATTGACTTCGGCGGTCTGCGCCTGAAGGGCGTCGACGGCTTGCAGGTTCAGGCACAGGTGGACGAAAAGACCGGCGCCGTGAGCGTGATCACCCTGGTGCTCGGCGATGGCTCACTCCAGATCCAGGCTTTTGCCGCGCCACGGGCCACGGGCATCTGGGAGGACGCCCGTCGACAGATCATGTCCTCGATCACCGGACAGGGTGGACTGGTGGAGGAGGCGGCCGGCGACTACGGCACCGAGCTGCGGGCACGGGTGCCGGGTCAGGGTGGACTGCAGCCGATCCGTTTCGTGGGCGTCGACGGACCGCGCTGGTTCCTGCGTGGGCTGTTCATCGGTGCCGCTGCGGCACCCGGGGGCAATCCCGCGCTCGAGCAGGTCTTCCGTGATCTTGTTGTGGTCCGCGGTGGTGACGCGATGGTGCCGGGCGAGGCTCTTGCCCTGACCTTGCCGCAGACGGCGCCCGGTGCTACCGAAGCGCCCCCCGCGCCCTGAGCCAATCGACCGCCCGTCGGCAGGCCACCTGCAACTCGATCGGGTCAAGCGCACTCGCCGCGAAATGCCGCGAGGTGGGAATGACGTTGGCCCACAATCCGGCCACAGCATCCGGGTGCAGCGCGTCGTCCGGCCAACTGAGCACCGCAGCCGGGGCCTTGATGCCGGCGAGTTGCGCCACCGTAGGGCCGGGCTGGCGGGCTGCGGTGGCGAGCGCGTCAATGAGGTCGTGTTCGTCGTAGGACTCCCAGCCCATACGCACGAGATCGGCGACGCGGCCGATACCGGAGCGCTGATCGCGGAGCAGGTCGGCCTCAAGCGCGGCACGGCCGGAGTCGTGCAACTGTTGTGAAGTCTGCTCCGTCACGCGAGCCACCGAGTCTGGTGCGCCGGTCCAGGCGGGCAGACAAAGCATGAGGGCGGGTCCCCGGAGTCGATCCGCAGAC